>CAZMSA010000079.1:0-16171 GCA_964568825.1 uncultured Rhizobiaceae bacterium | reverse complement strand
GAAATGAGGGCCTGGAACATGGTCCAGCCGTTGGGATGCCAGAAGACGGTGCCGGGGCCCTCCTCCTGGAAATGGAACAGGTCCATCTCGCGCCCCAGCTTCCTGTGGTCGCGCCGTTCGGCCTCTTCCAGGGCGTGCAGATAGCCTTCGAGATCCGCCTGGCTGGCCCACGCCGTGCCGTAGATGCGGGTCAGCATGGGATTGCGTGAATCGCCGCGCCAGTAGGCGCCCGCCACCTTCATCAGCTTGAAGGCGGTGCCGATCTTGCCCGTCGAAGGCATGTGCGGGCCGCGGCACAGATC
This sequence comes from uncultured Rhizobiaceae bacterium, assembly GCA_964568825.1. Classification (GTDB taxonomy): domain Bacteria; phylum Pseudomonadota; class Alphaproteobacteria; order Rhizobiales; family Aestuariivirgaceae; genus CAVVDT01. The sequence continues at coordinate 15,869 of CAZMSA010000079.1, read as the reverse complement.
GAACCAGTCGCCTTGCCGGTAGATCTTGATGGTCTGGTCCTCGGGGATGGCATCGACCAGTTCCACCTTGAAGGCCTCGCCCTTTTCAGCGAACACCGCCTTTGCCTCCTCGCGCGACCACACCTCCTTGGTGAAAGGCTTGTCGCGGGCGATGATCTCGCGCATCTTTTTCTCGATCACCGGCAGATCTTCCGGCGTGAACGGCTCGTTGCGGGCGAAATCGTAGAAGAAGCCGTTCTCGATCACCGGGCCGATGGTGACCTGGGTGCCGGGGAACAGGTCCTGCACGGCTTCCGCCATGACATGGGCGGCATCGTGGCGGATGAGTTCCAGCGCATCGGCGTCCTCGCGGGTGACGATGCGCACCTTACCGTCTTCCGAAATGGGATCGCCGAGGTCGCGCAAATTCCCGTTCAGGCTGAGCGCCACGGCCTTTTTTTCCAGCGACTTGGCAATCGAGCCGGCCAGTTCGCGTCCCGTGATGCCGGCCTCGTACTGGCGCACCGAACCATCGGGAAATGTCAGATTGATCATCATTTTCCTCCTGCTCACTCGCTGCCAACCAATGCAGGTAAGCGGTCATGTGGGCGGGCCATCGTCGCTTCCCGCCACAGCTCCGGGCTTTTGCCCGCATTCGCCCCTCACCGTCAAGCGCGACATGAAGCGAAAGGTGAAATCGGGCCGCTCGCTCATAACCGAACATTAACCTTAACGCCCTAACAATCGCTCCCAGCCGCTAACTCGAACCGTCAGGACGATTGCCATGTCGAAATTCTCTTACCGCCTCGCTGCAGCCGCCTTCGTCGCCATGTTGCTTGGCGGCCCGCTGAGCGTCCTCGCCGCCGATCTGCCGCCGCCCCCGCCGCCGCCGCAGCTGCGCAACGACTGGACCCAGCTCTATATCGGCGGCACGGTTGGCATCGGCTGCTTCCAGATGATCTACATCCCTTCGATCGGTCCCGATCCGGAACTGAACGGTTGCAACGTGATGGGCGGTGTGCTGGGCGGCTGGACCTACCAGTTCAACAACAACCTGGTGATCGGCGGTGAAGGCGATTTCATGTGGGGCGGCAGCACCGCTCACAATGTCCTCGATGCCGTCAGCTATCGCGCTGACGATTTCAGAAGCTTGCGCGGCCGCATCGGTTGGCTCGATGGCGATACCCTGTTCTATGCCACCGGCGGTGTCGGCTGGGTGTCGGGCACCATGTCCGGCCTGGTCGGACCCTCCTCGATCTACGCCAAGGACAGCGACATACACACCGGCTGGGTGGTTGGCGCCGGCATCGAGCATGCCTTCACGCCCAGCCTGCACGCCCGCCTCGAATATCTCTACGGCACCTTCAACAAGCGCAAGTACGATCTCTCAGTATCCACCTGCACGCCGACGTGCATCGTCGGCCTGAAAATGAAGGACCTGCACCTGGTGCGAGCCGCCGTGACCTGGAATTTCGGCTCTCTCCTGTGGTAGCCGAAGCGGGCCGGCGGCAAGGCTCAGGCGCCACCCGCCCGCAATTGACGACAGCACCGATCATGGAGCGAGGCCGGGGTCATTCCCGGCCTCTTTCCTGTCGCGCATCGGCGATCAGCCGCCACACCTTAAAGCCGTGCCGGCCGATGCGGTTGGGCACCGGGTCGTAACCCGATCCGCCCAAGGGATGGCAGCGCGCCACCCGGAAGAGCCCCAGCCAGAAGCCGTTCCACACCCCATGCCGGGCAATCGCCTCGGCCGCGTATTCCGAGCAAGTGGGCGCATAGCGGCACCCGCGCCCGGCGATCGATGACGCGGTGAGCTGGTAGAAGCGGATGATGCCCATAGCGATGCGCTGCGCCACGCCCGGCGGCGTCATTCGCTCAGTTCCTTCATCGCGTCGCATTTCATCCATCACGGTCTCGTGGCGAACGTCTATGGTCGCCGGGCGCCGCGCCGCTTACTGAAGGAACCACCGCCCATGCCTGCCGCCAAGCCGCATATCATCGTTCTCATGGCCGACCAGCTTTCCGCGCCGTTCCTCAAATCCTATGGCCATAAGGTGGTGAAGACACCAGCCATCGACAAGCTGGCGGCCTCTGGCGTGGTATTCGAGCGGGGCTATTCGCCCAGCCCCTTGTGCGCCCCGGCGCGCGCCATCTTCATGTCGGGCCGGCTTCCCTCGCGCACCGGCGTCTACGACAACGCCGCGGAATTTCCCTCTGCTGTCCCCACCTTCGCGCATTATTTGCGCCAGGAGGGCTATCGCACGGTGCTGTCGGGAAAGATGCATTTCGTCGGCCCCGACCAACTGCACGGTTTCGAGGAACGCCTCACCACCGACATCTACCCCGCCGATTTCGGCTGGACGCCAGACTGGCGCCTCAAGCAGGAGCGCATTGACTGGTGGTACCACAACATGTCGTCGGTGAAGGAAGCCGGGCCTGCCTCGATCAACAATCAGCTCGAATATGACGACGAGGTGGCCTTCCACGCCGTCAGACGCATCTACGACCATGCGCGCTATGAGGCCGATGCCCCGCTGTGCCTGGTGGCCTCGTTCTCCCACCCCCACGACCCTTATGTCTCGCGACCGGAATTCTGGGACCTCTACAGCGATGCCGACATCGACATGCCGGCCTTGCCGCCCGTCCCTTTCGATGACCTCGACCCGCACAGCCAGCGCCTTTATCAGGCTTCGGCCATCGGCGATTATGACATTCGTCCCGACGACGTTCGCAACTCGCGCCACGGCTATTACGCCGCCATTTCCTATATCGACTCGAAATTCGCTCAAGTTATCGCCGCACTGGAAGATACCGGCATGATGGACGACTGCGCCGTGGCGGTCATCTCCGACCACGGCGATTTCCTCGGCGAGCGCGGCTTGTGGTACAAGATGAGCTACCTGGAACATCCCGCCCGGGTGCCGATCATCATCTCCAGCCCCAGGCGGTTTGGGCCCGCAAGGCGCAAGGCGCCCGCCTCCTTGTCGGATATCGCCCCCACCCTCGTCGACCTCGCCCGTGCCGGCGCGGCGGCGGAAATGGTCGGGCCGCTGGACGGTGAAAGCCTGTTGCCGCTGTTGACCGGAGCCGATAATCCCGAGCGCACCATTCACGGCGAATACCTGGCTGAAGGGGTGGTGGCGCCGATGTTCATGATCCGCACCGGCAAGTGGAAGTTCATCCACTGCGCCGGCGACCCCGACCTGCTCTTCGATATCGATGCCGACCCGCTGGAACAGGTAAACCTCGCCACCGCCCCGGCCCATGGCGCAAGGGTGGCGGACTTCCGCGCCAGCATCGCCGCGCGTTATGATGTGGGGCGCCTAACTAGCGACGTGATGACCAGCCAGCAATCACGGCTGATGCTGTTCAAGGCCTTGTCGAGCGGCAAGTATTACCCGTGGGATTTCCAGCCGCTGCGCGATGCCTCCGAGCAGTACACCCGCAACCGCCAGGGGGTGACGGAGCGCGACCGGCTGTCGCGTTTCCCGCAGGTGGGGGACTGACAAGGCCGGGTTGGGCGGCTGGCGTCCCGCAATACCATGCCGTCACCCCGGCGAAGGCCGGGGTCCATGCCGCATGCGTCGCAGCGCGTGCCAGCCTTGGCGGGATGGATCCCGGGATCAAGTCGCGGGATGACGTGTTGTGGGGGCGGCAGCAAGCCCGACTCAAACTCTCAACCGTCGCGTTTAAGCTTTTGAACTGAAACGGCTATTCGCCCGGCCCCACACCCGGCACGGCATCCGGCGGGCGGCCGGTGGGGGTTTCGACCAGCGGGGCGTAAACGTCGGGACGGCGGGTCTGGAAGGTGCCCCAGATGGTGCGGTCGTGGCGGGCCTGGTCGAGGTCCAGTTCGGCCATGACGATGGCGTCTTCGCTGCGCGGCGCCACCTTCAGCATGTGGGCGCGCTGGTCGCAGATGAACGACGAGCCGTAAAAGTCGATGGTGAGACCATCGTCGGTCTCGAGCCCGGTGCGGTTGGCGGCCACCACCGGCACGATGTTGCTGGCTGAATGGCCGCGCATGGCGCATTGCCACTGCTCGGCGGTGTCCCATTCGGGATGCTCAGGCTCGGAGCCGATGGCGGTCGGATAGCACAGCACCTCGGCGCCCGCCAGCACCATCATGCGTGCCAGTTCCGGGAACCACTGGTCCCAGCAGATGCCCACCCCCAGCTTGCAGTATCTGGTGTTCCACACCTTGGCGCCCTGCCCGCCGCCCTTGAAATAGTGGGTCTCGATATAGCCGGGAAAATCGGGAATGTGGGTCTTGCGATAGATGCCCAGAACCTCACCGTCGGCGTCGATCACCGCCACCGAATTGTAGAGGCCGTCCTCGCCCCGCTCGTAGAACGAGCACGGGATGACGACCTGGTGCGCCTTCGCCAGCTTCTGGAACCGGGCGATCAGCGGATGCCCGTCGGCCGGCCTCGCCAGCTTGAAATAGCGATCGTTGCGGGCTTTGCAGAAATACGGCGCCGCGAACAGTTCCGACGGCAGGATCAGTTGCGCCCCCCCTCGGGCGGCCTCCTCGGCCATGGCGACGACGCGGCCGACGGTATCGGCCTCGTCCCAGCCATGATGGGTCTGCAAGGCAGCGGCAACCAGGGTGCGGGGCATGGGCGTTACTCCTTTCGCTCAAGTCTGCTATCAGGGCAGGCATTGTCAAGGAGAAGCCTCGATGCCGCATCTGAACCGTATGCCCGCCGAATGGGAACCGCATGCCCGCTGCTGGATGGCCTGGCCGTATCGCCCCGACCTGTGGGTGCATGCCCTGAAGGCGGTGCAGGCCGACTATGCCGCGGTCGCCCACGCCATTCGCGACTTCGAGCCGGTTTCGATGGTTGTCGACCCGAGTGCCATGAAGGCGGCCCGCGATGTGCTCGGTGCCGACATCGACCTCGTGGAGATGCCCATCGAGGACAGCTGGCTGCGCGATGCGGGCCCCTCCTTCGTCAAGACGCCAGACGGCGCCAAAGCCGGGGTGTGCTGGCGCTTCAACGCCTGGGGCGGCAAGACGCCGGAATTTCAGCGCGACGCCCGCATCGCCCCGCAAATCCTCGCATCGCTCGACGCCGCGCCCGTCCATTCGGCGCTCGCGTTCGAGGGCGGCGGCATGAGCGTCGATGGCGAGGGAACCATGCTTACCACCGAGACCTGCGTCCTCAACGCCAACCGCAATCCCGGCATCTCGAAGCAAAAGGTGGAGGCCGAGTTCGCCCGCACCCTCGGCATCGAGAAGGTCATCTGGCTGCCCGGCGACCCTTACGAGACCGGCACCAACGGCCACGTCGACGGCATTGCCTGCTTTGCGGGCGCCGGAAAGGTGCTGTTCGAGGAAAGCGCCGATCGCAGCGGCAAGTATTTCGACGTCACCGCCCGCAACCGCGCGGCGCTAGAAGGCCTCACCGATGCCAGGGGCCGCAAGATCGAACTGTGCTTCATGCGCGAGGGCAAACGCCGCGAGGCCAAAGCCACCGCCAATTTCAGCTACTCGACCTCCTACATCAACTTCTACATCGCCAATGGCGGCATCGTCATGCCGGCGCTGGGCGGTGACGGCGATGCCGAGGCCAAGGCAGCGGTCGAGGCGGCCTTTCCCGATCATCGCGTGGTGTCGGTGGATATTTCGGTGCTCGCCTCGGGCGGCGGCGGCATTCACTGCATCACGCAGCAGGAACCGGCTTAACCTCGCCAGTCTCCGCCCGCGCTTCCAGCGCCTTGTCGATGGCCGCCACCGTGGCATCGAAGGTCAGGAGCGTCGAGGCATGGCGGGCCTTGAAGTCGCGCACCGGTTCGAGCGCCGCCAGATCGGCCCACTTGCCGGTGGGGGCGGGGCCGCCCTCTTTCAGCATCTTGTACATCTGCGCCCTGAGAGCGCGCAGTTCCTCGACGCTTGAGCCGATCACATGCCGCGCCATGATGGACGACGAGGCCTGGCCGAGGGCGCAGGCCTTCACCTCGTGGCCGAAGTCGCTCACCTTGTCGCCGTCCAGCTTGACATCGACGGTGACCTTGGAGCCGCACAGCTTGGAGATCGCCACCGCCGTGCCGTCAGGATTGTCGAGCCGGTGGTGGCGCGCAATGTCGGCGGCAAAGCCGAGAATCTTCTGGTTGTAGATATCGTTCAGCATGACCACCTTATAGCCTTCGACGGGCGCGCCTGCGAAGAGGCAAGCTCTCGCGTCGCTGGCGAACCTTGACGTGACGTGTCAGCACATTATGTCAGGGCCTGCTTTGAGTTAGAAGCTGCGCCATGCTATGTGGTGAGCATCCCCCAGGGGTGCAACCGGCTTGCCGAGCTGAACGGAAAAGGTCAAAGGCGCCATGAACAAGGAAGGAACTGTCCGGGCCATGGACGCAGTCGTCAAGAAACTGAAGCCCTTGAAGCCGCATGTGGGCCGCGGCCCCGACCTGCCGCGCCCGTCGCGCGAGGAGGCCGAAGCCGCCGTGCGCACCCTCATCGCCTGGGCCGGCGACGATCCCGACCGCGAGGGCCTGATCGATACCCCCAAGCGGGTGGTGAAAGCCTATGGCGAGTTCTTCTCCGGCTACCAGGATTGCCCGCTGGAAGCCTTGTCGCGGACCTTCGAGGACGTGGCCGGCTATGACGACATGGTGATGCTGCGCGACATCGAGTTCAATTCCCATTGCGAGCACCACATGGTGCCGTTCATCGGCCGCGCCCACGTGGCCTACCTGCCGAGCGACCATGTGGTCGGCATCTCCAAGCTCGCCCGGGTGGTGGAGATCTTTGCCCGCCGCCTGCAGACCCAGGAGACCATGACCGCCCAGATCGCCCATGCCATCGACATGAAACTGCAGCCGCGCGGCGTGGCGGTGATGATCGAGGCGGTGCACCAGTGCATGTCGCTGCGCGGCGTCAACAAGCGCAACGTCGCCACCATCACCTCCCAGTTCGTGGGCGAGTTCCGGGCGAGCCCGGCCTTGCAGGCCCGCTTCATGGATCTGGTGCGCGCGCCCTCCGGCGGCTTTTCGCTGTAGACGATGCCCGAAGCCCCCCGGTTTGCCTCCCGAGCCGGCCTTGCCGATCTCGAGGAAACCGCGGAATTTGCCCCGAAATTCGATGCCGACGGGCTGATTCCGGCCATCGCCAGCGATGCTGCAAGCGGCAAGGTGCTGATGTTCGCGTGGATGAACGCCGAAGCCCTCAGCACCACACTGGAGACGGGGATGGCGCATTTTTATTCGCGCTCCCGCCAGCGCCTGTGGAAGAAGGGCGAGACATCGGGCGAAGGCTTGAAGATCGAGGCCGTCCTCACCGATTGCGATCAGGATGTAATCCTGCTGCAGGTGACGCCTGAGGGCCGGGGTGCTGCCTGCCATACCGGCCGGCGCTCGTGCTTCTACCGTAAGGTGACGGGTAACAAGGACGCCTGGCACCTCATACCGACCGACGCCGAATTGCTGTTCGATCCGGCAGAGGTCTATGGTCGCGGCGGCGATACGGCCTGATTTTACCCAAGTTTTAGAGTTTTGGTGCAGGCTTGTAGCTGAAGGATCGACTATGGCCGACATGGGCACCAATGGCTTCACGGCGGGTGAGGCAGATGACAGCGACGCGCCGAGCGAGCATGCGAGCGGGTCGGTCATCGGTCTGGCGTTGGGTGCAGGTGCAGCGCGCGGCTGGTCGCATATCGGGGTCATCGAACGCCTCGTCGAAGCCGGCATCCACCCCCGCGTGGTGGCTGGCACTTCCATCGGCGCCCTGGTCGGTGGCTGCCATGCCGCCGGCAAGCTCGCCGAATTGAAGGAATTCGCCACCCGCCTGACCAAGCGGCGAATATTCTCGTTTCTGGATTTCTCGTGGTCGGGCTCGGGGCTCATTTCCGGCGACCGGCTGTCGGGCATGCTCACCGAGCACCTCTCCGACATGAGCTTTGCCGACCTCAAGCTGCCGTTCATCTGCATCGCCACCGAACTGCTGACCGGCCACGAGATATGGCTCAGGCACGGCCCCCTGGCGGCGGCGATCCGGGCTTCCTATGCCCTGCCCGGCGTCTTCCGGCCGGTCAAGGTCGGCCACCAGTGGCTGATCGACGGCGCCGTGGTCAATCCCATACCCGTCTCGCCCTGCCGGGCGCTGGGGGCGCGGCTGGTAATCGCCGTCAATCTCAATTCAGACATCTTCGGCGGCACCGTGATCCAGGAACCCGACAAGCTGGTCAATTCGATGCCCGACACCACCGCCAGCAATCGTTCATCGGCTCTGCGCGCGATGATCGGCGGCGGCGACAATCCCGGCCTGACAACGGTGCTGGTCGCGGCTTTCAACATTTCCCAGGACCGCCTGGCCCGCTCGCGCCTGGCCGGCGACCCGCCCGACATCAACATCATGCCGCGCACGCCGACCATCGGCCTGTTCGACTTCGACAAGGCGCAAGACGCCATCGATGCGGGCCGCGAAGCCGCCGAGCGCGCCCTTCCCGAGATCGAGATGGCGCTGATGCACCTCGACCGGGTCGGCAATCGCTGAGGCCGATACCTCAGCCGGCGATGTAGCGCTTCATTTCCTCGGCTTCGAATTCCACCTCGGCGATGCGGAATTTCACGACATCGCCGATGGAAATGACCCCCTGGAGCCGGCTATTGACGACCACCGGCAAATGCCGGATGCGCTTGTCAGTCATGACACCCATGATCTCGTAGATGCTGTCGTCGGGCTGGCACACCACCACCTTGCGGGTCATCACGTCTTCAACCGGCGTATCGAGCGCCACCGCACCCGACTTGGCGATCGCGCGCACCACGTCGCGCTCCGATACAATGCCGAGCAGGCGCCCTTTCGCATCCACCACCGGCACCGCGCCGATGCGATGCTCGCTGAGCAGTCTTGCGATGTCGGCAATCATCGTACCCGGCTGGGCCGAAACGACATCGCCACCCTTGGTCTTGAGAATTGTGGCAACGGTCATGTAGGGGCTCCACTTCTCCGCAGTTTTACGCAAGGTCAGTGTAGCGCAATCCGTGCCGTTTGCCCACATGCGCCCTAGAGCATGATGCCGAAAAGTGGAAACCACTTTTCGGATAACATCATGCTCAACATTTTGGAATCGATCAGCTTTTATGCAATTGGGTGATTCCACCCAATTGCATGCTGATCTAAGGACGTGGCGGGCGACGGTCGAGCAGCCCGAACAGGAACAGCCCGGCGATGAAGCCGCCCAAATGGGCTTCCCATGCGATGGCCTGATGCGGGGCCCCCGGATTGATGTTGAACCAGCCGGTGCCCAGCGCCGCCAGCAGCCACACGCCAAGGAAGATCAGCGCCCCACGGTTGGTGAATGTCTCCGCCAGGGTGAGCGGGCGCACCAGCGACAGATCGCCGGTCCCGATGCCGCGCAAGCCGCCGGGCAGCGCGAAAATGAGCCGCACGGAGCCTGCCATCTGTCCTGAAATGGCGCCCGAGGCCCCGATCATCACGGCAAGCTGGCCCCAGTTGAGCAAAAGGAAGACCGCCGCCCCGCATGCCGCTGCAAGACTTGAGAAAACCAGGAACCGCCAGGTGCCCAGCCGGCGCGCCAGCACCGACCCGAAAGCCAGCATCCACACCGAGTTGATCCCCAGATGCAGCCACCCGCCGTGCACCAGCGCATGGGTGACGAAGGTCCACACCGCGGCTCCCTGCCCGCCCGGAATTGTCCCGTATTGGGCCGAATGCGCCACATAGCGCAGCGGAATGAAGGCCAGCGTCAGGAAGATTTGATTTTTGAGAGCCGGGCTCACCACCTCGAGCAGCACCTGAACGGCGATGAACACCGCGATCAGCGCCAGAACCACCGTCGGCGCGTTGAATATCGGGGGATTGCGACGCATTTCCTCGCCGCCCGCGCCGTGGCCGTTGAACCTTGATGTCACTCGTCCTGTCTCCCGAACTGCGCCCGCCAACTGGCATGCCTTGTGCAGGCTAACCGCTTAGCACGTGCAGCATTGGCACACATCAAACCCGATTGCATCAGGAACATCATGGCCACAAGCAACGATAGCCGCTCCGATATCACCGTTCCGGCCGAGGTCATGCATCCCGGCTCACGCCAGCTTTTTTGCTATTGGGAACGCATTCGCGGCGAGGCCAGCGCGGCGCCCCGCAGCGCCATCGATCTGAAGGACATCACCCGCATCGTGCCGTGGCTGGCGCTGCTGGAGCCGGCGCCCGGCAACCACAGCTTTCTGTGGCGGCTGGCCGGAACCGGCATCTGCCGCCTGTGGGGCCGGGAACTGACCGGCCGCGAGGTCACGGAGAACTGGCGCTCCAATAATCGCGACTGCCTGATGAAGGCACTCACTGGCGTGGTGACTGCCCATCAGCCTTTCGTTGCCCGCTTCGTCGCCCGCTCGCTGGATGGCGATGAGGTCGGCATCGAGGTGCTGGCCCTTCCGGTCGCCAAGGACGGCCGCCGCGAACCCCAGGTGCTGGCCTGTTTGATGCCGTTTCGTGAACCGGCATGGTCGGGCGAGAGCCCGCTTATGAGCTTCGCGCTGTCCTCCCTCAGGGTCATCTGGACCGAACCATTGCCCGACGCCGAAACACGTACGCTGCTGCCGCAAGGCCGCCCCCGGGGCTTTCTCCGCGTCATCAACGGCGGGCTGGCGAGCGAGTGAACCGGCTAGGGCCTGTGGACAGGCCCTAGCGGTTAACTCCTCTTTTACAGCAATCACGTAAGAATTTCATGATTGTCCGCGCGCCACCGCGGCCATGGCCTCGGGGAGGAGGTCGAACAGTCGAATTCAAGACGTGAGGACCGATGTTCGCATCCGCGCCAGTGCCCACCACCAATCAGCACGAAAGCCGCAATCCGCCGGCATCGATCCTGTTCGGCCGCTTCATGCTTCCCGACATGAGCGAGCAAGCCTGCCAAGTCACCCACATTGCGCTTGACGGCGCCGTGTTCGCCACCTCCTCGGCTCCCACCCCCGGCACCAAGTTGGTCGCCTATATCGATGAGCTGGGACGTTTCGAGGCAACCGCAGGCGAAGGCGTCGAAGGCGGATTCAAGGTAAATTTCGTGCTCAACGACTCGCGTCGCGAGCGCCTCGAGCAGCGCTTGAAATGGGTGGCCGAAAAGGCCGAAGGCGCCCCCGACCAGCGCCGCCATGCGCGTTACGAACCCAAGGACTCCAAGTCCCACATCACCATGCCCGACGGCCGCGTCTATGCCTGCGAGGTGATCGACATCTCCTTGAGCGGCGCCGCCGTCAAGATCGAGGTGATGCCGGCCATGGGCACCTATCTGCTGCTCGGCAAGATGCGCGGCCGCGTGGTCCGCTATCTCGACAACGGCTTTGCCATCGAATTCACCCGCCAGCTCGAGCGCCCCGCACTGGCCGACGAAGTCGCGCGCTGATCCCTTTCTTTCATCTATTGGCCTGAACCGCCCCGCGAGGCTCACCCGCGGGGCGGTTTTGCATGTGCCGGCAGCATCGCCGGCGCTGGCAACCAACTCTTCATGATTAATGATTTTTCCGGGCTTTAGTTCAAATCTTCGCCAGTCCCTTAGCTGGATTTCAAGTTCGCCAGGTTAGTCTCCATCCCAACAAATATAAGGGTATGGGGCGTCTGACAATGAATGGGAAGATCCTAGCATTGCTGTTTACTGTCTTAATGACAGGAACGGCGGGGGCCGCGCAAGAAATCGCTGGCGACAATAACTTCAATTCAATGGGCGAACGGGTATTCGCCCCAGCATACGGGCCGACCTTGCCGCCGATGGGTTATGTGGACTTCTGCGCCCGCAACCCGAGCGAGTGCACCAATCTCGGTGGCCATGCCGCGGTCATCGAACTGACCCCGGAACGCTTCGATCTGCTCAAGCAGGTGAACACCTACGTGAACACCACCATCAAGCCGGAAAGCGACCTGCAACAATATCACAAGCCCGAGTACTGGACCTATCCGGTCACGGCGGGCGATTGCGAAGACTACGCGTTGCTCAAGCAGCGCTATCTGGAGGGCTTCGGCTTCCCGTCGGAGACCCTTTTGATGACGGTGGTTCTCGATGAGGCCGGCGAAGGCCATGCAGTGCTGATGGCCCACACCAGCGCCGGCGACTACATCCTCGACAATCGCCGCAATCAAATCCTGCGCTGGAGCGATACCCACTACCAGTACCTGAAGCGCCAGTCGCAGTCCGATCCCAAGCGCTGGCTGGCCCTCACCAACAGTTCCATTCGCGGCAAGGGAACCATCGCCGGCGGCAATTGAACCCGCCACAACCAACAATTTGTCTGTGACCCGGTCGGCGTCCCCCCCATCCCCCCAGACCGGGTCATTCGGAGCCGGCCCTGTTCCCACCCAGGGCCGGCTCCACCTTTTTTCCAGTCTTGTTCAACCGATCTGCTCGAAACCACGCCTGTAGCGCGGGATCTTCCTCACATAGACCCGCGCCGCCTCGTCAAGCATCGCCACATCCTTATCGGCGAGGATGCGCACCACCCGTCCGGGAACCCCCACCACCAGCGAATGCGGCGGAATGACCTTGCCTTCGGGGATCAGCGTCCGCGCCCCGATCACCGAGTGATGGCCGACCGCCGCCCCGTTCATGACGGTTGCGCCCATGCCGATCAGCACCGTCGCCTCGATGCTGCAGCCGTGCAGCACGGCCTGATGGCCGACCGTCACATTGGCCCCGATGGTGAGCGGAAAGCCCGGATCGGTATGCAGCACCGCGCCGTCCTGGATGTTGGTGTTCTCGCCCACATCGATGAGCTCGTTGTCGCCGCGCAGCACAGCGCCGAACCACACGCTGGTGTGGCGGGCCAGCCGCACCCTGCCGATCAGGCTGGCGCTCGGAGCGATCCAGAAGTCTTCGCCATCCGGCAATTCCGGTCGCACGCCGTCCAGTGCATAAATGGCCATGCTGTCCCCCTCGCTACGGCGCCTCGATCAGCCCACGAGAGCGGCAAGCCTCGCAGCGCCCGTTACAATAACAACGCCCTGCACGAAGCACCAGACAGCCGCACCCCCCACGGCGAGCCCGCCGAGCACAAAGCCCCCTGCGGCGGCGCCCGCCAACCGCCGCGCCAGCGCCGCCAGCAGGATGGGCAGGCCGAAAACCAGTGCCAGCGCCCTGACCGGCATCAGGCAATCGCGGATCTCCAGCACCCGTGGCCGCAGCACCTCGCCGGTCGCCACAGCCCAGGCACTGTGCGCCAGGCCGGCCGCGACCAGCCCGGTTGCGACAACGAAGAACAGGTTGAGCATTGACATGGCATGTCCCGATCTGGATTGCTCCAGCCCAAGCCCGTGCAAGCACCATACCACCGAACCCGAGGAGACCCCCGACCCGTCATGCGCCAGCGACCGACATCGTTCACCCAGGGACGCGTACGCCAGAGTTCCCTGCTCATACCGCTGATCATGACGCTGTCGGTACTTGTCGTCCTCGCCAGCGGCATCTTGGCCTTCTACTTCTTCCCCTCCCCGGAATTGCTGCTGCCGACGCACAACGGTCGCCGCAGCGGATACCAGCAGGTGCACATTGCCCTCGACGAGGGCGAACTGGTGGTGCCCTACGGCATCGTGGCACGCATCAAGCGGCGCACCCTCGGCTCGGTGCAACAGGTCGACCTGCAGGTGCCATGGCCCTATGATGTATCGCGGCTGCCGGCCAGTCCCGACGAAGCCCGCGACCTGGCGGACTGGATCATCCTCACCTTCGAACCGCGCGGCAAACTCATCGACCCGGTCGAGCGGTTTCACAAGATATACAAGGTGTATTTCGCCGGCCCGCCAACGCCCGGCCCCGACGGACTCAAACGCTACGAATTTGCCGCTGGCTCGCCCTATGCCGACCTGGAACTGTTCGTTTCAACCGATCCGAACCAGCCGGCGATGTTGCGCTGCGACCTGAAGCCATCGAGTCTGGGGCCGATCCTGTGCGAAGCGCGGGTGCCGGTGTCGGACGCCATCACCATGCGCTACCGCTTTGCCAAGCCGCATCTGGCGCAGTGGCGCCGCATCGACGCGCTGGCCCGCGCCTTGTTGCTGGAATACTACCGCCCGCCCCCGGCCAAGTGACTGAAGGCAGCAACGGCCAGGATCGCGCCCCGATCCCGCAACGACGAAAGTGGCGATCCCTTGCGTCGCTTTCCGCAGCATGTTTCAATCCGGTTGCCGCTGGGGCAAGGAGAAATTACTACGGCAAGAGAGTCCGCACCGAAGGCTTGCCATGTTGCTGCACAGATCGCGACCGAAAGCCTGCCGCGCTGCCGCCATAGTCGGCCTGGCCCTTTCATTCATGTGCGTGAGTGGACCGCAGATGTGGCCGTCACCGGCATTTGCACAAGGCACCGGCCAACAGCCGCAGCCATCACACGCCCCGGCAATCAAGGTCCTGAACCCAAAGGACCTGACCGAAATGTCCACGGCAGATCTGAAGGCGCTGAGCAAGGACGCGAACGAAAAAAACCTGTATGCCTTTTTCCACGACCAGCCGTGGCACACGGTCATCGAGGGATATTCCTCGGGCTTTTCAGTTGACATTTTTGTGAACGCCATCTTCAGGCCGCACGTGATCCGCAGTCTCTTGAGGAAGCTGCAAGACGTGAAGGCGCGAGCGGAGCGAACGCGTGTGCTTGAGGGCTTTAAGACGCGGGTGAAGCGAGAAGCCATGCTGGAAGAAAAGGACCTGAAGCGGCTCGACGAGCTGATCGCCAAGGCAGCGGACAAGAACATCAAACAAGCATTGCTGAAGGGACAAGAGGAGGAGAAAACTCGGCTCGGCAATTCACAGCGCCTGTTGCGTCTGCTGGACAGGTGGGTGAAAGATCCCATGCAAGGAACGCTGAAGAGCGAAGACAACCGGGTCGGGCTCAACGACGCCACCGACAAGGCACCCAGGATCCGCAATGTCTGTCAGGCGATCAGCGATGCCAAGGGGCAGGCGCGGTGCTACGTGATGTGGAAGAGGTGGTGTCCGCTGGCGACGCCGCACGACAAGGCGGTCAAGTGCGAAGAGGCCCTCGACAACGCTCAGGGCCACGCCGCCTTGTGGGACTTCTGCCGCTACATGGCCGATCCGCAAGTCGAGGCCCGATGCTACCGGTTCGGGGCCATGGTGAAGGGCCTTTGCCAGATGATCGGCGATGCGCCGGGCAAGAGCCATTGCATCGTCATCACATCCTCGCTGCCCGACAGCGTGCGCATCGAGCAATGACGCCGCCAAAGGGCTGCGGTTGCGGCGGCCTCTCGGGCCTTTGCTATTCCAGATCGAAGTCGAGAATGGCCATCTGGAAATTGTAGGACAAATCGCCGTCCTCATCGTCGCGGAAGATGACGCCGATGAACTCCTCGGCGATGTAGACTTCGGCCGAATCGGTCTTCTGCGGCCGCTTCTTCACCACGATATTGGTGTTCTGGAACTGCTTGCGCAGGAAATTGGTGAGCTTGATGAGTTCGTCCGGCGTCACTGGCAAGGCCTCCGCTTGGGTCATGAATGAGGGTGCAGAACACCCCGGCGTCGCGACCCGTTTAGCCCGTGCCGGTCAACCGATACAACCCCTATATAGGCGCGAGTGCCCGACTTCAAAGGACCGGTTCGATGTCGTCGTCGAACTGCTGGTCCATTGTGCGGGACGGTTCCGAGCAGCCGGCATAGCCAATGATCTTCGCCGGGACCCCGGCCACCGTGCGGTTGGCCGGCACATCGTGCAGGACCACCGAGCCGGCCGCCACACGCGAGCAATGGCCGATCTCGATATTGCCCAGCACCTTGGCGCCGGCCCCCAGCAGCACCCCGTGGCGCACCTTGGGATGACGGTCGCCATCGGCCTTGCCGGTGCCGCCCAGCGTCACCGAATGCAGCATCGACACATCGTCCTCCACCACCGCCGTCTCGCCGATGACGATGGAATGGGCATGGTCGATCATG
>CAZMSA010000078.1:0-16204 GCA_964568825.1 uncultured Rhizobiaceae bacterium | reverse complement strand
CGCGAGCCGTACCAGGGCGTCTCCATGAAGGCCTCATCGATGTTGCGCATCAGCTCGAGGTTCTCGGGCGTCTCTGCGGCGGGCTGACGATAGAACGATGCCCGCGAGATCGAGACCAGTCCGCACTGGCGGCGGATCGAGAACCGAGGGTGATCGGGGTCGATCATGATCGTCCTCCGATCCAGGCTCAGCGATCGAAGGCCTTGGCCAAAAAATCCTGCTTGACGACGAGTTGGCCAATCTTGGCGTGCAGCTTGGTCATCTCGGCTTCGCGGGCTACCTGCGCATCACAGGCCTTGTCGTCGAACACCTTGGCTAGCCTGTCGATGGCCTGCCGTTTCCATTGCGTGATCTGGTTCGGGCGTAGCTGGTGCTTCGTGGCTAGTTCCGAAATCGTCCGCTCGCCACGGATCGCCTCAAGTGCAACCTTGGCCTTGAACTCGCCCGAGAATCTTCTGCGTGTCTTCATCGTAGATCGTCCTTCTCATCGTTCGATCCACCTTATGCCCTTGTCTCAGAAACCGGGACCACCTCATGGTCAATGGCAGCGAAACGCGATTGGGCTAAAATAGAAGGGCGCCCGGTCGGGGGAGCCGGGCGCCCTTGCGCGTTTAACGCGCATGCCGGGAGGGGATTCCGACACGTACCAATGCTGCCCCAGACCACGAGCGGGGGGATAATGGACCGGCAGTTGGCAGCACCAGCCACTATTATGCAGGTAAGCAGGCGGGGAGAGATATTCAATATCAGTCCCTACAAATTCCTGTGAACGCAAATAAGGCAAGCATCAGCGCGACGATTTGGGTTTGCGGGTATTGGGCAACGCGACGATGAACAGCTTGGGGTCTGGGTGGTTGGAGGCCTCGATGTTGTTGAGCGAAATGGTGGTGCGCCGGCCCTGCCCATCGACAATGACCCATTGCTGCAGAGTATTGTGCTTGTTGTCGAAAACCAACTCCAATTGGCCTGGGACCAGACGATCCTTGTCCTCAAGAACCACAGTCGTGAGGCCGTTGGCCACGTTGACCGACTTGATATCGGCTTCCTTCATGAGATCGACGCGATCAGCCAAGACCAGTCGCAACGGAGTCGCAGAAAGTGGATATTGATCGGCTTTGTTTTTGGCGTTGTTTTTGATAGTTACCCAAGTTCCATCCGCAACCACCACGAAGGGATTTGGTGGAGCGTACTCGAAGCGCATGCGCCCTGGCTTGGAGATATAGAAGACACCGGAAGACACATTGCCCTGTGGGCCTACTTGAGTGAACTCGCCCTTGATGTCGCGGATGGTATTGAAATAGCTGCCCAAGCTTTGCAAAGCCGCCATCTGCTCAGGTGAGAAATTGGCAGCAGTCGCCATGGCATTGTCAACGGCCGGCAAACCCGCCAGCACCAGACTGCCAGCGAGCATTGATGTCAGCAGAAAATGTCGCATTCGATGCACCATAACAGTTCCCTTCACAATGTAGGTTTGTTTCTTGCCCTAACTTCGGGGCGGCAATGCGGCCGAGAGGTGAGCTGTTCAAACATCACCAGCATCCGGATTGCCCACTAGGATGTCCCGCTTGCCGGCGTGGTTGGGCGATGAGATCAAACCTTCGTTTTCCATACGCTCTATGAGGCTTGCGGCACGATTATAGCCAATCTGGAGGCGGCGCTGGACATAGCTCGTCGAAACTTTCTTGTCGCGCAAAACGACGGCCACAGCGCGATCGTAGAGATCGTTGCCACCACCATCATCGCAGGCCGTGTCTGTGCCAGGAAGCGCATACGGTTCGCCGTCTGGCTCCTCGGTGACGGCCTCCACATACTGTGGCGCACCTTGTGCTTTAAGGAAGTCGACGACTTTCTCGACTTCGCCGTCTGCGACGAAAGCGCCATGGAGGCGCGAGATGCGGCCACCACCCGCCATGTAGAGCATGTCACCCTGTCCAAGAAGTTGTTCGGCACCCTGCTCGCCAAGAATGGTGCGACTGTCGATCTTGGATGTCACCTGAAAGCTAATGCGGGTGGGGAAGTTGGCTTTGATTGTGCCGGTAATAACATCCACCGAAGGGCGCTGGGTGGCCATCACTACATGTATACCGGCAGCACGTGCCATCTGGGCAAGGCGCTGAACAGCCCCTTCGATTTCTTTGCCTGCTACCATCATCAGATCCGCCATCTCGTCAATGATGACCACGATGAAGGGCAGTGGCGAGAGATCCATTTCCTCCTGCTCGAGCACCGGCTCACCGGTTTCTGCATCGAAGCCGGTCTGCACGGTTCGGGTGACGACTTCCCCCTTCTTCAATGCCTGTTCGGTGCGCGAGTTGTAGCCATCGATATTGCGCACGCCGAGTTTGGACATCTTGCGGTAGCGGTCTTCCATCTCGCGCACCGCCCACTTTAGCGCGACAACAGCTTTGCGTGGATCGGTGACGACGGGCGACAAGAGGTGTGGGATGCCCTCATACACCGAAAGTTCAAGCATCTTGGGGTCGATCATGATCAACTTGCACCGCTCTGGCTCGAGTTTGTAGAGCAGTGATAGGATCATGGTGTTGATACCTACCGACTTACCCGATCCGGTGGTGCCGGCAATGAGCAGGTGCGGCATACGGGCTAAGTCGGCTAAAATCGGCTCTCCGCCAATATTCTTGCCCAGGGCCAGAGCCAGCGACTGGCTGGTCTTTTCATAGGCCTGCGAAGCCAGGAGCTCGCGCAGGTAGACGGTCTCGCGATGGGCGTTAGGCAGCTCGATGCCAATGACATTGCGCCCAGGTACCACAGCCACGCGGGCCGAAATGGCGCTCATTGAACGGGCGATGTCGTCGGCAAGGCCAATCACCCGCGACGACTTGATGCCGGCTGCGGGCTCAAGTTCATAAAGCGTGACCACGGGGCCAGGGCGAACATGAATGATTTCCCCGCGGACGCCAAAATCTTCTAGGACCCCCTCCAGCATCCGGGCATTCTGTTCCAGCATGTCATCGCTGGGTCCGCTTCTATTGGCCGACTTTCTTGGCTCGGCAAGCAGGGTCAGCGGCGGCAGTTGGTAACTCTCACGGGCCTCGAGCGGCAAGGGTGGGGATGTGTCGTGGCGAATGCGCTTGCCGGCCTTGATTGGTCGGGTGTTACGCTCAACTCGCAGCGCCGGCGCGGTAGGTGTTGAGGTCTCACTATCTTTAGCGAAATCAAGCGCGTGCGGGTCACTGCGCATCACATCCCCGGCCACCAGGCGCGGCTCGATCTTCATATCGCCGGGTGTAGCGCGAGCCGGACGCTTTGGTACACTGCTGAACCGTGGTTGGCGCCAGCTGTTAGCCAGCCGCACAATCCAGCCGTCGTTGTCCACTGTGGACTCCTGCGTCAATACAGCACGACGCACCTTCGCCGAACGTCGAGGTGCCCTGGATTGGAAATGACGTCGAAGCCAGCCGTGGACAGTAAACCAAAGGTGACCTATCGCGCCGAATGTGCGGGCCGTGAAGTCCCGCACGACTCCGCCAAAACTGCCGGAAAGTTCGACAATGTCGTCGCTTGAAAGTCCGGCGGCGGATACTGTGAATACGAGTGCAACCAGCAGGAACAATGCTCCTGCGACGATCTTGGCGAAAAATGCTTTGAAGATAATCGCAAGGGCGGGAACAGCAGCGTGGGCAAGGATGTCGCCAAAGGTCCCGCCCAAACCCGATCCAAGGACCCAGCCTTCGGGATGGGGCATCAGTGCAAAGAACCCGGCCGCCGCGAGAGTGGCTGTCAGCCAGGCAAGAAAGCGACGCAGGGGCCGGGAGATGCCGCTGTGGGCAAGTAGCGTTACGGCCCATACCACAGGGATGACCACGACAGCCAGCACCCCGATACCGAGCCGCTGTGTCAGTTCATCGGCGACGATCGCGCCGGCGGTGCCGAGCCAGTTGCGCGGTACTGTGCCGACAGCATTATTTAGGGAGGGATCAGTGATGCTCCAGCTTGCCAGACTTGCTGCTAATAGAGCAGTGGCGGCGAGCAGCGAGGCTCCGGCTAACTCCATGAAACGGTTGCGTAAAAACCGTCGAACTGCGGCCGGTATGGCCTGATCGTCAGTGTCGATCTGATGAGAATGCGCCATGGCCTTACCAGTCACGCCTCTGCCGGGAGCCGACGGTAAAGACAAGCGTCTGCTTGCCGGCGCCTGCCGCCGCTCCCAGCTGCAAAGCTTTTCACTTAGTTAAGGCTATACTGCGTGGTGTATGGTTAAGGAGCGGTTAAGTGGTGACATGATCACGACCCGAAAGGGCCCGATCGGCTAAAAGCCGACCGGGCCCCGTGGCGAGGGGGTCGTGGGGGTGATTACTGGACGACCTCGCCATGCAGATTGATGTCGAGACCTTCGATTTCAATTTCCTTGGTGACCCGCAGGCCGATGGTGGCATCGATCACCTTGAGGATGACGAAGCTCGCGACACCCGACCAGATGATGGTGGCAAGCGTACCGAGGAACTGGATCCAGACCTGTGAACCGATCGACACGCCGTCGGCAAGACCAACGCCGCCGAAGGTTTTGCTGATGAAGATGCCTGTCAGGATGGCCCCGACAAATCCGCCGACACCATGGACGCCAAAGGCATCGAGCGAGTCGTCATAGCCCAACATCGGCTTCAGCGAGGTCGCCGACCAGGCGCAGATAACACCAGCCGCGATACCGATAATGAGCGCGCCGGTCGGGCCGACGAAGCCGGATGCTGGCGTGATTGCGACAAGGCCGGCAACGGCACCCGAGATGATACCGAGGATACTCGGTTTGCCGTGACCAATCCATTCGTAGAACATCCAGGCGAGTGCAGCCGTAGCGGTGGCGATCTGGGTGACGGCCATGGCCATACCGGCGGTGCCGTCGGCTGCAAGCTCTGATCCGGCGTTGAAACCAAACCAACCGACCCAAAGTAAGGAAGCGCCGATCAGGCTCAGAACCAGGTTATGCGGTGCCATGTTGTCGGTGCCATAGCCGTTGCGCTTGCCGAGCACGAGGGCGCAAACGAGACCCGCGATACCGGCATTGATATGAACCACCGTACCGCCGGCGAAGTCTTTGACGCCTAACCCTCCGAGAAAGCCGCCGCCCCAGACCCAATGGCAAATCGGGCTGTAGACGATGATACTCCACAAACCCATGAACCATAGCATGGCCGAGAATTTCATGCGGTCCGCGAAAGCACCGGCAATGAGCGCCGGGGTGATGATGGCGAAGGTCATCTGGAAGACCATGAAGACCGTTTCCGGGATCGTCTGACCTGAGATGATAGTGCCGTCAGTCATGCCTCGGAGCAAGAAGCTCTGCAGTCCGCCGATATACGCATTCACGCTTCCGCCGTCCTTGAAGGCCAGCGAATAGCCAACAATCATCCACAGCACCGTCACAAGACAGCAGATTGCGAAGCTCTGCATGGCGGTGGCCAGCACGTTTTTCTTGCGCACCATGCCGCCATAGAACAGGGCCAGGCCCGGTACGGTCATCATCAGCACGAGAGCCGTCGAGGTGAGCATCCAAGCGGTATCGCCGCTGTTGAGGGTTGTATCCGCAGCAGCCGCAGGCAGGGTGAATGCCACTATTGCCAGCGCAAGCGCGGCGGCGTGGCCGGGAAGACGTTTGATGAGGGAATTCATGATCGTCAAATCTCCTTCAAGGGTCTAAAGCGCCGCGCTGCCTATTTCGCCAGTCCGAATGCGGATCACCTGGCTCATAGGCAGCACAAAGATCTTGCCGTCGCCGATCGATGACGTGCGCGCTGAAGTCTGGATGGCCTCAATGGCCTTTTCGGTGTTTGCCTCGTCTACAGCCACCTCTACGCGCGTCTTGGGTAGAAAGTGGACCTGGTATTCGGCGCCCCGATAGATTTCGGTATGGCCCTTCTGACGGCCATGGCCGCGCACCTCGCTGACCGTGAGACCCTCGATCCCGATCTGTTCGAGAGCAGCACGGACGTTGTCGAGACGGTGCGGCTTGATGATCGCTATAATGTAGTTCATCGCCTACTCCCATGTTCAACGCCGCGAAGGCCTTATGCCGCCGCGGTGTCCCGGGACGGGGCATTACAAGTCCTGTGCCAACTCCCGGCACGATTGGATGGTATTGATTTATTTAATTTTTATAGATCTCAAGGGCATTGGTGACGTGCTAGTGTGAGTAAAATTTAATCAATAATTAAATAATGCCTATTTTTTAATCAATCCAGTCGACGTCGAATCAGACCTTCTTGGCTTACGGAGGCAACCAGGCGGCCCTTGCGGCTGAAGATGAGGCCACGAGTGAAGCCCAGCGCACCAGAAGTCGATGGGGAATCTTGAGCATAGAGCAGGCATTCGTCGGCGCGAAAATCGCGGTGGAACCACAAGGCGTGGTCTAAGCTGGCCAGCATCAGTCCCGCATCGAAAACACTGTGTCCGTGTGTCACGAGCGCTGTATCGAGCACCGTCATGTCGGATGCATAGGCGAGCACGCACTGGTGCAGGGCACGGTCGTCGGGCAAAGCCCCCGTGGCGCGAATCCAAACGTTTTGAAGGGGTGGCAGGTCGGCCTTGGGCTCAAGATAATGCATGGGCCGAGTTGGTCTCAGTTCGATGGGTCGCTCGCGGCTGAAATAGCGGCGCATGTTAGCCGGCATGCGATCGGCGTATCGGAGCAGCATCTCCTTCTCGGCTGGCAGGTCGTCGGGATCAGGTACCTTTGGCATGGGCAGTTGATGCTCGAAACCGTCTTCCTGACGGTGAAATGATGCAGCCATGATGAAAATGGGAGCGCCATGCTGGATAGCACTTACCCGCCGAGTCAAGAAGCTGTGACCGTCGCGATCACGCTGGACGCCATAAATAATCGGCACTGCCGGGTCGCCTGGACGCATGAAATAGCCATGAAGCGAGTGAGCTACAAATTTCTCTGGTGCCGTTCTAGACGCCGCCACCAGGGCCTGGCCGATCACCTGACCGCCGAACACGCGCTGCCAGCCCACCTGTGGGCTTACACCGCGGAACAGATTGACTTCGAGGCGCTCCAGATCAAGCGTGGCGATGAGATTTTCAAGTTCGCGGGTCATGCCTGTTAACTCTCACGATGCGCGGGATTGTCGCGCGATGCGAAGCGAGGCGTTGAATGCCACGGTATTAGAGCCTAGCCTGACATCTTAGCGCGACCCTGGTAGCGGGTCCGATCACTAGCAGCCCTGCGGGCAATACAACAGGCCTAGTATGCCGCAAAGCACAATCTCAACCGATGTGGTCATCGCCGGCGGTGGCCTCAATGGACTTGCCGCGGCTGTCTGTCTTGCGGGGCCCGCTTCCCGAATGCCATTCAAATGTGTTCTTGTCGATGCTGGCGACCCCTCGGAGCAGGCAACCCCGGTTTCAGACGGCAGGGCCTCGGCTATCGCGCTATCATCGAGGCGCATGCTGGAAGCGATGGGGATATGGGCCGAACTTGCGCCCCATGCGCAGCCGATCAGGCACATAGCTGTGACCGATAGCGGTGTAGCTTCCACAGTACGCCCAACGCTGTTGCAGTTTGGTGAGCCCGGACCGTTGGGGCCCAGCGCCCACATCATCGAGAACCGTTACCTATACGCGGCATTGGCACGAGCGGCAGGGAATCTCCCTGGCCTCACTATTGTTCCCCACGCCACCGTGGAGGCTATGGAGACCGACAACCGCCACATATGGATCAGCATTGGCGGCGGCCAACACCTGCGTGCCGCGCTGACGATTGCAGCCGATGGGCGACGCTCGCTGCTGCGCGAGCTGGCCGGAATTGAAACGGTCGCATGGAGTTACGACCAATCAGCCATCGTCACAACAGTTGTGCACGAACGCCCACACGAGGGTTGTGCCTATGAGCACTTCCGACCCGCGGGACCCTTCGCCATCCTGCCGCTCACCGGCAACCGGGCGTCGCTGGTGTGGACCGAGGCCACTCACGACGCCGAACGCATCGTTGCGTCGGACGATGAGGACTTCACCACCGAGTTAACCAAGCGATTTGGCGAAGAACTCGGATGGGTACGGGCCGAAGGTCCACGTCGGGTCTATCCGCTTGGACTCTCCATCGCCAAGTCATTTCGTGCCCGGCGTTTGGCGCTCATCGGCGATGCTGCGCATGTGGTCCATCCAATTGCCGGGCTAGGCTTCAATTTGGGTCTGCGCGACATTGCCGCCCTGGCGGAGTGCATCGGCGATGCCGTGCAACTTGGTATGGACCCAGCCAGCGAGTCGGTGTTGGTACGCTACGAACGCTGGCGGCGGATCGATACGCTGAGGGTAGCGGCGGCCACCGATGGATTAAATCGGCTTTTTTCCAATGATAATGCCGCAGTGCGCCTACTCAGGAATGCCGGCTTGCGGGTGGTCGATGCCGTCAGGCCGCTCAAGACAGCCTTCATGCACGAAGCCGCCGGTGTCACGGGCGCACTGCCGCGCCTCCTGCTGGGACGCCCAGCCTAGTTCCGCTCAAGACCCTCGCGCGTGAGCCTTTCCAAATAGGCGGCCCACAGATCATCATGCTGGCGCCCAAGGCGCTCGATATAGTCCCATGAGTACAGACCAGTCGAATGCCCGTCAGAAAAGATCAGCCGCACTGCATAGTTGCCGACCGGCTCTATCCGGCTGATTTTCACCAGACGCTTGCCGGAAACCGTCACGGCCTGTCCGGGTCCGTGGCCCTTCACCTCGGCACTCGGACTTTCAACTCTCAGAAACTCGGCACTCAGGACGTGGCAGGTGCCATCATTGAATCGAACCGTGAGCAAAGTGCCGCTCTCGCTGAGGCGCAACTCTTCGGGCCAGGCACCCGACTTGGCGGTGCGGTCAGGACTCATCGTCGGTGAGTTCTCTGGCTACTTCGGCCAGCATGATGGGGATGCCGTCACGGATGGGAAAAGCTAGCTTGGCAGAGCGCGAAACCAACTCCTGGCGGTCAGAGCGGTAATCGAGGGCCTGGTGGGTGACGGGGCAGACCAGCAATTCCAGCAACCGCCGGTCGACAGCAAGCCCCACGCTTCGCGCGGTTGACGAATTGCCGGGCTGGTCGGAATCACTCATAGGCCTACTGTAGTCGAGATGTGGGCATGCCGAGCTCGCCCGATAGAGCCCGTTCGGTAAGCGCAACCAGCAACGCCGCGCGACCAGCCAAGGCGGGGGCTTCCAGCAGCGCCTGCTTGTCGGCCGGCCCATAGGGCGAAAGCATGGCGAGTGAATTTACCAGTTGCTCAATGGAGGCAGCGCCGATTTCCTTCCAGTCGGCGGTCAGGTTGTTGGCCTTGAGATAGGCCCGCAGAGCAGCGAGTAAAGCCTCGCGGTCTACCTCGTCTTCGCCGTTGCCGACTGCAAGATCGCCGGCAAATGGCGCATAGTCCGCGACAACTTGTCGAAACGGCGTCGACACCCCTATCTCGCGGGCGACAGCGAAGCGGCACAGGCCAGCTAGCGTGATGGCAATTCGTCCGTCGTCGGTCTCAGCATAGGCACTGATACGCCCGGCGCAGCCCACGCGTGCAAGTGACGGGCGGGCCGACGCAACACCCTCAAGTGCGATTGCTGCCTCCCCATCCGGCTGGATCACGCCGATCAAGCGATCGCCCGCCAGTGCTTGATCCACCATGGCCAGATAGCGTGGTTCAAACACATTAAGGGGCAACTGGGCACGCGGCAGCAACAGAACACCCGCTAACGGAAAAACCGGGATCGTGTTCGGTAGATCTAAGATCGTACGATATTGCGAGAGAAACGCCACTACAGTTTCACGAAAACAAAGTGGCTGACAATTTTCGGCGCCCGCTGAGAGTAAGTTCATCCAGGGGTCCCCACGCCTCGAAGAACGTCACGAGCTGTTTACGTGCAGCTTCTTCTCTCCACGAACGCGCATGACGCACGATGTACAAAAGGTGTTCGACAGCCTCCTCGCGCTTGCCGGCCCCATTGAGCGCAACCGCCAGATCAAAGCGCGACTCATAGTCACGAGCATCGGCTGCCACCGCTTGCGATAGTCTCGTGATGTCGCTCAGGTCCACCGGCTTTGCAGCAAGGTCAAGTGCGGCGCGAGCTCCCGCTACTTCGGTATGCTCGTTCTTGGCTGGCCGGACGCGGGCTAGCGTCATCTCTGCGCCCTCAAGGTTACCCATAGCGATCTGGCAACGTGCAAGTCCTGCGAGCGCATCCACATTCTCCCCATCGGTTTCAAGCACGGCATTGAATAGCTGCTGTGCCTTTTCAATATCCTCGGCTACCAGGGCTTCGCGCGCCTCGGCAATGGCGGCAGCGATTTCTTCAGCCATGCCGCCATCGCTCGTGATGCGCCTCAGAAAGGCCCGAAGTTCGCTTTCCGGCACCGCCCCCATAAAGCCATCTATCGGCTGGCCGTCTACGAACGCAAAGACCGCTGGAATCGACTGGATGCGCATCTGAGAGGCAAGCTGTTGATTCTCATCAACATTGATCTTAACCAGTCGAACTGCCCCCCTCAGTTCGCGCACGAGGCGTTCGATGAGGGGGCCGAGCTGTTTACATGGACCACACCATGGCGCCCAGAAGTCTACCAGCACCGGCACCTCGCGTGAGGCCTCAATAACGTCGACCGCGAAGGCACGAGTGTCCGATTCACGGACCAGTGTATCGCCGCTCGCCTGTTTGTCCCCATTGGGGCTTGCGGGCCCTGGGCCCAGATCGATCAGCGGACCTGACATATCATTCCATCCTCATTATGTCTGGGCGCTGACGGCGCCTGCCTCTTAAAGGAACTCATCCTCTTTCTATACATGGACAATCCTGGCAGTAAATACAATCCGGCGTCCTCTGGCGGACGAGGGTTCAGCCGAAATCGACAAGTTTCGCTACATGCCCGGTGCTCTGAATGAATGCCATCAAGTCACTCGAAGCAATGGTGGTGGTGCATGTGTTCTCCAGCGGATGGCAGCTGATTGCTCCAGCTATTGCGATGCGGGAATCTAGCACTACCTTTACCCGGTTTTGTAAGTCATTGATCAGAGCAAATGGTGTCACCGAACCAGGCTCGACGCCGAGTACCTCGCGCAATAATTCAACACGGCCGAAAGAAAGCCGCGACGAGCCGATCAGTGCTGGCAATGCCTTCAGATCGACAGTGGCTTCTTCCTCGCAGACTACCAGCCACAAGAGACCTTTTTTGTCCTTCAAGAACAAATTCTTTACGTGAAAGCCCGGTATGGTACCACGCAGGGCCTTGGCCTCTTCAACAGTGAAGACCGGTGGATGGCTGATGGTGGTCGTAGCAATTCCAAGGCCTTTGAGATGGCGGAATAGCATCTCGCTTGTGGCGGGCATGGCTATTTCCCTGCAAAATAAAGATACCCCGCAGCCGCGATGTAAACATCGGTTCCGTCTGGAAGCGGCTTCCGGTTGCTATTGCATTTCAATGCCGATTGCGCAATAAGGCCGATCACTTCGGCGACTGCAGGTGCCGCCGTCATGATGGAGTGCGGGCGTAGCTCAGGGGTAGAGCACAACCTTGCCAAGGTTGGGGTCGTGGGTTCGAATCCCATCGCCCGCTCCAAGTTTAGTAATAAAAACAATAATTTATATATGCATAAGTTAATATAGCAGTGCAGCTTTTTGACAGGGTGACCACCTGGTGACCACGGAGATCCTTAAGCCAAGTACCCTTGGCCTCTCGTCCGGTTGGCCCTCCCATTAAACAGGGCAGCAACATTGACGCGGAGATGCATCACTGTATCTCTCTGATCTGCGCGGTTGCACTGCACGCAGGCTGGCCGGTTAGCCAACAGTGGAGTGGGTATTGGCAGCGGGCGGCCTAGTCGCCCAAACGCATCTTACGGGCCGCTTCATAGCGTCGTTTCACTTCTGGCTCGGCTTTCAACCTATCGCGCATGAAGAACTCAAGCGCCTCCGCTACAATTCGGTATTCGGGCGCTCCAAAATATCCCTCCCTAAAATCGTGAACACGACCGATGAGTTCATCATCGAGGCCGAGCATTGCTAACCGTGAACCCTTCGACGGGCGTGACATCCGTCAACCCAACTAACGTTATTGCAAGTTTAGGTATTTTTAGGTACCAATTAGGCAAGAGTCGAATCGATTCGCATTCGCCTGTCTTAATGTGCTTGGATGGGAAAAAGGCACCCGCTTAGAGGTGCCCAATAGGGAAAGAGCAGGGCCGGAATCGAACCGGCGTATTCAGGATTGCAAGGCCCAACGCATGACCATTCTGCCACCTGCTCATATTTATATTTTCCCTTGTGGCGGAAGCGGTGGGATTTGAACCCACGGGGGGCCGGCTTTCAGGAGACCCCCGACGGTTTATAAGACCGCTGCAATAGACCGCTCTGCCACGCTTCCAGCGCACAAAGGGCCAGCCTCATTTGGCTGGCCCTTACTCTATGGATGGATTCCGATGGTCGGGTCAACGGCTAGTGTGTTAACAAAAAATGAATACAACATATTGTGCCACACCACGAACTCGGTGAGGTAGACTTCAACCAAACTCTGCCGATTCGGCCAGTAAGCATAAGCGTAGCAGTGTTTATTTGACGATCTGCCAAATCATGTA
This sequence comes from uncultured Rhizobiaceae bacterium, assembly GCA_964568825.1. GTDB lineage: Bacteria > Pseudomonadota > Alphaproteobacteria > Rhizobiales > Aestuariivirgaceae > CAVVDT01. The sequence goes on along the minus strand of CAZMSA010000078.1, from coordinate 3,656 downwards.
GGCGTCATGCTGGTCGCCCGTGCGGCCTTCATTGGCGAAGTTGCGGTTCCACAAGGCCGGATAGACCTCAACGATGGCCGAGCGCCCGGCTGGGATGTCCCAGCCGTCGAAAGGCCAGAAATGGACCCGGGCGCCGATCTGCAGGAAGTCTATGATACCGAGCGCCACCTGCTATACGTGGCCTGCACTCGGGCTCGTGACCATCTGCTGGTTACCGGCGTAAACCCGGCATCTGAATTCTTGGATGACTTCACGAAGGGCTACCACGGTCGTGCCGCAGTCGCTCTCGGTTGATTTTGTATGGATTGGAAGCCGAGGGGCAAATCCGTCCAGCGTTGGTACGACGGGGGCCGAGGAATTTAGCCTCTCGCGCCAGCAACACTCCATCGTCGGTCGGCGGACAGCGGGCAGCAATCCTATTCACTACTGTAGCGCTCACCGCCCTCCGGCTCGATCTCGCCCCTCCGCCATCACGTGATAGGCATAGAGAGAACGCATGGAGGAGCGTCTCTCGAATAGTCCACGAGTCTGACTTGGGTCCTAAATGGGTTGTTTGTTTTAGGTATACCGCAGAGATACAATTTCGTGAGACAGCGGAATGGCGGAATTTGCGTATCATTTGGGTTGACGTGGGTCTATATGAGACGGTAGAGGTTGGGCTCTACACCCTAACAATACACGGAGGCACCACCACCATGGCGACCTATGGCTATGCTCGGGTAAGCACCACCGACCAAGACACATCATTGCAGGAAGGGGCCCTGCGCCGCGCCGGGTGTGAGACCATCCGCACCGAGAAGCGCAGCGGCACGAGCCGTACGAGCCGCACCGAACTTGCCACACTGATGGATTTCCTGCGGGCAGGTGACACCCTGATGGTGACACGCATTGACCGGCTGGCCCGGTCCATCGGCGACCTACAGGACATTGTGAGGGCGCTCAAGGCCAAGGGCGTGGCGCTCAAGGCCACTGAGCAGCCCATCGACACCTCGACAGCGGCCGGCAAGGCGTTCCTCGACATGCTGGGGGTGTTCGCTGAGTTCGAGACCAACCTGCGGCGGGAGCGGCAGATGGAGGGCATCGCCAAGGCCAAGGAGCGGGGTGTTTATAAGGGAAGGAAGCCGACCATAGACCGGTCCGATGTTGATCGGCTTCGGGCGAAGGGGCTGGGACCTACAGCGATTGCAGAACGACTGGGCATCGGCAGGGCGTCGGTCTATCGCGTACTTGGGCGCAGTTGAATGCTAGACTGTCCGTAAGATAACCATAAATAGGACAGTTCCCGCGCTTTTGACCACGACCGCCTGGAATTTCCGCAACTCGCAAAACGGATTCTCGCTCAACGCCGATGCCGGCCGCCTGCGCGATGGAATGTGCGCAGTTCATACCGTCGCTCAATGGTCAGCGTCAGCCGATCGCCGCGCTGAGTTTTTCCTTTGCCGCACTTGCGGGGCGGGCTGGCGGCTTGTCTATTGCTTTGCCGACGGTGGCCGTGGCCGGAAAGGTCACCTTGACGCAAGTTCCCTTGCCCGGCTTTGAGGCGATGTTGAGGGTGGCGCCGTGCAGCTTGGCGTATTCTTTGACCAGCGCCAGGCCGAGGCCGATGCCGCCAGTGCGGCGATTAAAGTTCTTGTCGGCCTGGAAGAATGGTTTCGTGACCTCCGGGAGGTGTCCAGGGGTGATGCCGATGCCTCGATCCTCGACCGCCAGCACGAAGCGGCGCTGCCGGTCGAACCGCAGTGAAACCCGCACCTTGCCGTTGTCGTTGCTGAACTTGACAGCGTTGGATAGCAGGTTGTTAGCGATCTTACTCAGATGCTGCTCGTCCGCATGGAGGCGGACGTCTTCCATCTCATTGTGGAGTTCGATCTCGATGCCACGGGCGCTGGCTTGTTTGCTCCACTTTCCGACAATGGGGGCTATCACTTCGCCGGGCGCGATGACCTCAAGGTCGAGCATCCCGGTGTCCGACGGTATACGGCTTATTTCCATGACAGCGTTGACAATACCGAGCAGCGAACGGGCGGAGTTTTCGATCAGGCCGGCGAATTCCCGGTATTCGGGATTGCCCAGCGGCCCAAGACGTTCGGCGGCAAGCATCTCGGAGAAGCCGACGACGGCGTTGAGGGGGGTGCGCATTTCGTGATTGGTGTTGGCGATGAAGGCGGATTTGGCCTTATTGGCTGCCTCGGCTTGTACGCGCGCCGCGTGCAGTTCGTGTTCCCTCTGCTTGATGGTGGTGATGTCCTCAATATAGCCCTCGAGATGAACGACGTTGCCATCTGCATCGTAGACGCCCACCGAGTGATCCCAAACCCATTTCTCGATTCCCGAAGGCGTTATGATCCGGTACTGGAGGTCCGTCGGCCGATGGGCGGCCAAGTTCTCTTGTTCCGTGATCCAGACGCGCTCGCGGTCATCAGCGTGGATCATGTTGCCTATGGTAATTTTCTGATTGTCGACGAGATCGTCGGGCGCAAGGCCGACTACCTCCCGGAAACCTGCGCTGAGGAAACGCATAGTCCAGTTTTTGTTATTGTCGCAAATGTAGACATAACCTGGCAGGTTGTCGATCAATCGCTGGTATTGGCCTCGGCTTTGGCTCAGCTTCTCCCAGGTCTCATTGCGCTCGGTAACATCTTCCAGGGCAACGGCGATGCCCCGGATGCTGCCATCACGCTCGTAAAGGGGGGCGGCTGTGGCGCGCAGGTCCAGGAGGATGCCATCCTTTCGCAGTCGCTTCACTTCCAGATTGCGGATGGTCTCGCCGGAAAGCACCCGCCGAACCAGCGCGCCAAACTGCGCTTCCATGCCCAGCGGCACGATGGGGTAGGGTTGCCCGGTGGTCTCATCTGCAGTGAAACCGAATATCTCCTGCGCTGCGGGGCCCCACATCGTGACCCGCTGCTCCAGATCAAGGCAGATGATTGCGACCTGTGCAGCATCGACAACAGCCGATAGCGTTTCTTGGACCTGCCGCTCGGTCTCCTCGATGCGCTTGCGCTCACTGATGTCGCGGATGACGACGCAGACCAGGCTCTCGCCAGCCAACGGCATGGGGCACAGCATGATGTCGACCGGAAATTCCTCGCCTCCCTTGCGTTGACCGTAGAGCTCAAGCACCTCACCCGTCATGCGGACACGCGGGTTGGCACTGTAGTCCGCTCTATGGCGTCTATGCCAGCGATGGAATCGCTCCGGCATGAGTGCTTCGATCGGCTGACCGCGCAGTTCTCCTTTTTCATACCCCAAAACCGCCCGGCATTGCCCGTTGGCATCCCGAATCTTGCCGTCCTTGCCAACAAGCACAATGGCGTCGGGCAAGTGGTCGAAGATCGCTCCCTCCTGCCGCAGACGGTGGGCGTTCGTCGACTTTCCTGGGCGCAGATCATTAGGCATGCTGGTCCACTCCTCTCGTAGAGCATCGTTGCCGGAGAAGATCCCACTGCAACAGGCATGGAAAAGACTATCGGTCCGCCTCTTCGGAAGAGGTCGCGTGTATCAGCTTACGAGGAAAGCCTTACAGATTGGTGTCACAAGCAGACCCTACACGGAAAGCGCCGATGACCATCGCAACGCCGCTCGTTCGCAATAGCCCATCCCGTCGCTCAATGGTCAGCGTCAGCCGATCGCCGCGCTGAGTTTTTCCTTTGCCG
>CAZMSA010000077.1:0-16390 GCA_964568825.1 uncultured Rhizobiaceae bacterium | reverse complement strand
TCCATCCAGGTGTTCGCGCCGCAGGTGCAAAAGGGCGGCGATCACAAGCCCAAGCTCAAGCCGATCGATGAGGTGCAGGCTAGGCACAAGAAGGAACTCAGCAAATCGCAGCAGCCGACCACCCAGCAGCCGCAGACCAGCGACCAGTCGGGCAAGAAGAAGGAAAAGGTGCAGCAGCCGACCACCCAGCAGCCCCAGACCGGCGACCAGTCGGGCAAGAAGAAGAAGGAAAAGGTGCAGACCCAGACCACCCAGCAGCCGCAGGCCGTTGGTCAGACGGGTAAGAAAAAGAAGGAAAAGGTGCAGACCCAGACTACCCAGCAGCCGCAGGCCGTTGGCCAGACGGGCAAGAAGAAGAAGGAAAAGGTGCAGACACAGACCACCCAGCAGCCGCAGGCCGGCGACCAGACGGGCAAGAAAAAGAAGAAGAATCAGCAGGATCAGCAGCAGTAACCGGTCGTTCAGTGATCGAGCGAGCGAGCAACAGGCAGCAGGGGGGCCAAGCGCCCCCCGGCCAACGCCGGCAGCTCGTCGCAAACCGGCGGTCTCATTCAATCAGGGCGCAGGGCTGCGTCATCATTGTCCAGCGAGCCCTGCGCGGCAATTGTCCCGGCGGCAGTGGGGGGGCCTTTCAGAATCCATTCGAATGCAACGGCGATCATGGCTCCCGCCAATGGCCCCACGATGTAGACCCAGGACGCGGTAAAATCCCAGCGAATGAGATCGGGTGCCAGCGAGCGTATCGGGTTCATCGAGGCACCGCTGATCGGCGCTGCCCACAGTCCCGCCAGCGCGATGTAGCTGCCCACCGCGATGGCGCCATTTGCCCCGATGTTGCGGGCGCCCGATGCAGTGCCGAGGATCGTGTTGACCAGACCCGTGGTGAGCAGCACTTCCATTGCGCAGGCCTGCAGGGAACTGATGCCCGCTCCCGGCAGCGTCGCCCCGAGGTTGCCGGTCATCCCGAACACCAGGCGCAGGAAGACGATGGACAAGATGCCGCCGGCGATCTGGGCAAGCAGATAGCCGGGCACGCGGCGCCAGGGAAAATTGCCGCGTAGGGCAAAGGCGAACGTGACGGCGGGATTGAGATGCGCGCCGCTGACCGTTCCCATGAAATAGATGATGACCATGACCATGAGGCCGGGCGCCACCACGGCCATGCTCAACGTCACCTCACCGCCACTATTTGCCGCCACCACGCCGGCGCCGGCCGCCACGACGACGAGAAGGAAGGTGCCCCAGATCTCGGAAAACAATCGCCGCCATTCGAGCGACGGGTCGAGGAAGTCGGGTGCCTTTGTCGCGCGCATCATCTGTTGGCGTTGCCCTCGATCCAGCGGCGTGTCGGGTGATGTCATGTCAATCTCCGATCAGCAATGTGGCCCGTTCTCTCAACCGCAAGCCGTTATCAATGCGGCGCCAACAACGGTACGCTTTCCTTGTGGCTGGCGGGCAATTTTTGAAATTGACCGCAGCGCGTCAAGCGTGAATATGACGAACTTCAGCATCGCTGCTCCTGATCGGTCCAGAGATGGCTCGCTTTGAAGATGTGTGGCAGCCCTTTTGGGGGCCGCGTTTCAGATGGAGCGTCGCGCATGCAAACTTCCTTCCTGCACCCCGATTTCGGTGTCGAAGTGCACCATGTTGATTTGCGCGGCGTGACGGCGGATCACCTTTATCCCGAGATCAGGGAGCTGTTCGAGCAGTACTCGCTGCTGCTGTTTCGCGACCAGCAGCTCGACGAGCCGGCGCATCGTGGATTTGCGGCCTTGTTCGGCCCGCTCGAGAACCTGCGGGATACCGGGCAAGGCATGGCCCCGCCACGCCCCATGGTGTCGAATGTAGCAACCAGCGGAGACCTGACGGGCGATGCCGAAATGCGCTTGCTGGACTTGAAGTCGAACTTCATCTGGCACACCGACAGCACCTTTCTGCCCACCCCGGCCATTTCCAACATTCTGGTCGCCTGTACGGTCCCGACCTCCGGCGGCAATACCGAGTTTGTCTCGACCCGCGCGGGATGGGCGCGCCTGCCGGACGACCTGAAGGAGCGCGCCCGCCATCGGGTCGTGTTCCACAGTTTTGCGCATTCACGTGGTATGGTTGATGCGCGTCTGGCCGAACTGGCGATCTATACCAGGTTCCCCCCGACGCCATGGCGGACGACCTGGCGCAACCCGCGCAATGGAACCGAAGCCTTGTTCCTGGGCGCCCATGCCGCCCGCGTCGAGGGCATGTCGGCAGAGGAGGGGACGGGGCTGATCGAGGAGCTGATGGTCGCCGTAACCGGGACGGAGGCGATCTATTCGCACCGCTGGCGCGCCGGCGATGTGTTGATCTGGGACCAGCGCGCGATCCTGCATCGCGGCACCCCGTGGAATTTTGACGAAGAGCGGACGCTGGCCAGTTTCGTGTCCTCGGCCCGCGAAAGCGACGGGATCGCAAGTGCGAGACCTTGAACGAGGAGGGAATTGAACATGGCCTGGCTCATCGTCAGCGACGACAACGACAACGGCCCGGCGATCCGGGCGAATGCCGTGATCATGGACGCCCATTGGCAATATGAACTGGCCAACCGGGACATCATACTGGCCGCCGGTAGCCTCAGGGACGATGAGGGGGCGGTCAAGAAAGGATCGCTCCTGGTGCTCGATGTGGCGACGCGCGCCGAGGCCGAGGCGTTCTTTGCCAATGACCCGGCGACCAGGGCGGGCATGCGCGGTAAAACCAGCATCCGCTATCTCAACGCCGCGATCCTCAATCGTGAAGAGCAGGCCTGAGCGGTGGAAGGGGAAACTGAATGACCCAGAATGCGGCATCGCCGAGCCGCGATTTCATCGGCTATGCCGATCAGCCGCCGCATGCCAACTGGCCCGGCGGGGCGCGGGTCGCGGTCAACTTCTGCATCAACTACGAAGAAGGCGCCGAACGCTCGATCCTCAACGGCGATAGGCAATCCGAGGTCCGCCTGTCGGATGTAGCGGTCGAGGGGCGCATCGGGCGGCGCGAGCTGAATATCGAACACAGCTATGAATACGGCTCGCGGGTCGGCTATTGGCGACTGCTCAAGGCCTTCACCGATCGTGGTCTCAAGGCAACCGTCAATCTCGTAGGGCTGGCCGGAGAGCGCAATCCGCTGGCGCTTGCGAAGATGGTGGCGGCGGGCTTCGACCTGCAGCCGCATGGCTGGCGCTGGATCGATTACGACACCTTGAGCCAGGAAGAAGAGCGCGCCCAACTGGAAATGTCCATCGACCAGATCACGCGATTGACCGGGGCGCCGCCGCTCGGGAACTATGCCGGGCTGCCGTCGATCAACACCCAGCGGTTGACGGCGGAAATGCCATGTTTCCTCTACTATTCCGACATTTACAACGACGACCTGCCGTATTGGTCGCCGGACCATCACGGGCTGCTGGCGATCCCCTATTCGCTCGACACCAACGATTCCCGCTTTGCCCGCGCGGCCTCGGGCTATCAGGTTGCCGAGGAATTCGTGACCTACATCAAGGATACCTTCGAAGTTCTATACGCCGAAGGTGCCGAGCGGCCGAAGATGATGTCCGTCGGGCTGCACGCGCGGCTCCTGGGGCGTCCGGGCCGCATCGTGGCGCTCTATCGCATCCTCGACTACATACAGAGCCATGCCGATGTCTGGATCTGCCGGCGCGGCGACATTGCGCGGCACTGGCAGGCGACCCATCCCGATCCGCGCCTTGCCGCAAAGGACAAAAAGCGATGACTGATCCCATCGTCGGGGTTGCCCAGATGGGCCCGATCCACAAGGCCGACAGCCGCGCCGATGCCGTTGGGCGCCTGCTGGCGCTCCTGGCGCAGGCCCGGGCGCGCGGCTGTACCTTCGTGGTCTTTCCCGAACTGGCGCTGACGACCTTCTTTCCGCGCTGGGTTTATGACCGCGGCGATGCCGAGCTTGAGGCCTTTTTCGAAGAGTCGATGCCGGGCCCGGAAACCCGCCCCCTGTTCGATGCCGCGGCGGCGGCGGGGATCGGCTTTTACCTCGGATATGCCGAGAAATTCGGTGACAAGCGCTTCAACGCCTCGGTCTTGGTGGGCCCCGACGGCAAGATCGTCGGCAAGTATCGCAAGGTTCATCTGCCCGGCCACAAGGAGCCCGACCCGAGGCGCAAGGGCGAGCACCTGGAAAAGCGCTACTTCGATGTCGGCGATCTGGGCTTTCCGGTCTATGAAACCCAGGGCATGCGCATCGGGATGGCCATTTGCAACGACCGTCGCTGGCCCGAGACCTATCGGGTCATGGGGCTGCAGGGGGTCGAACTGATTACCCTGGGCTACAACACGCCTACCGGTCTGGGCGAGCCCTATCAGGCAGCGGCCCTGGCCAATTTCCATAACGCGCTGAGCCTGCAGGCCGGGGCCTATCACAATGCCTGCTGGGTGGCGGCAGCGGCGAAATGCGGCTGCGAGGAAGGCTTCGACATGATCGGGCAGAGCATGATCGTCTCGCCCCACGGGGAAATCGTGGCCATGGCTTCGACGCTCGAAGACGAACTGATCACCGCCCGCTGCGATCTCGCAAAGGCGCAATATGCCCGGCAGGAGATATTCAATCTGGCCTTGCATCGCCGGCCGGAAGCCTATGGGTTGATCACCGAACGCATCGGCGCCGGTGACATGGTGCAGCCCGAGCGGGCAAGGGCAGGGCTCGACGATGACTGAGCAGAACGCCAGAACCGTCTATATCAACGGGCAATTCTGCGCCCCCGAAGAGGCCAAGGTGTCGATCTTCGACCGCGGGCTTCTGTTCGCCGATGCCATCTACGAGGTGGCGGGCGTGCATGGCGGCAAGCTGCTGGACTTCGAGGCACATATGCAGCGCTTCGAGCGCTCGCTGCGCGAAATGCAGATGGCAAGCCCCATGACGCGTAGCGAGGTGCTGGCGGTCATGCGCCAACTGGTCGCCCGCAACCGCGTCGACGAGGGCCTGGTCTACATGCAATTCACCCGCGGCAGCGACGGGGACCGCGACTTTCTCCCCTCGGCCGGCCTCACCCCCACGGTGTTCGGCTTTGCCCAGCACAAGTCCGATGCTACCAGAGCCGAGATCCGCAACGGCATCGCCATGCAGACCCAGCCCGATCTGCGCTGGGCGCGGCGCGACATCAAGACGGTCGGCCTGATGGGCAGCGTGTTCGCCAAGATGGCGGTTAAACCCTCAGGCGCCGGCGAGGCCCTGCTGCATGACAACGGCACCATCACCGAAGGCGCCGCGACCAGTTTCTATATCGTCAAGGACGCCACGGTGATCACCCGGCCGCTGAGCAACGCCATCCTGCATGGCTGCACCCGCAAGGCGCTCCTGAGCTTGATCGAAACCGGCGCTGCCCGGCTGGAAGAGCGCCTGTTCACCGTTGCCGAGGCGCTCGATGCGGATGAAGCCTTCATCACCGGCGCGTCGACCTACGTTACCCCGGTGGTACGGATCGATGAAAGAACGCTCGGCAACGGCACTCCCGGACCGGTCACGCGGGAACTGCAGAGGGTGTACATGGATCTTGCGCTCAAGAGCGCCATCTGAGCCTAGCCTTGAAGGGTCTCCTCCACCAGCCGCGCCCAGTAGCTGGCGCCGATGGGGAGGACCTCGTCGTTGAAGTCGTAGTGGGGGCTATGGAGGTTGGCCGAGGCCTCGCCCGCCCCCAGCCAGATATAGCTGCCCGCCTTCTTCTGCAGCATGAAGGCGAAATCCTCCGAGCCCATCACCGGACCCACGCCGTCGCGCACCTGCGCATCGCCCACCACCTGGGCGGCAACCCGGGCTGCATGGCGGGTTTCGGCCTCGGCGTTGACGGTTGGCGGGTAGCGGCGCTCGTAGCGGACCTCGACGGTTGCCCCGTGGGCGGCGGCCACGCCCTTGGCGATGCGGGCGATGTTGGCCTCGGTGAGGTCCTGCACTTCCGGCGTGAACGAGCGCGCGGTGCCGCGCAGCACCACCTCGGCCGGGATGACGTTCCAGGCATCACCGCCATGCATCTGGGTGACCGAAACCACCACCGCCTGGTTGGGGTCGACATTGCGCGCCGCGATGGTCTGCAGGTTGGTGATGATGTGGGCGCCGATGAGGACGGGATCGATGCCCTGGTGCGGCATGGCGCCGTGCGAGCCCTGGCCCTCGACCTTGATCTCGAAGATGTCGTAGGAGGCCATCATCGGCCCGACCCGCACCCCCACTTCGCCCACCGGCACGCCCGGCCAGTTGTGCATGCCGTAGACGCCCTGCATGGGAAAGCGCTCGAACAGGCCCTCTTCCACCATCACCCGGCCGCCGCCCTCGTTTTCCTCCGCCGGCTGGAAAATGACGTAGGCCGTGCCGGCGAAATCGCGGGTTTCGGCCAGGTATTTCGCCGCCCCCAGCAGCATGGTGGTGTGGCCGTCATGGCCGCAGGCATGCATCTTGCCGGGCGTTTTCGAGGCATAAGGCTTGTTGGTCTGCTCGTGGATGTCCAATGCGTCCATGTCGGCCCTGAGGCCGATGGCGCCGTCGCCAGGCTTTTTGCCCTTGATGATCCCCACCACGCCGGTGCCGCGCGCCAGCCCCGGCACCACCTCGATGCCGAAACTCCTGAGCTTGTCGGCGACCAGTTGCGAGGTGCGCTTTTCCTCGAACGCGGTTTCGGGATGGGCATGGATGTCGCGCCGCCAGGCCGTCATCTCGTCATGCATGGCGGCGATTTTCTCGTTGATGCCCATGGGGTTGGCTCTCCTGCTTGAATCATAATATCAGGCCACATCGCGGTTTCGCGGCAGGCTGCCTAGACACTATATACGCGTTTGCGAGCGGCTTGAACGCCGGCCACGTCAATCGCTGGCGTCCTTGAGGATGAAGCCGGCGCCGCGCTCGCCCACCATCATGACGGGCGCGTTGATGTTGCCTGAGGTGAGGGTGGGGAAGATCGAGGCATCGACGATGCGTAATCCCTCCAGCCCGTGCGCCTTGAGGCGATGGTCGACCACGGCGTCTTTCGGGTCCGGCCCCATGCGGCACGTGCCGGCGGGATGGTAGACGGAATAGGCGCGCGCCCTGATGTCGGCGATGAGATCGTCATCGCTCGCCACGCCCGGTCCGGGCTTCAATTCGGTGGCGATGACTTGGGCCATGGCGCCGGCTGAAGCCAGGCGGCGAAGCAGGTGGGCGCCTTCAAGCAATTCGTCCAGATCGAGACGGTTGGCGAGGAAATTGGGTTGGATCAACGGCGCGGCCAGCGGGTCGGCGGTGGCGATCTCCACATGGCCGCGGCTCACCGGCCGGCAGTTGGAAACCGACATGACAAACCCGTCGAAGCGGTCGGGAGTGACCATGCGCGGCCGGCGAGGGGCCTCGCGGGTGAAGCTGTAGGGGGAGAAATACAGTTGCAGGTTGGGATGTTCGAGGCCATCGCGCGAGCGCGAGAAGCCGCCGGCGTGCGAGGTGCTCATGGCGAGCGGTCCCTGATCGGTGAGCAGATAGCGCAAGCCCGCCGCGATCCGGCGCGGCCACGAATTGAGCGCCCGGTTGCAGGTGGCCACATTGGCCTTGTAGACATGATCGAGGCACAGATGATCCTGCAGGTTGCGGCCCACCGCCGGGGCCTCATGAACCACCTCGATGCCGTGCCGCTTCAGCAGGTCGGCGGGCCCGACGCCCGACAGTTGCAGGAGCTGGGCTGAGTTGATGCTGCCTGCTGCCAGGATCACCTCGCGACCCGCCTCGGCCACGAAGCCTTGCCCGCTTTTACGGTATTCCACCGCGCTGGCGCGCTTGCCGGCAAAGCGGATGCGGGTGGCATGGGCGCCGGTCTCCAGTTTCAGGTTGCGCCGCTTCAGCGCCGGCCACAGCCAGGCCCGCGCCGATGACTGGCGCTTGCCCTCACGGATGGTGAACTGCAGATAGCCCACCCCCTCGATGCTGGCGCCGTTGAGATCGGTGTTGAAGTTGAGCCCCACCGCCTCGGTGGCGGCGAACCAGTTGTTGACCAGCGGGTGGGCGACCTCGGCGCAGTCCATGACCGCCAGCGGGCCGCCCGCACCATGCACCGAACTGGGGCCGTGCACATGGTCTTCCATCCCCCGGTAGGCTTCGAGCACCTCCACCCAGCCCCAGCCGGGATTGCCCAACTCTTTCCAGCCCTCGAAGTCAGCCGGACCGCCGCGCGCATAGACCATGGCATTGATGGACCCCGATCCGCCCGCCACCTTGCCCCGTGGCACGTAGATGCTGCGGCCATCGAGGCCCGCGACGGGTGCTGAATCGTACATCCAGTTGACTTTGCTGTCGTAGAAGGCCGTGCCGTAGCCGAGCGGCATCTGCAGGAAGAACTTGCGGTCGCTGCCGCCGGCCTCCAGCAGCAATACGCTGTGGCGGCCATTCTCGCTGAGGCGCGCTCCCACGACGCTGCCGGCCGAGCCGCTTCCGACAATTATATAGTCGTATTTCATGGCCCCCTCGTTGCGCCGTGTGGCACAGTGCCTTTGCCGCAAGAACATGGCCGCAATTGGGGCGGCATCTCACTTCGCTGAGGCAGATTCGTCCACATGAAGATCACCGGGCTCGAAACCTTCATCGTCGGCAACCCGCCGCCGCGCTTCGGCGGCCGCTATTTCATCTTCGTCAAGCTCACCACCTCCAACGGCCTGACCGGCATTGGCGAGGTCTACGGTGCCAGCTTCCTGCCCGAAACGATGAAGGTGATGGTGGCCGACGTATTCGGGCAGCATGTCGAGGGCATGGACCCGTTCCGCATCGAGATGCTGTGGCGCAATGTCTATGGCCGGGGCTATTCCGGCCGCCCCGATCCCTCGCTGTCCGCCGTCCTTTCCGGCCTCGAAATGGCCTTGTGGGACATCAACGGCAAGGCGCTGGGCAAGCCGGTCTACGAGCTGCTCGGCGGCAAGGTGCATGAGCGCTTGCGGAGCTACACCTATCTCTATCCAAGCTCCGGCGATGTCTATGCCGACCCGGCCGTCTATTCCGATCCCGACGTGGCGGCCGAGGCGGCGGCAGTGTGCGTGAAGCAGGGCTTTACGGCGGTGAAATTCGATCCCGCCGGCCCCTTTTCCACCTTCGATCCGCGTATGCCGAGTCTTGAGGCACTGGAGCGCTCGGAAAAATTCTGCAAGCGGTTGCGCGAGTCGGTGGGGGCAAAGGCCGACCTGCTGTTCGGCACCCACGGCCAGTTCACCGCCTCCGGCGCCATCCGCCTGGCGCGGCGGCTGGAGCCCTATGACCCATTGTGGTTCGAGGAGCCGACACCGCCCGAGATGCCGGAAGAAATGGCCACCGTCGCCCGCCAGACCACCATCCCCATCGCCACCGGCGAGCGCTTGTGCACCAAGTACGAGTTCGCCCGCGTGCTCGCGACCGGCGCGGCGCGCATCCTGCAACCGGCGCTCGGCCGGGTCGGGGGCCTCTTGGAGGTGAGAAAGATCGCCGCCATGGCCGAAGCCCACTACGCCCAGATGGCGCCGCATCTCTATTGCGGGCCGGTGGAAGGCGCCGCCAACGTCCAGTTCGCCGCCTGCACCCCCAACTTTCTCATCCTCGAAAGCATCGGCCGCTGGACCGGCTTTCATGCCGAGATCCTGAAAAAGCCCATGCGCTGGGAGGATGGCTACGTCATCCCCCCGAGTGAGCCGGGCCTCGGCATCGAACTGAACGAGGAGGTGGCCCGCGCCCACCCCTATGACGGCAAGGAATTGCACCTCGTGCCGGTCATGGGCCCCTGCTACGAATAACCCCTCCATTCATCGGAACAATCCATGCGCTACGGATATATCGGCCTCGGCCATCTCGGCGGCCATCTGGCCGAAAGCCTGATCACGAACGGCTTCGATGTCACCGTCAACGATATCGACAAGAAGCTCGCCGAACGTCACCTGAAGCAGGGTGCCAAATGGGCCGATAGCCCGAAGGCGCTGGCCGAAAAGGTGGATGCCGTCATCACCTGCCTGCCGTCGCCCAAGGTGACCGAGGCGGTGCTTACCGGCGATACCGGGGTGCTGGCGGGCCTGAAGAAGGGCAGCACGTGGATCGAGATGTCGACGCTGGGGCGCGACGAGATCATCCGCTTTGCCGCCATTGCCGCAAAGACCGGGGTGCGCACCCTGGAAAGCCCGGTGACCGGCGGCGTCCACCTCGCCGCCCACGGCAAGATCACTGTACTGGCCGGCGGCGACGAGGCGGTGTTCGCCGAGCACCGGCCGGCGCTGCAGGCCATGGGCGAAAAGATCTTCCACATGGGGCCGCTGGGCTCGGCCTCGGTGATCAAGGTGATTACCAACATGCTGGCCTTCATCCACCTGGTGGCCTGCGGCGAGGCGCTGATGCTGGCCAAGCGCGGCGGCCTCGATCTCGCCCAGGCGTTCCATGCCATCAAGGCAAGCTCCGGCACCTCCTTCGTGCACGAGACCGAGGGTCAGCTCATCCTCAATGGCTCTTACGACATCGGCTTCACCAACGACCTCGCTTTGAAGGATCTGGGCTTTGCCATGCAGTTCGGCCGCGAATTCGGCGTGCCGCTGGAGCTGGCCGGCATGACCAACCAGATTTTTGTCAAGGCCAAGGAGGTTTACGGCGGCGGTGCCTGGTCGAGCCAGGTGGTGAAGCTGCTGGAAGACGCGCTCAAGACCGACCTGCGCGCCGAAGGGTTTCCGGATAAACTGACTTAGGCCTGGTCCCCCTTTATTGTCACCCCGACGAAGGTCGGGGTCCGGAGGGCCCGGCGCCAATGTGGTGCCGTGCGCTTTGGATGCCTGTATGCGCCGACATGACGATGTGGGAGCTAGACGCCGATATTGTCGATCAGGCGCGTCGAGCCCAGCCACGCGGCGGCGAGAAGGTGGACCGGTTCGCTGGCGGCTTGAAGCTTAGCCAGCGTGTCGGCATTGCGGGCGGCCACATAATCGACCTTGAAGCCGGCCTCTTTCAGCGTCGCACGGGCGCGGCGGGTGGCATAATCGGGCGAGCGGCCGGTCAGGATGGCTTCGGCGGCTGATCGCAGTGCGCCGTGGAGGAGGGGGGCAATCTGGCGCTCGGCGGGACTCAGGTAGGCGTTGCGCGACGACAAGGCCAGGCCGTCGGCCGCGCGTACCGTCTCGACGCCGATCACCGTTGTCGCCATATCGAGGTCGCGCGCCATGCGGGTGACCACCTTGAGCTGCTGATAGTCCTTTTCCCCGAACATGGCATAATCGCAGCCCGCCTGCGCGAACAGCTTGGCCACGACGGTCGTCACCCCGTCGAAGAACGCCGGGCGGAAGCGGTCCTCGAGCCCTGCCTTGGCGGGGCCGGCAAGACTGACGGTGGTGGCAAAGCCGGGCGGATACATCTCCATGCCATCAGGGGCAAACACCAGATGGGCGCCGGCCGCCTTCAGTCGGGCGATGTCGGCGGCCTCGTTGCGCGGATAGCGGGCGAGGTCCTCGGTGGGGGCGAACTGCCGCGGGTTGATGAAGATGGTGACGATCACCCGGTCGGCGCGCCGGATGCCCTGTTCGACCAGCTGGATGTGGCCCGCGTGCAGTGCCCCCATGGTGGGCACCAGCGCCGTGTGCAGGCCTTGCGCTTTCCATGCGCCGACGCGCTGGCGCAGCTGCTCGACGGTACGGACGGTGGTGAGGCGGACGGGTGGCATGGCCGAAATTGAACCCAAGCGCGGCGCCCTGTCCAGTGGGAAGCTTTCAGCGCGCCTTGACGATCGCCTCGCGAATGAGTCCCTCGATGTCGGCGACGCTGGCGGGCGCCGGGTTGGTGCCGGTGGCAGGATCCTTGAAGGCCTTGGCGGCGATGTCGCCGGCTGCCGATGCCTCGACCCCCAAGGCCGCGAGATTCGTCGGGATGGCCACATCGTCAAGCATCAGGGTCACCGCCTCGTGGAAACTGTCGAAGTCGCCGCCGGGGATGCCCATGGCCCAGTTGAGGGCGGGGATCTTGTCGGCGATGGCGGTAGCGTTGTAGCGGAGCACCACCGGCAGGAGGACGGCATTGGTGAGGCCGTGGTGGGTATCGTAACGCGCTCCGATCATATGGGAGATCGAATGCACGAGGCCGAGGCCCTTGAGGAAGGATACCCCCGCCAGGCACGAGCCCACCAGCATGGCGCCGCGCGCCTCGATGTCGTTTGGCGCGCTCACCGCCCGCGTCAGCCAGCGACGGATGAGCTTTAGCGCCTCCAGCGCGATGCCGTCGCACATCGGGTGCCAGGCGGGCACGCAATAGGCCTCGATGGCATGCACCAGCGCATCGCAGCCCGTCCAGGCCGTGAGGTTGACCGGCAGGCCGATGGTGATGGCTGGGTCGAGAATGGCCGCCAGCGGCTTTTGCAAGGGGTGCCACACGCAGCCCTTTATGCCCCGCTTGGTGTCGGTGATCATGGCGGTCGATTCGGTCTCCGCACCCGTCCCGGCAGTGGAGGGCACGCAGATCAGCGGCGCCAGGACTGATGCGGCAATGGCAGGCGGGGCGGCATCGAAGTCGAAGTCCCACAGTGCATGATTATTGCGGGCCACCAGGCTGATCGCCTTGCCCGCATCCATGCCGCTGCCGCCGCCGAGCGCGATGACACCGTCATGGCCGCCGGCAGCAAAGGCCGCCTTGCCGGCGGCAACATCGCGGTCGGTGGGATTGGGCGCAACTTCGCTGAACAGCCCCGATGAAAGTCCGGCCGCCTTCAGCGACCCGCCGGCTTCGGCAATGAAGGGCAGGGCGCTGCTACCCCGGTCGGTGACGATGAGCGGGTTCTTCAGGCCCGCCGTCATGCACACCTCGCCCAGTTCAGCGAGCCGCCCGGCGCCATAGCGGATCGGCACCGGGAACGTCCAGTCTGCGGCTTCGAACATTGCGGTTCGCCTTTTCTCGTCGGTGGATTTTGCCTTGGCCTCAAGCCCTCGGCCACAGCCCTTCTATGGGCACATGGTGTTTTTCGAGCAAGGGTCTAATCTCATCAAAGGTCTTTTGATAGCGATAGTAGGGGATGCCGGGCATCATGTGGTGGATGAGGTGCAGGTGCTGGCCGAGCAGCAGCCAGTTGGCGCCCGGGAACAATGACACCCGGGTGTTGGCGTAGCGTCCGGTCGCGTGGTGATCGTAGTGCGGGGTCCAGGTGAACAGCGTCAGCATGATTGTCTGGCCGATCCACCACGGGATGAACCACAAGACCAGCAGTTCATAACCATATCCCGCCGCGATGATGCCCAAGAACGCCGCGGCCTGCAGGCCAAAGGACACCATGGTGATGATGGTCTCGTTCTTCGGCACCCCGTAGGCCAGGCACTCGCGGTAGAGCTGGACGGGGTTGAAATAGCCAATGAGCGCCTTGGGCAGGCGCCAGAAAATCCAGCCGGCAAAGCTGCCGCGGGCGTAGATATCGGGGTCGTCGTCGAAGTTGGTGCGGGCATGGTGCACCATGTGCTGCTTCTTGTGCTGGTAAAAGAACAGCCACAGCGGGATGCAGGCGAGGATCCCGATGACGAGGTCGATCCACGCCAGATTCTTTTGGCGCGACGAGATGTTGGCATGCACCGCCTCATGCACCACGGTGTAGAGGAAATAGATATAGGCGGTGTTGACGGCGGCGGCGGCCAGATACGGGATGCGGCCGCTGAGCGCTGCCCACGTGGCCAGCCCGGCGACGGCGTTGAGGCCGATGAACAGCGCAATGGTCGGCCAGCAGAAGTCCGGCGTATTGCGGCGGCCGGCCTCGGCTTCCAGGCGTATTGTGTTGACGGTATCGGCGGCGTTCGACATCAAGCGATCGTTCCTTGTCGGCAGAATTGGATTCAAAATTGGTTGATCAACCAATTTTCAATGATGTAAGGAGGGGGCGGTGCTGCGTCAACCGGATTCAGCGCTGCGACAACGGGAATTGGCATGCGACAGCGAATGGGAACCCTCAGGCGGCGCAAGCTGGCCGAGGCAACGCTTGAGACCATGAAGGAAGAAGGCTTTGCCCGCACGACAGTGCAGCGGGTGAGCGAGCGGGCCGGCCTGGCGCAAGGTCTCGTCCATCACTATTTCGCCACCAAGGCCGAGATGGTGGAGGCGGCCATCCGGCTGGCCTCCACGGAAATCTCCGCCGAACTGGTGCGCCTGCTCGCCATCGCGCAAACGCCGCGTCAGCGCCTCGATGCGGTGGTCGCCGCCAACCTGGCGGCGGCGGTATTCAACCCACCGGTGACGCGCGCCTGGCTTGCCTTCGCCGCCGAGGCCGAGAGCCATCCGCGCTATGCCCGCATCGTGGACGCCATCTATTCCCGCATGCAAAGCAACCTGCGTCATGCCTTGCGGGCACTGGTGCCCGGGCAGGCGGTGGATGACATGGTGCTCACCATTTCACTGATGATCGACGGCGCCTGGATGCGCTGCGCGCTGGGCGGGGGTGAGATCGACGCCGCCAAGGTGGCGGCCCGTATCGGTGCGGTGATCGATGCCGGGCTGCGTTGATCGATAGACCCTAGCGCCGCCGCCGGTGGTCGCGCGGGATGGGCAGCGGGGCGCCGTCCTTTACTTCTTCCATGACGAAATAGGAGCGCGTGTTCTCCACCATCGGCAAGCCGCCGATGACCCCGCCCAGCAGCGCGCGGTAATGGGTCATGTCGCGCACCCGCGCCTTGATGAGATAGTCGAAGCCGCCGCCCACCATGTGGCACTCCAGCACTTCCGGCACCGGGCGGATGGCGCGGTTGAAGGCTTCCAGCGAAGCCTCGTCGCTCGACTTGAGCTTGACCTCCACGAACACCACCAGCGCCAGGCCCAGCGCCACGGGGGCGATGAGGGCGCGGTATCCGGTGATGACGCCTTCCTGTTCGAGGCGCCTCAGGCGCAAGGTGCACGGGGTGGCCGACAGATTGACCTTGCGCGCCAGTTCCACCACCGGCAGTCGCCCCTCGCGCTGCAGAATGTCGAGAATGGCGATGTCGGTGGAATCGAGGCGTGGCGGACTGGTGATGGCTTTCAAAGCGTTCTGCCTATAAGAGTGGACTATACCAGTGAATTACACTGCATATTAGCCAATAATTGGCGCAAAGACATAGCCGATCGGCGCTACATTGGTTGTATCGCAACACCAGCCCCTGCGCGAGGCCCGACCATGACCGCTGCCGCTCCAAAGCTTCCCGACTTTTCGCCCATCTCGACCATGCTGTTCGCCGACGAGGAAAAACTGGTGCGCACTCTTTGCGGGCGCGCTCGTCTCGATGATGCCGGTCAACAGGCGACCGAGCGACTGGCGCGGCGGCTGGTGGAGGCGGTGCGCAAGGGGCGGCGCCAGCAAGGCGGCATCGATGCCTTCATGCAGGAGTATTCGCTCTCCAGCGAGGAGGGTGTGGTGCTGATGTGCCTGGCCGAGGCGTTGTTGCGCATACCCGATGCCGGCACTGCCGACAAGCTGATCGCCGACAAGATCGGCAGCGGTCAGTGGGAGCGCCATGTGGGCCATTCGGACTCGCTGTTCGTCAATGCCTCCACCTGGGGCCTGATGCTCACCGGCCGCTTCATCGACCTGGGCGGCGAGGTGAAAAGCGATGCCCTGAGCTTCGTCAAGCGCCTCACCGGGCGCACCAGCGAGCCGGTCATCCGCCAGGCCATGCGCCACGCCATGCGCATCATGGGCCGCCAGTTCGTCCTCGGGCGCACCATCAAGGAAGCCCTCACCATCTCCCGGCCGCTGCAAAAGGAAGGCCATCGCTTCTCCTATGACATGCTGGGCGAGGCGGCGATGACCATGGCCGACGCCGACCGCTATCTGGCTTCCTACAAGGCGGCCCTTGCCGAGGTGGCGGCCGCTGCCGACAAGGGCGCCGACGTTTTCGCCCAGCCCTCCATCTCGGTAAAACTGTCGGCGCTGCATCCGCGTTATCAGGAAAAGGAGCGCGGCCGCGCCATGGCCGAGTTGCTGCCGCGCGTTGCCGAACTGGCCGCCGCTGCCAAGAGGCACGGCATCGGGCTCACCGTCGATGCCGAGGAGGTCGAACGGCTGGAACTGTCGCTGGAGCTGTTCGGCAGCCTGGCCCACGATCCGGCGCTGGCCGGCTGGAACGGCCTGGGGCTTGCCGTGCAGGCTTATTCCAAGCGCGCCCTGCCGGTGCTCGAATGGCTGCAGAAGCTGGCAACGCAAAGCGGCCGGGTGTTGCCGGTGCGCCTCGTCAAGGGGGCCTATTGGGACACCGAGATCAAGCGTGCCCAGGAAGGCGGGTTTGCCGATTTTCCGCTGTTCTCGCGAAAAGTTTCGACCGATGTCTCCTATCTCGCCTGCGCCAGGTACCTGCTGCAGCACCGCGAACGCTTCTACCCGCAGTTCGCCACCCACAATGCCCATTCGCTGGCGGCGGTGGCCACCATGGCCGGCAACCGTGAAGGCTTCGAGTTCCAGCGCCTGCA
>CAZMSA010000076.1:0-16405 GCA_964568825.1 uncultured Rhizobiaceae bacterium | reverse complement strand
GCATGGCGGTCATCATGGCATGGTCCTGGTTGTTGTATTTGTGCATGCCGTTGCGCCCGACCAGATGCAGGCTGGGATAATGCATCTCCAGATCGAGGCGGATGTTGCGCATGTTGTCCTTGTAGGCCTCATCATAGACCGGGTAGGCCTTGGGCTGGCGCACCACCGTGGCATCGAGGATGTCGGCGGGTGCGGCGAGGCCGATCTTGGCGATTTCCTCAGTCGCCAGCGCCCGCAGATCGGCATCGCTCGAGGTCCACAGGCCGTCGCCCTCGAAGCAGAAATATTCAAGGCCGAGACAGCTCAGGGACGGATCGGGCACCAGTTCGGGCGACCACGAGCGGAAATTCTGCACCCGGCCGACCTTCACCGACGGGTCATGGATATAGATCCAGTTGTCGGGGAAGAGGTCCGGCTTCTTGACGATCAGCGCCACGGTGAGGAAGTCGCGATATCTTAGATCGCGCGCATGCAGCAGCGAGATCGGCGTCGGGGCGATCTTTTCCACCAGTTCGCGCACCGGCGTCGAGGAGATGACATGGCGGGCGGTATGGGTCTTTTTCTCGCCTTCGGCAGTGACCGTCTCAATGCTCCAGCGGTCGCGGTCCTTGTCGTGGGCGAGGCTATGAAGCTTTTCGCCCATGAGGATGCGCCCGCCCTGCTCGCTCACCTTGCGGGCGGCGGCGTCCCACATCATGCCGGGCCCGAGGCGGGGATACTGAAAGCTCTCGATGAGAGTCTTGATCACCTCGCCATCGGCGCTCCTGGCGGCGCCGCTACCCGGTTTCAGCGAGCGCTTCAAGGCGTGCAGGATGGTAGAGGCCAGATCCAGCCCCTTGATGCGCTGGGCCGCCCAGTCGGCGGAAATCTCGTCGCACGACATGCCCCACACCTTTTCAGTGTAGGTCTTGAAGAAGATCGAGAACAGGCGTTCGCCGAACTGGTTGCGCACCCATTGATGGAAGGTTTTCGGATCCGGCACGGGCTTGATGCGCGCATAGGCATAGGACAGCATGCACGCCGCGCTCTGCAACAGGCCGAGGTTGCTCAGCGCCTCAAAGGCCTTCAGCGGGTAGGAATAGTAGTTACCGCCGTAATAGATGCGCGACAGGCGCGGGCGCTCGATGAAGTCATCGGGCAGGATCTCGTGCCACAGATCGACCACTTCCTTCGACTTGGAAAAGAAGCGATGGCCGCCGATATCGAAGCGGAAGTCCTTGTAGGCGACGGTGCGCGAGATGCCGCCCACGTAATGCGGGTCCATCTCGATGACCGTTACCGAGGGCTTGTCCTTGGTCAGGCAATAGGCGGCCGTGAGGCCGGCCGGACCGGCCCCGATGATGAAAACGTCGCTGTCGACGGACGTGGACATGGCTCCCCCTCCCAGGTTGGGCAAATTCAGGTCTCGGTGTTGTCACGCAATGCGGATGAATGGGCCGCGGCGAAGGAAAAGACCCGGTGGCCGTTGTAGGAAACGACCGCGGCGAGCCCCGCGCCGATGAGGATGGCGGCCTGTGGCAGCGGCGCCAGGACCGTCATCACCAGGGCGGCGAAAGTCAGATAGCTGAAACCTTGCGCGATGACCGTCACGGTGGCGTAGCGAACTGCCTCGGCATGTGGCCGGCGGCCGCTCTCGGCAAAGGTGACGGCGCGGTTGAGGCGCCAGGTGACGAAGGTGGCGAGGCTGAGCGACAAGGCCCGGGCGACCAGCGGATGCAGGCCCAGGATCGCCATGACCGTGAAGGCGCCCATGTCGACCGAAAGGCCGATGGCGCCGACGCTGAGGAAACGCAACGGCGCCGGCGATGCCATGAACAGTTCATTGAGACGGGCGCGCTGGCTGCCTGCAAGTCCGGCGGGCTGGTGCAAGGTGATACTCCGTTTGAACGCCTACAAACTGACGCGCCATCCGCGATAACCGGCGCATCCGCACTCTCGCACCGAGAGCGTAAAGATTGGGTTAGGGCAAAGGCTTCGGTCGCGTTGCCACCGGCGTTAATCGGGTTTGAACCAATGGTGCAGATACTGCCGGCCCTTGAGGGAGCTGCCGCATGACCATCAATTCAGCCTCGTCAACTGGCAGCGCCGGACGCCTGTGGCCATGGATATTGCTGGCCTGGGTGGCGGTGTGCGCGTTTCACATCGCCGGCGAGGCATCGCTTCTGCATGTGCGCCTTGGCGACTCCGATGACGCCATGCGTCTGGTCGAGGTGCGCGACTTTCTCGCCGGCAAGGGCTGGTACGACATGCATATCGACCGGTTGCAGCCGCCCGAGGGGTACGTGTCGCACTGGTCGCGGCTGATCGATGCCGGCCTCGCTGCGGTTTTCCTGACGGCACGGCTGTTCACAACGCCGGCGTCGGCGGAATGGATCATGCGCCTGGTGTGGCCGTTATTGTGGCTGCTGCCGTGCATGGCCGGGTCGGTTTTCATTGCCCTCAGGCTATACGGCCGCAACGCCGCCCTGGTGGCGCTGGGGTTTTCCGTCGTGGCGCTGGCGGCGCAGGTCCAGTTCGTGGTGGGGCGCATCGACCACCACAATGTCCAGATCGCCTTGTCGGTGATGGCCCTGACGGCGGCCGTATGGCAGGATCACCGGCTGGCACCGGCGTTCGCCGGCATCTTGTGCGGCACCATGTTGGCCATCGGCCTTGAGGCCCTGCCCTTTGCCATCCTGGTAGCGGCGGCCTTTGTGCTGCCCGCCATCTTCGCTGCCGGCGCCTGGCAGCGGGTCGGCCGGTTCGGCCGCTGGCTGTCCATCTCGTCGCTGGCCGCGCTTGCCGTCAGCCTGCCGCCGAGCCAGTGGTTTTCGCCCTTGTGCGACCAGATCGCCATCAATACCGCCGGTGCGGCAGCGCTGGGCGGCGGCAGCTTGTGGCTCGCCTGCCGCTTTGACGTGACGGGTCGCACGCTGGCGCGGCGCCTTGTCGTCGGCGCTCTTGCCGGCATCGCCGCAGCCATCTTTTTTGCAGCCGTCGAACCGGCCTGCCTTGCCGGGCCCTTCGCCCTCGTCGATCCGGCCATCCGCCCGATCTGGCTCAATCTGGTTGGCGAGGCACGCTCGCTTCCAGCTTCGCTTGCCCAAAACGCAGCGGCGGCCTTGGGCGCCCTGGCATTCCCGCTGGCGGCGTTGGTTCTTGGCGGCTTCATGGCGACCCGCGAGCGCGAGCGCCTTGCCGTCATCATCATGATGGCAGCGGTTGCGGTTGGCGTTGCGCTCATGTGGGACATGATCCGCACCTTTTCCTATGCGGCCTGGCTCGCCATACCGCTCGCCGCAGCCGGTGTCGTAGCGCTGTGGGAGAGGCTGCCGGCAGGGGCGCGTCCGTGGCAGAAGGCGGTTCCCGTGGTGCTGTGCTCGCCGCTCGTCCTCACCATGTTGGCGGTCATGGCCACCCAGACGGTGAAGCCGACCGGTTCCCAACCGCAGCAGGCAAGCCGCGCCGATGCCTGTCTCGCCACCGCCAGCTTCAAGCCGATTGCCGCGCTGCCGAAAGGTCTGGTGGCCGCACCCGTCAATATCGGCGCCCATCTCCTGGCGCTGACCCCGCATGAGGTCCTGGCGGCCCCCTATCACCGCCTGTCGCGCGGCATCATCGTGTCGCACGGCATTTTCGCCTCACCACCCGATGAAGCCCGCAAGCTTGCCCGCGACAACAACGTGAATTGGGTCGTGTTCTGCGGCAAGTACCCGCCCGGCGGCCTCCGCAAACGCGACCTTTCGGCAAGTCTGTGGCAAACCCTCAAGAACGGAGAACCGCCGGCGTGGCTGCAAGAAGTTCCCTCCACCGCTGCAGGCCCGCTTCATGCCTACCGGGTGCGTAACTAGTCCACGCCAAGCGCGGCGCGCATGAGGTGATGGGCAATCGCCATGGGGGTGGGCACCTTCAATCCTTGCGGGTGGGTGTCGGCCAGCATCAACCGCGCCTCGTCATCGCCGAACCAGCGCACGTCTTCCAGTTCGGTGCGGTCGATGACGATTTCGCTGGTCTCGGCCTCGCCGATCAGGCCGATCATCAAGTTGGCGGGAAACGGCCAGGGTTGACTTGCGTGATAGACGACCTTGCCGACGCGAATGCCCGCTTCCTCATGGACCTCGCGGCGGGCGCAGTCCTCGATGGTCTCGCCCGGCTCCATGAACCCGGCAAGCGCCGAATAGACACCGGGCGCGAATTGCTTCTGGCGTCCCAGCAGTAGCCGCCCGCCGTCCTTGACGACAATGATGGCAACCGGATCGGTACGAGGGAAATGGTCGAGATTGCAGGCTGCGCAATGGCGCCGGTAACCGCCGTCGACGGCCTCTGTTCCTGCCCCGCAATTGGCGCAGAAGCGATGTCGCTGGTGCCAGGCGAGCAAGGTGCGGCCTTGCGCCACCAGGCCCAGTTCGCCGGCCGGCAGGAGGCCCTGCATGGCGAGGCTGCGCAAATCGATGAGCTTGGCGTCGCCGGCACCGGGCGAAGCTTCCACCGTCTCGCTGAGGAGGCGGGCAAACAGCGCGCCGCCGTCTTCGTGCAAGCCCAGGAAGACGACCGGCACACCGTCCACGGGGCTTGCGATCTCTCCTGCCCGGCTCCAAGCGATCGATGCGCCTTGCGGAGCATCCACGGCGATGGCCGGGCGGTCACCGTGAAAATCGATGATGCGGCTGCTCTCGTCGGCCAGCCGCGCCGCAATCCAGGCGGCATCGCCGCGCCTTTCGGCGGCCCGTTCGTGGCAGGCCCCGACATATCCCAGTGCCGGCTTCATCATGCGGGTCCCATCGACCTCAATATGTGGCGCGCCCACCGGACAGATCGAACACGGCGCCGGTGGTGAAAGAGTTCTCCTTCGACACCAGCCACGCCACCATGGCGGCGATCTCGTCCACCTCGACGAAGCGACTGCGGGGGATCTTCGAGAGCATGTAGGCGATATGTTCCTCGGTCATCTGGTCGAAGATGCGGGTGCGGGCTGCCGCCGGGGTAACGCAGTTGACGGCGATATCGAGGCCGGCCAGTTCCTTGCCCAGCGACTTGGTCAGGGCGATGACGCCGGCCTTGGAGGCGGAATAGGCCGCGGCGTTGGGATTGCCTTCCTTGCCGGCGATCGAGGCGATATTGACGATGCGGCCATAACCGCCGGCCCTCATCATCGGCACTACGGCCTTGTTGACGATGAAAGTACCGGTCAGGTTGATGTCGATGACATCCTTCCAGTCGGCGAGCGGATAGTCCTCGACCGTGGCATTGCGCCCGGCGATGCCGGCGCTGTTGACGAGAATGTTAACCGGCCCCAGCGCTTTGGCCGTGGCAGCCACTGCGGCGGCAACTGACGCCTCGTCTCGCACGTCACCGGCCAGCCCGATGGCCCCCTCGCCGAGTGCGGCGGCACTTGCGCGCGCCAGGGCCTCGTCGCGGTCCAGGAGCGCCATGCGGGCGCCTGAAGCCTTCAGGCGCTGCGCCACGGCCAGCCCGATGCCCTGGGCGCCGCCGGTCACGATGGCGATACCGCCCTTGAGATCGATGGCATTCATGCAGTGAATCCCTCTTGCCGGTGACGGAAGTGTCGGGCCTTGATACTGAGGTCGGGCGCGTCTGTCACCACTCTTTCATGCCTATGGGCCGGACGCCGTCGGTGTGGGCGCCGAAACCATCGACCGTGTTATCGCAAAATTGCAACAAATTATATACTCTTATGTCTTTTGTTGCGTACTATGCTACAATAAATAATGATGAACCGGCTTGAGGCCATGAGAGCCCTGGTGAGCGCCGCTGATGGGGGCGGGTTTGCCGCGGGTGGACGGATGCTTGGTCTGTCGCGCGCCCAGATTTCGCGGCAGGTGGCGGGCCTCGAGGCACAATTGGGCGTACGGCTGGTTATCCGGCGCACCCGTACATTTGACCTCACCGACGCGGGACGCAACTATGTGGAGCAGACCCGCGCCATCCTTGCCGATGTGGGCGCCGCTGATCGGGCTGCACAGCCAGCCGGCAGCAACGGTGTCGCCGGCCTGTTGCGGGTGACGGCCCCGGCGGCCCTTGGGCGCCAGGTTGTGGGCGGCCTCGTGGCAAACTTCATGGCAGAGCATCCGCGGTTGCGCCTGTCGCTAGATCTCAATGAACGCTTTGTCGATGCCGAAGAGATGGGTTTCGATGTGTTGCTCGCCATCCGCGGCAGCGGCGATCACGGGGATGCAAGACGGATCGCTCGCCTGCCCCAGGCGCTCGCCGCCGCGCCTGCCTATCTGGCCGCCCACGGCCGTCCGCGGATACCGGGCGATCTCGGCAAACATCGCCTGCTGCACTGCGGCGGCGATGGCGCCGAGCCGCGATGGTCGCTGCGTGGCGCCGGGGGCATCGAGAGCTTCTCCATTACACCCGCGTTGGCCTCGAATGCACCAGAGGCCTTGCGCGAGGCGGCCATCGCCGGGCTCGGCATCGTGCTGCTGCCGGCATTCGTGATTGCCGGTGCGCTGTCGGAAGGGCGGCTTATTCGCGTGCTGGAAGGCTTCGAGCCGAAGTCGCTCGGGCTTTATGCCTTCGAACCTGCGCGGCGGAAGCTGAGCCGCGCGGCAGGGGCTTTTGTGGCCTATCTCGCCGCCGAATTCGCCCGCCGCCCGCCGGGTTGACACCTCAGACGCCCTTGATGGCTCCGTAGGCAGCAAGGGCGCGTCGGCGCGAGACCGCGAGGTCGACCAGGGGAAGGGGATAGGTCGCGCCGAGACTGACGCCGGCGGCAGCAAGCACCTCAGGCGCTGCCTCCCATGGCCGGTGGATGAAACGGGCCGGCACCTTACCCAGTTGTGGGAGATGGCGGCGCACGTAGGTTCCTTGGAGATCGAATTTTTCTCCCTGCAGGACCGGGTTGAAGACACGGAACCAGGGCGCCGCATCGGCACCGCATCCCGCGACCCACTGCCAGCCGGCAGCATTGCTGGCGGCATCGGCATCGACCAGAGTGTCCCAGAACCAGCGCTCGCCCGCGCGCCAGTCGGTCAACAGGTTCTTGGTGAGGAACGAGGCAGTAATCATCCGCACCCGGTTGTGCATGGTGCCGGTCTGCCACAGTTCGCGCATGCCGGCATCGACGATGGGAATGCCGGTGAGGCCGCGTTGCCAGGCGGCAAGGTCTTCCGCATCCTCGCGCCAGGCCACGCGGGCGAATTCCGGCCGCAAGGGCGCTCTATGCAGGTCCGGGGCCTGAGCGAGGAGGTGATAGGAGAATTCCCGCCACAACAGTTCGGTGAGGAATTTTTCAGCCCCGGCGTCGAACCGGCCGCCCGCTTCCGCCATGGCCCCGGTGACGGCGTTCCAGACCTGCACGGGGCTCACCTCGCCGAAATGCAGATGCGGCGACAGCCCCGAGGTTGCCGCTTGATCGGGACGGTCGCGGCCAGCGGCATAGCCCTCCAATGCCTCGCCCGCAAAGCGCCGAAGCCGGGCTCTCGCACCTTCCTCGCCCGGAAACCAGGTCTCATAGAAGCCTCCAGCCCAATCAGGCCGCCCTTCATACAGGTGCCAGTCTGTCAGGCGATCGCCCGTCAAGTGCTGTGCATGGGGCACCAACCGGTCCGGGCGCGGGCCGATCGCCTGCTGGACACCCAGGTTGCGGCAGGCACGCGCGAACGGGGTGAACACCTTGAACGGTGCGCCGGCGCCGGTCCTGACTTCCTCGGGCTCAAACAACAAAAACCCGCGGTAACGGTGACAGGTGGCACCAATGGTCTCGACGGCGTCTTTTACCCGCCTTTCCAGAACTTCACCCCAGGGTGTGTAGCTGCGTGAAAAATGCAGCGTCGCTGCCCCGGCTTCACCCATCACTGCGGCCACGACCTCTTCAGTCGGGCCGCGCCGCAGGACAAGCCTGATGCCATGGTCGGCAAGATCACTGGCCAGTGCCGTCAAACTGTGCAGCAGCCACCAGCGGCTGGCAGCGCCCGGCACCCGGTCCGCGGGTGCGCCGTCATCCAGCACATAGAGCGCAACCAGCGGCCGGCCGCCGGCAGCGGCGGCGCGCAGGGCGGCGTTGTCGGCAAGCCGCAGGTCGCTGCGGAACCACAATAGGGCGGGTGCGTCGGGCAATCAGGGGTTCCGGCCTGCCGGCCGCTCAGTTACCGGCCGCCTGCATGGCGCCGGTCTTTTTGCGGTGTTCGAGCAGATTGGTGAGCCAGTCGGGATCCATCTGCGGCACCGATGACAACAGCAGTTCGGTATAGGCCGGATGCGGGGGTTTGAGCACCTTTGTCTTGAGGCCTTGCTGCACCAGCTTGCCCTGGTACATCACCACGATCTCGTCGGAGATAGCCTCCACGGTGGCAATGTCATGGGTGATGAACAGATAGGAGACGTTGAGCTCGGATTGCAGTTTCATCAGCAGGCGGAGGATGCCTTCCTGCACGATCTGGTCCAGCGCCGAGGTCACCTCGTCGCAGATGATGAGTTCCGGATCAGCGGCGAGCGCCCGGGCAATGCACACGCGCTGCTTCTGGCCACCAGAGAGTTCCGACGGAAGGCGGTCGATGAAGCTGTCGTCGAGCTCGATCAGTTTGAGCAGTTCGCTCACCCGCCGATCGCTAGCAGCTCCCTTCAGGCCGAGATAGAAATCCAGCGGCCGGCCGATCACGTCACGCACCGTATGGCGCGGATTGAGGGCGGTATCGGGCATCTGGTAGATCATCTGGATGCGCTGCAGGGTCTTTTTGTCACGCGCCTTCAACGCCGGCGGCAGCGGCTCGCCGTTGAAATAGATTTCACCTTTGGTCGGCGGCAGAAGGCCGGTGATGACGCGGGCGAGCGTCGACTTCCCGGAGCCCGATTCCCCCACCACGGCGACGGTGCGGCCGCGCGGCACCTGCACCGTCACGTCCTGCAGCACCTTTACAGCGCCGCCGTAACTGGCATCAACGTCGTGCACTCGGAGAACGATGTCCTCGCCGGGCTTTTCCTCCTTGTAGAGCTTGCGCACCGCCCACAAGGATCGGGTGTATTCTTCCTTGGGCTGCTTCAGCATCTTGCGGGTGTCGGCTTCCTCCACCGTGTTGCCGTAGCGCAGCACTATGATGCGGTCGGCCATCTGGGCGACGACGGCAAGGTCATGGGTGATGTAAATGGCAGCGGTATTGAACTGGTCGACGACGTCACGAATGGCAGCCAGTACTTCGACCTGGGTGGTAACGTCGAGCGCTGTCGTGGGCTCGTCGAAGATGATGAGATCAGGGCGGCAGGACATGGCCATGGCGGTCATGGCGCGCTGCAACTGGCCGCCGGAGACCTGGTGGGGATAGCGTTCGCCAATGGTCTCGGGCGAGGGCAACTGCAGGCGACGGTAGAGATCGACCGCATCCTGGGTGGCCTTGGCGCGATCATAGATGTGATGCGTCAGTGCTGTCTCGATGGTCTGGTCGATTAGCTTGTGGGCCGGGTTGAAGGAGGCCGCCGCGCTCTGTGCCACGTAGGAGATGCGTGAGCCGCGCAAGCCGCGCCTGGTATCCTCGCTGGCGGCGCGCAGATCCAGACCATCGAAGACGATGGAGCCGCCGGAAATGCGGCAACCGGGCCGTGCAAAGCCCATCGCCGCAAGGCCGATGGTCGACTTGCCGGCACCCGATTCACCGATCAGCCCCAGAACCTCGCCGCGCTTCAGGGTTATGTCGACGCCATTGACGATGGGATTCCAGATATCGTCTGCGAACCCTTCGATCCTGAGATCCCTGATCTCCAGCAGCACCTCGCCTTTTTCGCGACCGGCCTGCTGGGACGTCTTCTTAGTGCTCATCGCGCAATCCGCTCGTCTTGTGCAGGAACCAGTCAACCACGAAATTCACTGCCACCGTGAGCAGCGCGATGGCGCCGGCCGGCAGCAGCGGGGTAATGCTGCCATAGGTGATGAGGGTGGCGTTCTCGCGGACCATGGAGCCCCAGTCGGCGGTGGGTGGCTGGATGCCGACGCCGAGGAACGACAGCGAGGCGATGGTGAGGAACACGAAGCAGAACCTGAGGCCGAATTCCGCAACCAAGGGTGGCAGGATGTTGGGCAGGATCTCGCGCCGCATCACCCATCCGAGCCGTTCTCCGCGCAGTTGCGCCGCCTCCACGTAGTCCATCACCACCACGTTCATGGCCACCGCCCGCGCCAGGCGGAAGACGCGGGTGGCATCGAGCACGGCGATGATGAAGATGATGTTGGGAATGTTGGAGCCGAAGATCGACAGCAGCATCAGGGAAAAGATGAGGCTCGGGATGGCCATCAGGATATCGACGAGCCGCGACAGCAGTTGCTCGAACCAGCCGCGCAGGATGGCGGCCAGGATGCCGAGCGAGCCGCCGATGAAGAACGACAGAAGCGTCGTCGCTATGGCGATGCCAATGGTGTTGCGGGCGCCGTAAATGAGGCGGGTCAACATGTCGCGACCCAACTGGTCGGTGCCGAGCAGGAAATGCGGATCCCAGCCCGCCTCGTAAAAGGCCGGTGAATAGGGCGTATCGAAGACCTGCGCCTGGCCATAGGGGGATATCCATGGCGCACCCAGCGCCAGGATGAAATAGCCGAGAATGACGATCATCCCGAACCAGGCGGTCGGGGGGGCCGTCTTCAGACCGCGCCAGGCGCGGTCGAGGAAGGTACGGCGGGCTCGCACCTGGCCGACGGCGGCCGGTCCCTTGTTGGCGCCTGCGCTCATCTTGGATGCAACAGCCTCGGGTTGGTAATGATGGAAATGATATCCGCGAAAAGATTGAGCAGGATGTAGGTCGCCGCGAAGATCAACGCGCAGGCCTGAACCACCGGAATGTTGCGGCTCGACACCGAGTCGACCATCAGCTGCCCGATGCCGGGATAAACATAGACCACTTCGACCACCACCACGCCGACGATGAGATAGGCAAGGTTGAAGGTGATGACGTTGACGATGGGCGCCCAGGCGTTGGGCAGAGCATGGTGGAGGATCACCTCGGTGCGCGTCGCGCCCTTCAGTTGCGCCATTTCGATATAGGGACTGGCGAGAAGGTTGATGATAGCGGCGCGGGTCATGCGCATCATGTGGGCGACGATCACCAGTGTCAGGGTCAATGCCGGCAGGGCACAACGCAATATGCGCTCACCAAAAGGCGTGTCCGGGCTGACATTGGAGAGCGAGTGGAAGATCGGGAACTTGACCGCCAGAAACAGCATCAGGATGTAGGCGACGAAGAACTCCGGAAATGAGATGGTGGTCAGAGTCAGGGCGTTGACGATGCGGTCGAAGGGCGTGTTGCGATAGAGAGCCGCCAAAAGCCCCATCCCCACCGCCAACGGCACCGCGATAATCGCCGTCATGGCGGCCAGGAACAGGGTATTCCACAGCCGGGGGGCGATGAGTTGAGCAACGCTGCGCGGCTTGGGTGAGCCGTAATCGGCATAAGACTTGCCGAAGTCACCCCTCACGACGCCGCTGATCCATTCGCCGTAGCGGGTGATGGCCGGCTTGTCGAGGCCTACTTCGTGCTCGAAGGCCGCCACCGTATCCGGCGTCGCCGACTGGCCGAGAATGGCGTAGGCGAAGTTGCCCGGCAGCAGCAGCATCGAGAAGAAGATGATGCAGGATACGAAAAACAGTGTGATGACGCCCAAGCCGAGGCGCTGTATCACCGTCCGCAGTACAGGATGCATTGGCCTTCCCGCTTCCTGTCGATTGTTATTGTAGCGGTGCGGTATGCCGCACTCCCTCCGTCAGCCATAGTGGCAAACTTGTGGGAGCCTTGCCAAGCGAAAACTGAAAGAGGGCCGCCGCAATGCGGCGACCCTCCGTCTTGTGGCTGGAATGCGGGTTCAGATCAGGCGAACCACCAGCGTTCGCCGTTCTTCTGGCCGTCAAACTCCCAGTTGTTGGCGATCTTCTTGGGCAGGCCGATCTTCTTGGAGACCACATGGGTATAGGCCATGAACATCGGGATGATGGTGCCGCCGTCGTCGTGCACCAGTCTTTGCATCTCGACATACATCACTCGCCGCTTCTTGGTATCGAGTTCGGAGCGGGCCTTCACCAGCAACTCGTTGAAGCGGGCGTTGTCCCAATGTGACTCGTTCCAGTCGGCGCCCTTGGAATAGATCTGGGTAAAGATCCAGTCCTCCGTCGGGCGACCGCCCCAATAGCCGCCGATGAACGGCTTCTTCAACCAGACGTTGCTCCAGTAGCCGTCGTCGGGCTCGCGGATCACGTTGAGGTCGATGTTGCAGGCCTGGGCACTCTGATTAAAGAGCTCGGCTGCATCGACAGCACCGGTAAAGGCCGTGTTGGCGATACTCAGGTCAACCTTGAGACGCGTCATTCCCGCCTTCTTGAGGTGGAACTTGGCCTTGTCGGGGTCATAGTGGCGCTGCGGCATTTCCTTTTCGGTAGCACGGTAGATATTGGCGGGACCGATGGGGGAGTCGTTACCCACCTCGCCCTGACCGAAGAGGATTTTCTTTACCCACTCGTCGCGCTTGACGGCGTATTTGAGCGCCAGGCGGACATTGACATCGCTGAACGGCTTGACGTCGCAGAACATCGGCAGAACGGCATGCTTGTTGCCGGTGATAGCGAAGATATTGAGGCTCGCATCCCGCTTCAAAAGCGAAATGGTCTTCAGATCGACGTTATCCATGCAGTGGATGGAACCGGTGCGTACCGCATTGGTGCGGGCGGTGACATCGGGGATGAAGATATTCTCGATGGAATCGAAATAGGCCGCGTTCTCCTTCCAGTAGTTGGGATTGCGCGTGACCTTGGTGTCTCCACCGGGATCGAAATGCTCGAGCTTGTATCCGCCGGTGCCGATGCCGGACTGCCAGTCCATGGTGCCGTCGGCATTGGCCGGGCAGGTGGCAAGATGGTAGTCGGAGACAATGAACGGCCAGTCGGCATTACCGCCCGACAATTCGAACACCACGGTGTCCTTGCCATCGGCCTTGACGTCGACAATCTGCTTGACCAGGCCCTTGGCGCCCGACTTGGCGTCCTTGCCGCGATGGTGATTGAAGGTCGCGACGAAGTCGTTGGCTTCCAGAGATTTGCCGTTGTGCCACTCGACGCCCTTGCGCAGCTTGAAGATCCACTTCTTGGCATCGGGCGATTCATAGCTCTCGGCCAATTCGGGGCGCAGTTGCCCGTCCGGCCCGATCTCGGTGAGGTTGTTGCGCAACTGGCCGAAGGATACCTGCTCCATGTAGGTATCGAGCGTCTGGGCAGGATCAAGCACGTCCGTGGTGGCACCTCCGGTCAGGCCCTGGATGAAGTGGCCGCCCTTCTTGGGCGCGGCACGCACCGCGTCGACGAACATGGTGTCGGCGGTGGCCACCGTAAAGCCGGCAACCAGTGCCAGCTGGATGAAGTCACGGCGTGAAACCTTGCCCTTGCCGGCAAGCTTTTTCGCGACCTCGAGTTTATGGTTGATTTCTGACATGAATAGCAAATCTCCCTTGGTCCCGACGCTTGTCCTGTACGCTGCAGCCGGCTACGGGACGCTGCCGGCATGCACCTCACCCTCCCACGTCGGGGACGGCGCGGGAAGTTGGCGCGCAGCCTGTCATTTCGCCCCGCCCCCGTCAATACGAATGAAAGCGGCAAAAAGGCCGACGCTTTCGCGCCGGCCCCGCCGCGTCTAGTAGCTCTGTTATGAGCCTCAGGCGAACCACCACCGCTCGGCGATTCGGAGGCCGTCGTTCTCCCAGTTGGCAGCCGTCGGGCCGTGCGCCAGCTTCTTGGAGTAACCATCGACGTAGTTGTTGAACACCAGAACAATCACCCCGCCATCGTCGTGCACCAATTGCTGCATCTCGGCATACATTGCCGCGCGCTTCTTTTCGTCGATCTCGGCGCGGGCGATCACCAGAAGTTCGTCAAACCTTTTATTCTTCCAGAACGTCTCATTCCATGCCGCATCGGGTGCATAGGCGGTCGAAAACATCCAGTCCGGCGTCGGTCGGCCGCTCCAATAGGAGGCGCAAAACGCTTTTTTCAGCCAGACATTGTCCCAATAGCCGTCATTGGGCTCGCGGATGAGGTTGATGTCGATGCCGGCTTTGGCCGCGGACTCCTTGTAAAGGACTCCCGTGTCGACGGCACCTTCGAAGGCGGCATCAGCCACCGACAAGTCAACCTTCAGCTTCGAGAGGCCCGCCTTCTTGAGGTGGCTCCTGGCACGTTCGGGATCATAGACATGCCGCGGCTTCGGATCGACGGCAAACTTCACCGAGGGCGCAATGGGGTTGTCGTTACCCGTGGTGGCATGGCCAAGGAATATCTTCTTGACGATTTCCTCGCGATTCACTGCATATTTGAGTGCCAACCGCACATCGACATTGTCGAAGGGCGGAACGGTGGTGTTCATGGGCAGAACGTAGTGCCCGAAGCCTGTCTGCTCCAGTATAAGCAGTTGCGGGTTGCGCTTCATCATGGCGACCGTCTTCAGATCGGCGCGGCCGATGAACTGGACATCGCCGTTGGTGAGGGCATTCATGCGCGCCGCAACATCGGTAATCGCCAGAAACTCAACGGCATCGAAATGCGGCAGGTCGGGCCAGTGGTAGTTGGGATTGCGTTTGAGTTTGGCGCTGATGCCAGGGTCGAACTTCTCGATCTTGAAGGGCCCGGTGAAGATGCCTGACTGCCAGTCGGCGTCACCATTGTCCTTGGCCTGCATGATCGGCAGGTGATAATCGCTGGCGATGTAGGGGAAGTCGGCATTGCCGGCCTTGAGGTTGAAGATCACCGTCTGGGGTCCGTCGGTCTTGATGTCAGCGACGGGTTTCAAGATCGACTTGGCGGCCGATTTCGAATCGGACTTCATATGGTGGTGGAAAGACGCCACTACATCGGTCGCTGTCACCGACTTTCCGTTATGGAATTCGAGGCCTTTTCGGAGCTTGAATACCCATGTCTTGGCGCCATCAGACGGTTCGAAGCTTTCCGCGAGGTCCGGATTGATATCGCCCTTGTAGTCGACCTGGGAGAGGCTGTTGGCCGCCGACCCCCAGAACGCAGTCTGGGTGAAGGTGTCGGGCCAGGAGCCCGGATCGAGGCTGTCGGTGGTGGAGCCGTGGGCAAGACCAAAGCGTGCGGTGCCGCCCTTCTTGGGCGCCGCGTGCAGGGCCTTTACGAACATGGTGTCGGCAGCGGCAGCGGTGAAGCCGGCCGCAAGTGCCAACTGGATGAAGTCGCGGCGGGAAAGCTTACCTTTTTCGGCCAGCTTCTTGGCGACCTCGAGTTTGTGACTGAGTTCTGACATCGATAGCAAAGCTCCCTTGATACTGTCCCTTGTTTTGACATTGCATCCGGTTTTGGGACATCGCCGGTATGCGCCTCACCCCTTGTGCGAGGCGAGGCGCAGAATACGCGCGAGTCAGCCTGTCACTTCGTCCGAGCACCGTCAATAACCATGAAAATGGCAACGGGGCCGGCGCTTCAGCACCGGCCCCTCTGATTTGCAGGTGTTTGGATAGGCTCAGACGAACCACCAGCGGCGATAAATGTGACCGCCGTCATGGTCGTAATTGGAGTTGAGCTTGCCGTGGGCCACCTTCTTGGAGTGCGCGGTGACGAAGTCGTTGAACATCAAGACGATGATGCCGCCGTCGTCATGCAGTATCTGCTGCATCTCGGCATACATCGCCGCGCGCTTGGCCTCATCGGTCTCGGCGCGGGCCTTGGAAAGAAGCTCATCGAAGCGGGCGTTCTTCCAGAAGGTGTCGTTCCAGTCGGCGCCGCCCTTGTAGGCGGTGGTCATCATCCAGTCGACGGTCGGCCGGCCGCCCCAGTAGGACAGGCACCAGGGCTTCTTCATCCACACGTTCGACCAGTAGCCGTCAGAAGGCTCGCGGATCACGTTGATGTCGATGCCGGCCTTCTTCGCCGACTGCTGCATGAGGACCGCGGCATCGACGGCACCGGGAAACGCGGCATCCGATGCCGACAAGTCGATCTTGAGCGACGTGAGCCCCGCCTTCTTGAGGTGAAACTTCACCTTGTCGGGATCATATTTGTGGATCGGTTTGGGGTTGGAGGCAAACTTGATGCTCGGCGCCATGGGATCGTCATTGCCGGCCTTGCCGTGGCCGAACAGGATCTTCTTCACCAGTTCCTCGCGGTTGAAGCAATATTTCACCGCGTTGCGCACATTCGGATCGTCGAATGGTGCGATCGTCACGTTCATCGGCGCCACGTAGTGGGCAAAGCCGGTGACAGAGTCGATCTTGAGACCGGTATTGCGCTGCAACAGCCCAAGAGTCTTGAGATCGGGCCGGTCCATGAAATGCACGTCGCCGGAATTGAGGGCGTTCTGGCGCGCCACGACGTCTGCGATGGTCAGCATTTCCACGTTGTCGAAATACGACGTGCCCCAATAGTTGGGGTTGCGCTTAGAGCGTGTTTGAAAAGTGCGTGTGTCACGGCCAGCGCCTGATAAGTGT
>CAZMSA010000075.1:0-16530 GCA_964568825.1 uncultured Rhizobiaceae bacterium | reverse complement strand
TCCGCTGATTTGTGAATCCCATCACGAATCGGAAAACGCCGAACCCGCTCTAGCTTCTCCAGGAAGACTCGGCTCCTGTAGAACATCTCATCGTAATTCAACCGAATATTGGCGACCTGCGGCTGGTCGGCCGCATCCAGCAGCGGCGGCAACTTCCGTCCCGTCCGCTTGCAGTTGCCTCCCGCCCCCCCCGGCCCCACCCGGTCGACGATGAGCCCTGTAGAGGCCATCGCCGAACAGCCTGCAGCCAACGAAGCACAAAATGCCACCCTTGAGCCGCTCGGCTGGCTGCAACTGCACATGCGCTTCGAGGCGTTCATCATGCGGGACGATCGTGATGTCGCGAAAATAGGCATGGGTTTCCGGCTTGCTGAATTTGGCCGTCATCCAGCGAACCGGAACGAAATCATAATCGTAATGCGGATCGATCAAATGCGCGTTGCGCGCGATGCAGGTTCGCAGACTGGCGATATGGCTGTCGCCCACAAACCTGATCACCGGCCTGGATGGGTCGGACCCGAC
This sequence comes from uncultured Rhizobiaceae bacterium, assembly GCA_964568825.1. GTDB lineage: Bacteria > Pseudomonadota > Alphaproteobacteria > Rhizobiales > Aestuariivirgaceae > CAVVDT01. Next base: position 16,008 of record CAZMSA010000075.1, on the reverse strand, counting down.
CCGGTAGCCGCCGTGGGCAAAAACCTCCAGCAGAGCCTCTTCGCATTGCGTATCGTTGTCGACCGGCCGCGGCCGGCGCCGCACGCGACCGGCCGCAGCGGGCGCCTGTGTCCTTGCGTTCGGTGCCGTCGTCGACAGTGGCACAGCCGCGTGCTCGCCAAAAAAGACCGCCATCACCGCCTTCACCCCATCCGCCGTCACCGACCGCAGGTTGTCCTCGTAGAACTGCCCGCGCGCTGCCTGGTTGGTGATGATTTCGAACGACGGAAAATAGTCGATGTCATCGTACTCATCGGCAAGCTGGCCGGCCACCGCCCTCAGCACCGATTTCGAGTAGGCCGTCGCCTGCAGAACATGCTTTCCACTGGCCGTCGCCGTCAGGGGAACGGGAGATACGCTCAACAGGATTTTCGGCCGCGAGCCCTCGGGCCTGAGCGAGCCCACCAGTTGGCGAAAGCTCTCGAAGGCATCGAGCACCTCGCGAAAGCCGAAATTGACGAAAGCGAATTGCGCTGCATCGAACGAACCGGCAATAGTGCCCGGCGCCGTCGGGTAGACCGTGCCGGACGCCTTCTGGATCCACGCCTCCGTCAGGCCGAGGGTGAAGATGAACACATCCATGGTCTCGAGCATGCGCCTGACCTGCGCCAGGTGGCTCTTTCGCTGGGCCAAGACTTCCTCGAACGAGCCGAGACCTTCAGGCTCGACACCCGGCCTGAGGGCATCGTAGAACCTCTCGGCCTTGCGCCACACACCAGCTTGCGGGCTAAACAGGCCCACTGCCTCCTCAGCCAATTGCAGCAGTTGCAAGGTTGTGTAGATATTGCCGTAGCGCGCCGAGTACGTGACGTAGCCGAACTTTTTGTGCAGCGCCTGCGGCAGCGTTTCCGGCGGTGGCTCCACGTCGAGAACGTGCATTCCGTTCTGTCTCAGGTGCCGCGTTACGTGCTGGGCAAAACAGCTTCCCGCCGTGGCGATCCGGGCATCTGCGGGGATGCTCCACTTCTTCTTGTAAAGACCTCGCAGGCCTGCCGGCGACGCCTCGGCAACCGCCGAACGCCAGAAGGCCTCATCCGGCAGGTCCTGATAGGGGCTGGCGTCACGCACCCCTGGGGGACCGTCCGCAGGGGCATCTTGTCTGGGTCTCGTGCTCATTGCCGATATCAAAAAGCTCGCTTGAACCCTGCCCGCCTTGCCGCATCAAACAGCCATCGCAACCTTGCGCAGCGACAGTGTCATGTGCCCCGACCAAACTCAAGTCCGGTTCATTGCGTAGCGTTGACCGCTTGACCGGCGGCCGGCAGTTGGCGAAAAGGGAACGATCGTTCAGCCCTGCGTGGCGGAGGCCATCACATGAAGCCGTTTTTCGTCCAGATCAAATGCGAGCTTGGCAAGGCCTACGACGTGGCAACCGCGCTCGCCGACGCCGAGATCGCCTCGGAAATCTATTCCACCGCCGGCGCCTACGATCTCATGGTGAAGTTCTATCTCGCCGAGGGTGAGGATGTAGGCCACTTCATCAACCAGAAGGTCCACTCCATCCCCGGCATCCGCGACACCTACACCATAACCACCTACCGCGCCTTCTAAGGGCCTGAGCCCAGGCGTGATCCGCACCCTCACCGCCATTGCCCGCAACGGCACGCTGATCCTGCCGGTGGGTCTGATATTGGGTCTTGTGTGGCAGGACCTCGCCCACCTGATGCGCCCGCTGCTGGCGCCGTCGGTCTTCTGTCTGCTCGCGACCATCCTGACACGGGTCGATTTCGCCGCCGCCATCGAGCGGGTCGAGCGCCCTCTCCCACTTGTCCTGGGCGTCGTGTGGGCGATCATCGTCATGCCACCACTCATGGCGCTGGTCATCTCGTGGACCGGCATCGGCGCAGGGTTGGGCTTCGCCCTCATCGTCTATGCCGCCTCGCCGCCCAACATGGCCGCGGCCGCCATCGGCTACCTGCTCGGCCTCGACGGGGCCTTGTGTCTGGCTGTCATCCTCGCCACCATCGTCGCGCACCCGGTGATCGCGCCGCTGGCGGTCGAGTTTCTCAGTCCAGTGCCCGCCGCCATATCCTCCGGCGATCTTGCCCTGCGCCTGGCGGTGCTGGTGGGCGGCGGCCTCGTTGCCGCCGTTCTCGCCCGCCGCCTTCTGGGGCCGGAACGGCGCCGGCGTCTGGTGCCGGTCTTCGACGGCCTCGGTGTCATCTTGATGCTGGTGTTCGTCGTCGCCCTCATGGACGGCATCCCGGCGCTTGTTGCCGCCCGGCCCCATTACGCGCTGATGCTGGTGGGCCTGTGCTACGCGCTCCACCTCGGCCTCAACCTGGTAACGGCGCTGCTGTTTGCCACATTCGGCCGGCCGACGGCCCTGTCGCTGGGCTATGCTTCGGCGGGCCGCAACATCGCCATTGTCATGGCGGCCCTCGGCCCGGCAGCACCGGCCGATGCCTGGCTGTTCTTTGCCATGCTGCAATTCCCCATCTATTCCCTGCCCCTGGTGCTCAAACCGCTTTATCGCCGTCTTCTTGGCCATGGGGCAGAAAAAGCGCGATGACCGCCTTTTGATTGTCATGCCCGGGCTTGTCCCGGGCATCCATGAACACCGCAATCAACAAAATCGGACCGACGGTGTTCATGGATTGCCGGAATGAATCCGGCAATGACATGTCAATATCAAGATGCCGATCTAACCGTCGTAGTCGACCACCAGTTTCTCGCTTCTGGGATGCGACTGGCAGGTGAGGATGTAGCCGGCGGCGATCTCGTCGGGCTCCAGGCCATAGACCACGTCCATGTCGACCTTGCCTTCGACGAGTTTTGCCTTGCACGTGCAGCACACCCCACCTTTGCAGGCATAGGGAACATCGATATTTTCCGCATGTGCGGCATCGAGGATGGCCTTGCCCTCGAAGGGCACCGATATGACCTTCTTCACCCCGTGGTGGATGATCTCGACGGTGGCGGCAGGCAGCCCCGTAGTGGGCACCAACGTTGTCGGCCGGCGGGCACCGGCGACCGGGCGTTCGCCAAAACTCTCGATTCTTATGCGCGCCTCCGGCACACCCAGCGCCATGAGTGCTGCCTTGCCGCCGTCCATCATCGGCCCCGGTCCGCAGATGAAAACCCAGTCGAGGGTCTTGATGTCGATCAGCGCCCGTGCCAGCTCGGTCACCTTCTCCGCCGTCATCATGCCGGAAAACAGCGGCACCTCGGTCATTTCATCCGACAGCACATGAAAGACCCTGAGGCGATCGAGATAGTGGTCCTTGAGGTCGGCCAGCGCCTCGCGGAAGATGATGTCGCGGGTGCGCCGGTTGCCGTAGATGAGCGTCACCTCGGCCCGCGGTTCTGAGGCAAGGATATGGCGGATGTTGGAGATGACCGGGGTGATCCCCGAGCCGCCCGCCATGAACAGGTAGGATTTTGACGCGCCCGGCTCGACGGGAGCGTGAAACCGCCCCATCGGACCCATCACTTCGATCTCATCGCCGGCCTTCAGGACGTCGTTGACGAAGCTGGAAAAGCGCCCCTCGTGCAGCTTTTTCACGCACACCCGAAGCTCGCCCTCATCGGGCGCCACGCAGACTGAATAGGGCCGGCGCAATTCCTCACCGTTCACGATTGCCTTCAGTGTCAGGTACTGGCCCTGGACGAAGGCGTAAGCATCGGCCAGATGCGGCGGCACCTCAAAGGCGACCGATGTTGCCTCGGGCGTCTCCTTGCGGACTTCGCGAACCTTCAGGCGATGGAATTCGGGTCGCCGCCTCGCGCGCGGTTCAGCTCTTTCGGCAACTGCCATTTTTCTTTTCCCATCAGCCGGTTGGCGAGGTTTGAAGATTCAGTCCGTGAAGCCCGTCAAAGGCACTTGAAATAGTCGAATGGTTCGCGGCAGGCGTTGCACTTCCATAAAGACTTGCACGGCGTGGAACCGAATTCGGAGACCATTTCGGTGTGATGAGAGCCGCAATGCGGGCATTGCACCTGATCGGCCTCACCGAACAGCGCCCGCTTGCCGGGCTTGCCCACCGGTGGCGCTATGCCGAAAGCCCTGAGCTGGTCGCGGCCTTCCGGCGTGATCCAGTCGGTGGTCCAGGCGGGGCTCATCTCGATCACCAGCCCGACCGCGCGGTAGCCTGCCCGGTCCAGGGCGGTGCGAATGTCGGCTTCGATCTGCCGTGTGGCGGGGCAGCCGGTATAGGTGGGGGTGATCACCACCTCAAGGCCCGCGTCGCCTTCGCGCACATCGCGCACGATGCCCAGATCGATCACCGAGATGACCGGTATTTCGGGGTCCTTCACCGTCTCCAGCACCGCCCAGACGCCCTTGATGACGGTGAGATCGGGTTGCCCTGCGGCCTCGGCGTTCACCACGTGGCCTCCGGGTACATGCGCGGCAGATGCTGCATTTCGGCGAGAATGAACCCCAGATGTTCGCTGTGCACGCCGTTGCGCCCGCCGGCGGGCCGCCAGGTGTCTTCAGGGATTGCCAGGCCGGCCGCGTCCATCACTTCCGAAACGGCACCTTCCCACGCCGGACGCAAGGCTTCCACATCGGGAATGATGCCGGCGGCGACCATTTCCGCATCCGCCTGATCGCTCATGAACAGTTCGTGGGTGTAAGGCCAGAGTTCCGCCAGCGCCTCGGCAAGGCGGCGATGGCTTTCGGCGGTACCATCGCCGAGTCGCACCACCCATTCACCCGCATGGCGGGCGTGATAGGCCATCTCCTTCACCGACTTGCCGGCGATGGCCGCCAGCGTCTCGTCGCGCCTTTGCCGCAGCGCCCCATAAAACGCTTCGGCCCACAAGGCATAGAAGAACTGCCTGAGGATGGTCTTGGCGAAGTCGCCGCGCGGCAGTTCCACCAGCAGCACATTGCGAAAATCCCAGGCATCGCGATGGAAGGCGAGCGCGTCCTCGTCACGCCCCTTGCCCTCGAGGCGCCCGGCGTAGTCGAGCAACAGCCGGGCCTGGCCGATCAGGTCGAGCGACTGGTTGGCCAGCGCGATGTCGAGTTCGACCGTCGGCCCCCGGCTCACCCATTTGGAGAGTTCCTGGCCGAGGATCAGCGCATTGTCACCCAGCCTGAGGACCGTTTGCAGTAGCGCATGCTTCGCCTCGTCCGGCATTTGCGCCGTCACCACAGCCATCTCACAGGCACTCCACATCGTCGGGGACGTCATAGAAGGTGGGATGGCGATAGACCTTTGAATCGGCGGGATCGAACAGCGCCCCCTTGTCGTCGGGCGCCGAGGCAGTGATGCGGTCGGAACGCACCACCCAGATGGAAAGCCCCTCGCCGCGCCTTGTATAGACATCGCGGGCGTTCTCGACGGCCATGCGATCATCGGCGGCGTGGAGGCTCCCTGCATGCACGTGTGACAGTCCCTGGCGGGAGCGGATGAAGACCTCGTAAAGCGGCCAGTCGCGTTCGGTTTGCATGGTTACGCCACCTTCTTTTCAGTCCGCGCCCGCGCCTTGGCGGCATGGGCAAGCGCTGCCTCGCGCACCCAGGCCCCGTCATCATGAGCCTTCTTGCGATGCGCCATGCGCTGGCGGTTGCAGGGCCCGTCACCCTTCACCACCTTCCAGAAATCGTCCCAGTCGATCTCGCCGATCTCCCAGTGCCCGCTCTCGGTATTGAATTTCAGATCCGGGTCGGGGATGGTGAGGCCCAGGGCTTCGGCCTGCTTGACCGTCATGTCAATGAAGCGCTGGCGCAGTTCGTCGTTGGAAAACCGCTTGATCTTCCACGCCGCGTTCTGCGAGCCGTGGATGCTGTCGCTATCGGGCGGCCCGAACATCGCCACCGACGGCCACCACCAGCGGTTCAGGGCATCCTGCGCCATGCGGCGCTGCTCGGGCGAGCCTTTCGACAACGCCATCATCAACTCGAACCCCTGGCGCTGGTGAAAGCTTTCTTCCTTGCAGATACGCACCATGGCGCGGGCGTAAGGCCCGTAGGAACAGCGGCACAAGGGGATCTGGTTGGTGATCGCCGCCCCGTCGACCAGCCAGCCGATGGCCCCGATATCCGCCCACGTCAACGTGGGATAGTTGAAGATCGAGGAATATTTCGCCTTGCCGGATAAAAGGTCCGCCTCCATCTGCTGCCGCGACACGCCCAGTGTCTCAGCCGATGAATAGAGGTAGAGCCCGTGGCCTGCCTCGTCCTGCACCTTGGCGATCAGGATGCATTTGCGCCTCAGCGACGGCGCCCGGGTAATCCAGTTGCCTTCCGGCTGCATGCCGATGATTTCCGAATGGGCGTGTTGGGAAATCTGCCGGATGAGGGTCTTGCGATAACCCTCCGGCATCCAGTCCTGCGGCTCGACCTTGCCCTCGCCCGCCACATGGGCATCGAAGCGGGTGCGCCGGATGTCGTCCTCCATCGCAACTGCAGGCATAACTGAAGCCTCCCTCGGCAAGGGCTGATTATCGATTGTGATATGACACAGAATTTGATATCTAGCAATTCAAATTGTATCACTTTTCCGCCGATAACGCCTGATTCAAGCACACAACCTTGCTGCCCTTCGGCAAAACCCCTATCAATCCTTATGGTCCTTGAGGAGGCTCAAGCGTTCGTGGACACCCCCGTCGATCCGCAAGAACTGGCCGCAGCCTGTGCCCGTGCCATGTGGGAGCGCGACAAGGCCTCGCAAGGGCTCGGCATGAAGATCGAAAATGTCGGCCCGGGCGAGGCAACGCTTTCCATGACGGTGCGCGCCGACATGGTCAACGGCCACGAAATCTGCCATGGCGGCTTCATCTTTCTTCTAGCCGATTCAGCCTTTGCCTTTGCCTGCAACGCCTATGACGTGAACACCGTGGCGGCCTCCTGCGACATCTCCTTCCTCAAGGCGGCCCGCCTCGACGACCGACTTGTCGCCAAGGCCCGCGAGACCTGGCGCGAGGGCCGCAACGGCATCTACGATATCGTGGTAAGCGATCAGACGGGCGCCGTCGTTGCCCACTTCCGCGGCAAGTCACGCACCGTCGGCGGCAGCGTCATCACCGGCAAGTGAAGATCCGAGGGAGGAAACCGCATATGCTCCTGAAGCCCGCCGATGAACTGGGCGCCGAGCGCCGTTCGCTCGATCCCATCGAGGTCGCCAGCCGCGACGAGATCGCCGCCCTGCAGTTGCGCCGCATGCGCTGGTCGCTGCGCCATGCCTTCGAAAACGTCCCGCACTATGCCAAGGCCTTCAAGGCCAGGGGGATCCATCCTGACGACCTGAAGAGCCTCGACGACCTGGCAAAATTCCCCTTCACCACCAAGGAGGACCTGCGCGATAATTATCCCTTCGGCATGTTCGCGGTGCCGCGCCAGCAGGTGGTCCGCATCCATGCCTCTTCCGGCACCACCGGCAAGCCGACGGTGGTCGGCTATACCGCCGCCGACGTTGCCATGTGGGCCGATTGCGTCGCCCGCTCGATGCGCGCCTCCGGCGCCCGGCCCGGCGACATTGTGCATGTGGCCTATGGCTACGGGCTGTTCACCGGCGGCCTTGGCGCCCACTACGGCGCCGAAAAGCTGGGCTGTACGGTGATCCCGGTTTCCGGCGGCATGACCGCCCGCCAGGTGCAACTCATCGTCGACTTCAAGCCGCGGGTCATCATGGTGACGCCGTCCTATCTGCTCAACATCCTCGACGAGATGGCCCTGCAAGGGATCGATCCGGCCGACACCAGCCTGGAGATCGGCATCTTCGGGGCCGAGCCGTGGACCAACGAGATGCGCCAGCAGATCGAGGCCCGCGGCCACCTGCACGCCATCGATATCTACGGCCTGTCGGAGGTTATTGGGCCCGGCGTTGCCAATGAGTGCATCGAGACCAAGGACGGCCTGCATATCTGGGAAGATCACTTCTACCCCGAAATCGTCGATCCCGGGACCGGCAAGGTGCTCCCCGACGGCGAGTTCGGCGAACTGGTCTTCACCTCGCTCACCAAGGAAGCCTTGCCCATCGTGCGCTACCGCACCCGCGATCTCACCCGTCTCCTGCCGGGGACGGCGCGCAGCATGCGTCGCATGGAAAAGATCACCGGGCGCTCCGACGACATGCTGATCATCAGGGGGGTCAACATGTTCCCCACCCAGATCGAGGAAATCCTCGTCACCATCCAGCACCTGTCGCCGCATTACCAGATCGAGCTTTTCAAGGACGGCCACCTCGACGCGGTAAGAGTCCATTGTGAGCGCATCACCGAGGCCTCCGTAGAAGCGGCCGCCGAGGCTGCCGCTGCCCTGGCCAGCCGGGTCAAGGATCTCATCGGCATCACCATAGAGCCGGTGGTGCATGAGCCCGGCGAGGTTACCCGCTCGGAAGGAAAAGCCAAACGCGTCGTCGACAACCGCAAGTAATGGACGCCAAGCCAAAACCTCCCGCCACCGTCGCCGACCTCATCGGGCACCTCGACACCCGGGCCGGATCGCTCATCATCACCGTATTCGGCGACAGCGTGGTGCCGCGGGGCGGTTCCATCTGGCTCGGTAGCCTCATTCGCCTGATGGCGCCCTTCGGGGTGTCGGAGCGACTGGTCAGGACCGGCGTCTACCGCCTGTCGCGCGAGGGCTGGCTGGCATCGAGGAGCCACGGCCGCAAGGCCTTCTACCATCTCACCGCCTCCGGCGTTGCCACCTTTGCCGAAGCAGACCGGCGCATCTATGCCACCGAGCCGCCGGGCTGGGACGGGACATGGACCGCACTCCACATTCTCTCCGCCCTCGCCGCTCCAAAACGTGAGGCCCTGAAATCCCGTCTCGAGTGGTCGGGCTATGGCCGGCTCGCTCCCGATCTCTACATCCACACCGGTGAGCGCCCGGTCGCCGACTTGGCCGGGTCTGACGAGGTGATAGCCTTCCACGGCCGTCTCAGCCCGCACATGCCCGCTGCCGACCCGCGCCAAGTGGTCGAGCGGGCCTGGGACCTCGACCGCCTCAATGCCGCCTATGCCGCCTTTGCCACAAGCTTCGCCCCCTTCGACCGCCCGCTGGCGGACCCTGAAGAAGCCTTCACCTTATCGAGCCTGATGATCCACGAATACCGCCGCATCCTGTTGCGCGACCCGCAACTGCCAGGAGAACTGCTGCCGCCGGGATGGGCAGGCCACGCCGCCCGCGCCCTTGCCGCCCGCCTTTACCGCCGCCATGCCGAAGCCGCCGGCTGCTTCGTTTCGTCCCATATGGTCACCTGGCAAGGGGCGGCGCCTGCCCCGGCACCGTCGTATTTTGATCGTTTCATGCCAACTGCCCCGGCATCCGCCACGAGGTCGCCCGCCCTATGAGACTGCTTGTTGCTACCTGCCTGTCACTGCTGACCGCGATTATCGCCTTTGCCGGCCCGCTCTACGCCGCCGACGCCGCCGAACGCGCCATCCTCGGCTTCTCCCCCGACGGGCGATGGTTCGCCTTCGAGGAATACGGCATACAAGACGGTTCAGGCGCCCCTTACGCCAACATCTACGTCATCGACCTGGATATGGACCGCTGGGCGCGCCATACCCCGGTGCGGGTGCTGCTGAACAATAATAGCGACAACCAGCCCCGCCTGAGCGTGGCGCGTCATGAGGCCGAGGCGAAGGCAACCCCGATCCTCAAACGCCTGCATATCAGTGAGCCCGGTATCGTCCTTGGGTCCAATCCGCCTACCGAGGTCAACGTCGAGGCCTATCATCTCACCGTCCGTTCGCACTACAACCTTGCCCGCCCCGAGCACAAACTCGCCTTCGATCTGGAGGTCTTCGACGCCGAAGGCGGCCGCAACTGTTTCGATCCGGGCCAGAAACCCAAGGGCTTTTCGCTTTCCGTGGCGCGCGGCTTCGAACCAATACGCGAAGTGCACCGCGATGCCATCCTGCCTCCATCACGCGGTTGCCCGGTCGGCTACGGCATCGCCGATGTCATTCGCTATGACCCCGACCTGGCCGGCAAGTCGCCGCGCTACGTGGTGTTGGTGCATGTCTACCGCAACGGCTTCGAGGGCCGCGACATGCGCTTCCTCGCGGTACCTGTCACCCTGCCCTGACCGATTGAGAAGGCAGCAATCTTCTGCTATGCCGCGCCCTCAACCCTTCAAAGAGGAGCGGACGGCATGATTCCGCGCTACACGCGCCCGAAAATGGCCGATATCTGGTCGCCCGAAAGCCGCTTCCGCATCTGGTTCGAAATCGAGGCGCATGCCGCCGATGCGCTGGCCAAGATCGGCGTCATTCCCATCGAAGCCGCCAAGGCCATCTGGGAAAAGGGTGGCAAGGCCCACTTCGACGTCGAGCGCATCGATGCAATCGAGCGCGAGGTGAAGCACGACGTCATCGCCTTCCTCACCCATCTGGCGGAAATCGTCGGCCCCGAGGCGCGCTTCGTGCATCAGGGCATGACCTCATCGGACGTGCTCGATACCTGCCTCAACATCCAGCTTGTGCGTGCCGCCGATATCCTGATCGAGGATGTCGACGCCGTGCTGGCCGCCCTCAAGGCCCGCGCCTTCGAGCACAAGATGACCCCCACCATCGGCCGCAGCCACGGCATCCACGCCGAACCAACGACGTTCGGCCTCAAGCTGGCGCAAGCTTACGCCGAATTCCAGCGCGCCCGCGCCCGCCTCGTGGCGGCCCGCACCGAGGTCTCGACCTGCGCCATCTCCGGCGCCGTCGGCACCTTTGCCAATATCGACCCGCGCGTCGAGGTGCATGTCGCCAGCGCCATGGGGCTGCAGCCTGAGCCCATCTCGACGCAGGTCATACCGCGCGATCGCCACGCCATGTTCTTTTCCGTGCTGGCGGTGATCGCTTCCAGCGTCGAGCGGCTAGCCACCGAAATCCGCCATTTGCAGCGCACCGAAGTACTGGAAGTGGAGGAGTATTTTTCCGAGGGGCAAAAGGGCTCCTCCGCCATGCCCCACAAGCGCAATCCGGTTCTGACCGAAAACCTCACCGGCCTTTCCCGCCTGGTGCGTTCGGCTGTCACCCCGGCGCTGGAGAACGTGGCGCTGTGGCACGAGCGCGACATCTCCCATTCATCGGTCGAGCGCGGTATCGCACCGGACGCGACGGTGCATCTCGATTTCGCCCTGGTACGGCTTTCAGGCGTCATCGAAAAGCTCATCGTCTATCCCGACAACATGAAGAAGAACCTGGATCGGCTGGGCGGTCTGGTGCATTCGCAACGCGTCCTCCTCGCCCTCACCCAAAAGGGTGCGGCGCGCGAGGAGGCCTATCGGCTGGTGCAGAAAAACGCCATGCCGGTGTGGCGCGGCGAAGGCCAGTTCCTCGACCTGCTGAGCAAGGATCAAGACGTCCGGCGCTATCTTGACGAAGCCGAACTCGCCGCCCTGTTCGATCTTGGCTATCACTTCAAGAACGTCGATGAGATTTTCCGGCGGGTGTTCGCGGACTCATAGCCATCGCCGGTCAGGGCTTACCGGGTGATGGTGATGAGGGTATTCTTCAAGCCGTATTCCTTGACCAGCGCGAACAGCTTGGCGGCGTGTTTGGGGTGCAGGCGCACGCAGCCATGCGAGGCCGGCCGCCCCAGCCACCTAGTCGCGTAGGTGCCGTGGATGGCATAGCCGCCATAAAAGAAGATCGAGTTCGGCATCGGCGAATGATGATATTTCTTGGAATAATGCATGCGCGCCAGCCACTTGGCCGTGTACGTGCCGGTCGGCGTGCGATAGCCGCGGCGCGCCGTGGAGACCTTCCAATGAGCATAGTAGAAGCCGTTGACGTAGACATTCATCGTCTGTTCCGACAGATCGATGCGCGCCATGACTCCGGCCTCGGCCGGCCGGGCGCCGGATCCGCCAGCCACAGCGATCGCCACCACCACCGTCAGCATTGCCTGCTTCAGGTATCGCTTCAATTCGAACACGACAAACCCCTTCCAGAATTGGCGCTCCGGGATCGTTGATATGCCCGGAAAGTTTTCAACAGGTGCAAGGTTTGGGCCAACACCCGTCAATCTTCGATGCCACCTCCGCCAAGGTCGACCTCAATGCCCATGGCTTCGCGCAAGCCTAAACCATCGACTGTCACGATTTATTGTGGGCTCCAGCCCGGATTGCTCCCCATGACCAGCTTTGTAGGGCCGATGACCGGATTTTCCGTGCAATCGGCCGCTAGTTCTGAGGTTATGCTGCCAACAATTTGACTGAACGTCAATCCAGCAGGAATTCGCGGCCGACTTTGACCCGCTGCACCCCGTCATAGGCGATGATGTCGGCGGTGGCGTAGGTCTCGCTGAGGGTGGCGGGCAGGAATGAGCCGGTACCCACCACGTCGACGGGGGCCTGTGCCGCGCCCATGATCTGGCATTTCTGCGCATCGAAGCCGGAGGAGACGACGATCTGGGTATCGCCGAAGCCGGCCTCGTCGAGGCATTGCCGGGTATGCACGACGGAGGCCGCCGATACGCCCTTGCCGAACAGGATGCGGCGCACCTTGTCCACCAGGATATTGCCCGGATCGAGCTGGAAGGCGCGATGGCCGATTACCCGTTCGACGATGTTGTATTCGCCTTCCACTTCCAGCCAGCGGCCGACGATGTCCACCGACTTTTCATAATCGAGGCCTTCAGCAAAACGGCCGCCGTGGGTATCCAGCCTGACCCCCAGCTCCTTGCCGTGGCGGTCAAGGCAGGCCTCTTCGTAAAACCAGCGGGCGCACGCCAGGCTGTCGGTGATTTCCAGGCCGCGATAGTCGACCAGCGCGACGAGGTTCTTCACATCGCCGATCTCGGCGGCGAACAGTTTCAGTGCCTTGAGAACATCGCCGCCGCTGTAGCCAACGAGAGAGTGCGGCATGGTTCCGCCACCGCGTGGTGCCCCGTAAAGCGGCGCTGTGAGGTCCTGCGACGAGCCGATGAAGCCCTTCGTCTCATGATCCGCATGGCGCGCCGCATCGCTGCCGACCGCGGCGCCATAGGCGGCCAGCATGTTCATTTCCGCCCCCGAGGCATGGCGGGCATGCATGTCGATGAAGGCGGCGCGCGGCATGGCGCGGCACATCTCGTAGGCATTGTTGGCCGAAATGCAGGGAAAGCCGGTCTTTTGCAGGAGCAGCGTCTCGACCTCCGACAACTGCGCCATGGGGCCCGTCACCTCGAACATCTTGCGCTCCGAAAGCACGATGTCGCCCTCGGCGAAGAACCGCTTGACGCGCGCCGAGGGCACCAGTCGCGCAATCAGGCGGACGACCGGTTCCAGCGCGGCGATCGAGCGCCGCCTGAGGAACACGGCGTAGGTGACCTCGCAATCGCCGGCCGCCTCGACCACCCGCCGGGTATTGGAGAAATACTTGTCGGTAATGGTTTCCACCGGCCCCGCCGACAGGGCAAGATCAACCAGCCGGTCGAGGGCGGCATCGCGCGAGGTCGATTTCAGCGGCTTGGTGTCCATGTCGTCACCCCGGTGGGCCTCAAAAGTGCGCCCATCTTGCCCTAATCGGGGCGCGCGTCAAATGCCCATCATCACGACTTGAGGCCGGAATGGGCGGTCTGCGCACCGGCGCTGAGGAAACCGGCATCGGTACCGACCGAAATCAGGCGGAAACCCAGAGCAGCGAATTCGAGGGCAATTTCCGGGGTGGATGCAAAGATGCCGGGCACCTTGCCCGCCGCCTTCGCCGCCTTCACGATGACCGGCAGCGCCGCCTTGACCTTGGGGTGGTGATAATCCGGCGCCTCGCCTCCAGTGAGCGAGATGCACAGATCGTTCGGGCCCACGAACAGCCCGTCGATGCCATCGGTTGAGGCGATGGCATCGACGTTGTCCATCGCCTCGGCCGTCTCGATCATGGCGAAAGTCTTGAACAGCCGGTTGGCCGAGCCGAGATACTCAGGCGTCGAAAGCCCCGAGGCCGCCTGCGCCAGATAGGCACCCCAGGAGCGTTTGCCGAGCGGCGGATATTTGCTCGTCTCCACCAGCGCCCGCGCCTCGTGGGGTGTGTTGATCATTGGCACGATGATGCCGGCAGCACCGGCGTCCAGCACCTTGGCCTGCAGGCCCTCACCGCCCAGGGGCGGGCGCACCAGCGCCGGCTTTCCCGCCTTGTGTATGGCTGTCATCATCGCCAGCACGTCGGCAAAGTCCATGAGGCCATGCTGCATGTCGAGGCAACAGGCATCGAAGTCCGAGCGCGCCAGCGTCTCGGCAACCACCGCCCCTGGCAGGATCTGCCAGGTGATATAAACCGGCCGGTTGTCCTTCAGCCGTTCATCGAGAAAATAGCCGGCCATCGCCCCTGCCCCCTGTTGTTTCTTAAGCATCACCGTTGCACGTGCCGGCATGGCTCTGGCGCCACTCCGCGCCCAACAAACGTCACTCGACCTCAAGCACCGCTTCGCCCAGACCTTCGACGGCAAATCGGAATGTCTTGCCCGGCACCGCCGCAAAGGTTGCAATGAGGCTTCCCGTCATCACGATCTGGCCCGCCTTGAGGCCGCGTCCGCGCGCGCCCAGAAGATTGGCGGTCCACGCCAGCACCTCAAGCGGGTCCTCGCTCAATCCCGAGGCATGGCGCTCACCATCTATGTCGAGCGTGCCTTGAAGGCCGGTCAGCGAACGCCCGGCGGCAAGGGCGATGCCGGCGCCCGTCACCACACCGGCGTTCCAGCAATTGTCGGCAACGAGGCTCTTGACGTCCACCTTGCGGTATTCGGCGTTGCGGTCCTCCACCAACTCAAAAGCCGGCATGGCATGATCGACCGCGATCGCCACGCTGTCCCGGGTGTGTCCGGTCCCCGCCTCCAGGTCGCGGGCGAGCCGCAGGGCGATTTCGCATTCCAGCTTGAGGCTGATGAAATCGGCAAAGGCAAGCTTTGCGGGCGATGTCAGGATGCGGCGTGAAAAGATCATCCCGCAACACGGCTGGTCGATACCCATCAACGCCTGCATCACCTTGGTGGTGACGGCGATCTTGGCACCCCCCGGGCGCCCGAGGCTGGGCGCCAGAAGGTCTTCGAGTGCCGCCTGCGCCGCGTAGGCCTCTTCGAGCGTTCGCGGCGTAATCGTGTCCGGCAGGTTGGCGAACCGGGCACCGCGCGCGTGTTCATCGATCAGATGGCGCGCAGCGGCGCCGGCATCAAAGCCCATGGACGGAGCCTCTTCTTGCAGCCTCAGCCCTGGGAGCGCAACTGGTCCACGGCGGTCTGCATGAGTTCGTCCATGGTGCGGCGGATCTGGTGATCGGACTGGTCAACACCCTTGGCATCGAAGTCGGCGCGCACCTTGGCGAAGACGTCGGCATCGCCGGCTTCCTTGAAGTCGGCCTTGATGACCTCCTTGGCGTAAGCCTCGGCCGCCTCGCCGCTCATCCCCATCTTTTCCGCCGCCCACAACCCTAAGAGCTTGTTGCGGCGTGCCGAGGCCTTGAACCTCAGTTCCTCGTCATGGGCGAATTTCTTCTCGAAACCCTCTTCGCGGTTCTTGAACGTGGTCATTTCAGGCCTTGCTCCCGATGGATAGCCGGTGGACTGTCGTCACTGATCTTGAAATAGCCGTCACGCGCCGCCAATTCAACCGCGGCCTTTGACGAAACGTCGCCTTTGGCCGGATGCGGCCGAATGAGGTGTTGATTCCGCCTCCAAATGAGCCCACTTGGATTGTGACAGGCATATCGATCGGCTAAATTCGCCGTACACGACAGGAACCTGAACTGAGTCGAGCATCTCCCTTGACCAGATGTATGTGTGTAACGCCCCCCTCGCCTTTGATGGCGCAGCCGGGGTCGCAGAGGTTTCAGCGATGAGGATCTATCCCATGAACACGCGCCGCACGCGCATTTACGAAGGCAAGGCCAAAATCCTCTACGAGGGCCCCGAGCCCGGTACCCTGGTGGTCCACTACAAGGACGACGCCACCGCCTTCAACGCCAAGAAAAAGGCGGTGATCGACGGCAAGGGCGTGATCAACAACCGGATCTCCGAGTTGATTTTCACCCGCCTCAATGAACTGGGCATCCCCACCCATTTCATCCGCCGCCTCAACATGCGCGAGCAACTCATCCGCG
>CAZMSA010000074.1:4253-17363 GCA_964568825.1 uncultured Rhizobiaceae bacterium | reverse complement strand
CTGAGGCTGGAAATTTCATTTTTGCAAAGCTGAACAATTTCAATGAATGGAAGCCCGTCTATATTGGACAATCGAATGATATGTCCAAACGTCTTGTGACCCAAGAAACCCTCGATTGTGTTCTACGCAACGGCGGCACATACATCCATATCCACCCGAATCCAGCCGGTTCTGAAGCCCGACTGCGTGAGGAAATTGACTTGCAAAAGCAGTTCTCTCCCCCATGCAACGATCGCTAACACGCCGATTTGGTACGTCATCCATTTAGAATTAAGTTGAACAAACGAGTGTGTTTAATCTTTCACGAACTCTGCAAGGGGCATTTTATGAACCACAACTTCATCGAGGAGGGTTCGGTGTGAGTAAGACTGCCAGAGGTGATTCCGAAACCGCACTAGCTCGGAAGATGTTGAGATCAGCGTTCGAGAAACAAGACAACGAAAGAAGCTTGTCAGAGCGGAAATTGGTTCTGGAGGCATATCAATTGGTAAACAAGGACCGATTGGAAGACCGGGAATATATGCTTGGGCTAGCACTTAAGGTGCTAGCGGAATGCTTTAAGAAAGTTCCACAGCAACGAAACGCTTCAGAAGACCTCGTTGTAGCCACAGCACACGATGCGGTAGAGCGCGAAAGTGCACGGCGAGCGGGTTCTACATGTGAGCCGCCCAGCAACTTCCGTCGACACTGATGGGTAAAGCCTACGACTTAATCTTAGACCGCGGCTCCATAAGCTGGCCATGCAAATAAGTTGAAATTTGATTCAGTCAGCTGTCGCTGCTTGCTCGGCGGCTTTCCGCTTGTTGTTGCGTTTGTCAAACTCTAGCAGCTTCCATGCCGACTTCAGGATGCAATTGAACTCGCTCTTGTCGTCCTCGTCGACCTTGTTGCGATGAAACACGTTATAAGGCGGCGGGGTCCAGCAATCGTCACCAAACACTTCGTGCCAAGATTGCTGCCATACCGCAGCGGCAAACTTGTCGTTACCAGTGATGAAACGCCTGCGCATGCGTTGCGCTGCCTTTCTGGTGATGCCGGCAAACTTCACGGCATTCCAGTCTAGGTCGTCGCCCAGGTCCTGCAGCACGCGGCTCGCCTTGTAGCGATTGTCGTCATCGAGTTCGATACCTTCCCTGGCCAGTCTGCGGGAGATCGCCAGACACAGCGCCAGTGTCTTGGGGCCAGGGCTTACATTTTCAACGGTCGGCAGCCTCATCCCCGCTATGGCCTGATCGTCCAGTCCGAGTGTGTTGAGAAAATCTGCGCCAATGCCGCGTTCCATGATTTTCCGGTTGAATGGGCGGTATACGACGTCAATGCCGCCGACGAGGAAAGCGGGCAGCAAATGCTTCTGATAGTCAAAGCGGTCGAGATTGAGAGAGCGCTCCACGTACTCGCTGATCCCCAGTTTGTTGAAGAGCAGCTTCACGTTCTGCGCGTAGTTGGAATTGATGTACTCGGGTTGCGGCCGCACATAGGCCACGATGCGTAGGCGATAGCCCAGCGCCGCGAAATAGGCCCGCAAGTTCTCGATGTAGGGAACAGATCCCAGTTTGTCCTGAAAATATTCTGAAGTGATCAGTATGTGATCGGGATTGCGTTGGCGCACCAGTTCGGACTTCAGGGCCTCGCGGTGGCCCTCCACGTCCCGAGGCGCTGACTTGCCGATGAATTCCCACGCCAGCATATGATGGTCGGCGCGGCGATAGCCGTTGGTGCTGGCCTCGGGTACATAGATGCCGTGTCTTGCCAACTGCTTCCGGTTTGCGAAGATCATGCTCTGAATGCTGGTCGAGCCGGACTTGGGCAGGCCGATATGGAGAGTGCAAAGCGGCATCTTGAACTTTCGCGACCACAACATCAGGGGCCCTTGTGACAGCCGATATTCAACCGACGCTCCCCATATGAACCGGTAACCAGACCGAAAGTTTGGGCCATTTCGTTTTTCCTGACAAGGCTGAGCGCCGGCGGCAGCGCGAAAGGCGCTTTTCATGAGCCAACATGCTCTGAGGCACGCCTGAGAGTGTCGATTCGGTGGTGATCAAGGCGTACTTCTCCCGCAGTTTCGCTGCACCGCATGACAATCGGAGGCCTCACGCCGGCGCATGATCAAGCGGTGTCAACAGCTGCCCAATCAGCCGCAGGATCTCGGCGAATAGCCTCTTCGGCTCGGTCACCGACACTTGAACACGGTCCCAGGCAAAGACCCCCGAGGTCCTGCTCGGAGCGGATGAAGTTGACCGCGCTGCCGGCAAGCGACGAGCCGCTGAAGACGCGGCCGACTTCGTCATTTTCGAGCGCATTGATGCCGCCAAACCGGGTGCGCTGACAGCGCAGCCGATGCGCAGTGCCGGTGCGGTCACGGCGCGGCGGGCTGCTGTCAGGCCTTCGCCCGATCCACATGGCCAGTGACGGGCCATGTGGAAACGGCACCAGCCGTGTTCAAAGAAAGTGCTATCCAGCATCATGGCGAGCCCGGCAGCTGAAAACGACGCACCCAAAAATGTGCCTTCGTCAGGTGTTCTTTCTCGGACGCTCGCGGTTTTCCCGCCAGCCGTACTTGAGATAGTGCTCATAGCCCGACCTGATCTCCCGGCGCTGGCAGGCGGCGGCAACATCTTCGTTGGTAGAAAGATAGCGGGCCTCGTCGAAATCGTCGGGAATGGGGATATCTATCGGTCCCTTGATGAGGGCCTTCTGCACAGCTTCCCAAGAGGCATCCGGCGACAACGCACTGGCACCGCGAAGCCGCAGGCGCCAGGATTTGCTCCCCCCGGAGAGGGCCTTGTTGATGCAGGCGATGGCCCACAACCGGTCCGGGGTTGCGGCCTGCGCCGGCACGCCCGCGCCCGTTCTGATCTGGCGCGACTGGTTGCGAATCTCGTTGGTGGTGTAGCCGAGCAGGATCGCCAGTGCGGCCGGGCTCTTTGTCGCGTTCTTTCGGAAGAACTCGTTGCGGAGGATGGATCCGAATTCCTCATGCTTTGAAACACCGCCGATCACGGAGTTGGTGTAAAGGCTCGATCGCGCCGATTCCCCGCGGTCACGGTGATGGTAGTACGCCAGCGGCTTCTGGATGACGGCGATATCGCTGTGCAATAGGAACTCCAGGTTGAAGTACCAGTCGCCCAGTACCGGCAGCGATTCATTGTAGCCGCTGACGGCCTCCCACACCGAGCGCCTATAGATGAACGCGATGGGGGGGAAGAAGTTCTCGCAAACCATTTCCGCCAGTTGCACATTGCGCACCCAGTCGCGATAGGGCACCCGTGTGTGTTCGATGATCTGGTTGCCCCGAATTTCCTCCGACACATAGAGAGAATGGGTGATAACGCCACCATAGCGCTTACCGCCGGGACTGTTGAGAAAGGTGACAGTTTCCTGGAGAAAGTTTTCATGCAGGGAATCGTCGTCGTCGTGAATCAGAACGAACTCCGAATCCGAGTTCCTGATCCCGACATTGGAGGCCGCTTCCATGCCGAGGCTTTTTGCGTTGCTGACTAGAACGATCTTGCGCCGGTCGACGGCCGATTCTTCGATGACCGCGCGCACGTCGGCCTCATCGCCGCCGTCGTTGACAACTACCCACACATAACCGTCATAGGTCTGGCGCGCGATGCTCTCGGCAGCGCGCTTGAGGAGCAGGGGCCTGTTCTTGGTCCGCGTGATGATCGCCACGAGCGGCTTGCGTGGAATGGCGTGGTCCTCGAGATCGGTTTCGCCCATCTCGACATCGAAAGCTTGGGGGTCGAAGTAGCTGACGGCGGTGGCGCTGTTGATGGAGCGAAGCTGCATCTCCCTGGCCATGCCGTCGTCGAATTCGAGGGCAATCTGGCCTTGTGTCCACAGGGCGTTTGTGATCCGCGCCTCTGCATCGGTGTAGATGGGATGATCGCTCGGCAGCAGCACCGGAACATCGAGGGCCTTGCCGAAATCGGCCGAACGATGCTTGACCCGAAACGCCCGCGCCTCCTCTCGCGTCGGCATCACGATGATGCGCGCCAGTTCCTCCATTGCCATCTGATGCCTGCTGACGATGTCTGAAAAGGCGCTGCCCGCATGGTCCTCCAGATACTGGCGGACAAGCAGATAGAAGGCATCCGTGTCCTTATCGATGATCTCCTCGAGGTTGGCTGCGATAAGCTTGTCGGCCACGGACTTGAATCTGCCGGCCGGAATCTCCTCAATCGAGGGCCCATTGGGCTCGAGCAGTGCCTCGATGAGATGACGGTGTAAGATGAAGGCGCTTTCAGGCACTGCGGGCTCATAGGCGTCTTTCTCGAAGAGAATGCCGATGATGTTCTTGACGATGGCGGGATCGTGGGCGGGCGTCAGAATCCGTCCGAAATAGACGCCCTGCCAGGCATATTGTGGGAACGCCCTGGTCAGCATGCTTTGGGCCGTACCCTGCCACCCGCTGTCGATCAGCACTGCGCGTGACTTGCCGGCGAGCAGGTCTTCGATATAGCTAACGAAGGCCGAACCGCACTCGGTGAGATAGGCCTCTATCGCCTTGGCTTCAGCCGTTGAGCCCTGCAGCCATTGCGATAATTCCTGCCCATGCGCCCTCATCTCCCGGCGGTCGAGATTGAGTCTGCGCAAGCGCTCGGGACTGTGGCGCAAGAGGCCGCTCACCACATCGCGCACGGGCAGGTTGGCGTATTCGAGCGCGATCTGATGCAGCGCTGCCTTGGGTTCGTGCTTGTAGCTGCCTTTGCAGACTGCCACGCGTGAAACCCAGAACACCTGCCCTTTGCTTGAGGGCAGATGCGGATAGCCGGACAGAAACAGTTCATACAGGCGCTGGATACGCACTCCGGCGCGCGCGCAGTAGAGAAACTCGGTCTTTCCGTCGTCGAAATAGTTCACGTACTGATGTAGGCCCAGAAGCCAGCGGTGAACGACGGGTCCCAACAGGCCGTAACCCATACGCCGGCTCAATGTGTCCGATGGTCGTGGATTGACTGCCATAGTCGAACTCACCTCTGCTCGGTCCTTTAGGTGTCGTATCTCAGTGCGGTATGGCAATGTCGACCGATATGCCGTGCTTGCTGGCCAGCATGGATGCCGTCTTCAGATGATCCTTGCGCCTTGCGACGATCTCGGTATCGGGTATGGGAAGATGCACCGCCCGCCAGCCGTGCTCTATCGGCTTTTGGAAATCCCCCCGCAGGCTATCGCCGACATGCAGGAAACACGACGGCGCGGCCTTCAGCGCCTGTTCGACGATCTTGAAGACGCCGCCCGATGCCTTGGATACCTTGGTGTCGGCACTGGACACGATAAGATCGAAAACCGCCGGGTCGAGGCCCAGCTTGCCCAGCAGCGATTCCACCTGATATTTGTGCATATACATGTCGGTAAGCAACACCGAACGGCCCTTGCGGGCCTTGTGCCGCTTGACGAGGTCGAGAAGCAGCCGGCTGGGCTCCATCCGGGTGGCCTCGTAGGTGAGTTCGGCCTCGATGAAGGCGTCGGTCAGTGCGGCGCTTCCGATCAACATGCGGCTGGCGGTTGCATGGATCTCGCTGAGCGAACCCTCGCGGCACCCCTTGATGGGCGTCGATGCCCGGTAGCTTGCCCTGGTGCCAAAATATCGCGCCAGAAAGGCATCGACACCAGCGACGGCGGAGGCCTTGCCCTTTCCTGTCTTGGCGGTTTTCGCGGTCTTGCTGGCGGCGTTGACGATATCGGCCATGCGCTGGCCGATTTCGAAGAACCGGGTGAACTCGCTCGAATTGTCCCTGATCAGCAGCGTGTCGAATATGTCGAGGGACAGGACGCTGTCCTCGTCGGACAGCATAGAGTCGAGATCGCGCGCGAGGAGCATGGCAAAATCTTTGCACGCCATAAGCTGTCGGCGCGAAGCCGCGGCCGTTAATGTTCCAGCGATGTCGTCAAAGCGGTAAATGGACGTCACGTCGCTGCACATGGCGATATGAACTTACGCAAATTGGTTGAATCACGACATGACATAGCGTGTGACGTGACAAGATGCCACCCGAAAGAGGCACAAAGAGGTACGGAAAGTGCCGAGGGCCGCGGCATCGTCGCGACACTGAGAGTACGCCCGAATTCTCTTCTGGGCCGGCACCAAGAAGTTGGCAACGTATGCACGAGTAGTTCATACCAGCGGCGCTGAGGTTTGAATAATTTGGGGTTCGCAAATCGGGTGAACTTTGGTTCATATGTGGACGCCCCCGTTTGGCAATGGGTTTTGGTGAGCTTAACTGCCCGCGCGCATGCCGTTGTGTTGATGGATCGCGCCGGCGGGCACACGACAGACAAGTTGGAACTGCCTGCCAACCTCACCATCATCCTGCTGCCATCGCGCTCACCGGAGCTGAACCCGGTGGAAAATGTCTGGCAGTATCTGCGCCAGAACTGGTTGTCCAACTGGGTCTTCTCAACCTACGACGCCATTCTCGACGCTGCATGTCAGGCTTGGAACAGCCTCGTCGATCAGCCTGACACAATCACTTCAATCGGTATGAGAAAATGGGCCCATATCGCTTAAAGGTCAGCACCGCTGGTATCAATCGGTGCGCTCCCTCCTCCCCTGCGATCGGCCTTTCGGCCATCGTCGGACAGGTCGCGAACCGGCACGCATCAATTGCAGCCAGCGTCTTGCGTGGTCCGAATAAGGGCCACCGAGTAGCCGGCGAGGTGGTAAGGTCCTTTCACGCTCCGGGTCGCATCTTGTTGCAAGGCATCGACAAGGTCATCGGGCTTGGAGACGCTGGCTGACGGCTCCAGTGCTTCGACCGTTGCTGCACATCCGCCAATCATTGCCTTCCAATCGACCTGGGTTTCCCGCGTCGACCAGTTCAGGGCCACCACGGCGCCCTGCCGCCTGCCGGGGCTGGACAGGAGGCTGACTTGCAGGCCAGCGGGGCTGATCGACTGGCGCCGCTCGATGCGCCAGCCGGCCAGTGGCGTCAGTAATTTCATGGCCTTGCCGACGGCATTGACCGCTAGGGTATGGGGGTCCAGGAGACCTTGCTTGCCTCGGAGCAAGGGCCAATAGGTGGCGAGGCGAACCTCGCCTTCGGCTAGGTCGAGCAATGCGTCGGCGACGTAAAGGGCGTGGCCGATCGAGTCGAACTCGATGCCACCCGGCTTCGGGTTCAAATGAACACCCGCATTCCATTCGGTGACATGCACCGGAACCAGGTGCCCGAGGCTGGCACGCATCTTGTTGTGAATACGTCTCAAAAGGGCGTCCATGCCGGAACCGCCGTACACCAATCTTTGCATCGATCGCGGCGCGTAATTGTGGATGATGACATAGTCGACATCGCCATTGGCGCCCCTGATGGCCTCGTCCCACCACGGACCGACATCGCCTCTGGCAACGCGCGCCAGTCTCGTCGGCACCGCGAGGCCCAGTCGAATGCTTGGGTCTACCGCCTTCAGCCGCCGGCGGTACATGGCATAATAGCGACCGTAATCGTCGCCGCTCAGGCGCAGTTCGCGTTGTTTGCCTTCGGTATAGAGCTCGTTGCCCAACTCCCAATAGCGAATGCCGAAACCCTTCTGCACATTGGCGTATCTGACCCAGTCTTCGGCCTCCCTGATACCACCCTCGATATCGCCGCGTGCGACCCACGTCTTGAGATTAAGGACGATCGTCAGCTGGGCACCGACACATCTGGCAACAGCTATCAATTCATCAAAGCTCAGGTCATTCGCAGAAGCCCGGTAGTTGTTGGGCTGCCAATCGCTTCGCGCCGGCTTCTGCTCACGCCAGAAATAGTTGTCACCATAATTCCCACCCGGGAAGCGGAAGTTATTTATGGGAATGCTTTCCAGTGACTTCAGGAATGCTGGCCGGCTACGCACATCGTCGGTTGCCCTGTTCGCACGCAAAGGGGCGCCGAACAACAAGGGCGAGAAGGTGCCCGACGGGGTCGCGGTGGGCGGTTGGCGGTTAAGGCAGGTTGCCGAAGCCGGCGCCGTGCTTACATACGCGATACTCAAAAGCGCCCAGAGAGCGATACGGATGATCTTGTTCATTCAGGCTACTTCACCAGTAGGGTTTTCGGCTGATCTGTTGAAAAGAGCCGGCGACTTGATCAGATAATCATGGTGGCGTGAAGAATGTGGCCGGTGCATTTGCTGCCTCACCGGGAGTTGGCCGCACGCCGATACATGGCTGTTCGGCAGTTTACCAGGCTGTTCAATCGCCGACCATGGGTCGCTCGGCCCGAAAGCGCTTCAGTTCCAGAAACCCTGGCGGCCCCGCAACCCGACGGAACGTCAACTGTACGCACAAAGAGCACTTCGTATCGACTTCGGCCAGCGCGAAAAGAGGTTCAGCGCGTTCCTTACCTTTCGCGCTCCGGGGAAATATGCACAGATTGCCGCTAACAGTCCGGATGGAAACACCGGCAAGCTGCCCCGGCTTCACGCCACCGAAACCGACCTGCGGACCCTCGGTTCCGTCGCCTGAGACCGGCCTTGCCGAGACCACGGCCGTTGCCGGATCGATCAGCAGCCGCACGGCGGCTATTGTCTTCCCCGGCTCTTCCATGGAATTGACAGCGATCTCGATCGAAAAGGATACCTTGTTCCTCAGAGACTGGGGGAACAGGCGAAAATCCAGATCCAGCGACAGCTTGCCACTGCCGTCCGCCGGCAAGCCGCCGAGCGTCGTCATCGCAAACCAATCCATGTAGGACCGGCCCGGATAAATGAGGAGATGTGCATCCTCTTGGCCCATCGGGCGCGAGCACACGGCGTAGGCGAACTGCTCGCTCTTGTCGACAGACCAGAAATCGGGGTCCGTGGCACCACGGGTATGCACCAGACCATATTGGAAATCGTCGAAGAGAGCGCCCACAGCCGGCCGGTTCAGCACTTTTCGATGAATGGCCTTGACGGCATAATAGACGGGCTTCTTCTTCAAATAATGGTCCACTAGGCCGAAAGTCTTCTGCTGCTGAAGGTCCCAGTTCTGGTCCTGGTATTTGTACCAGTAGATGCGCTGCAACCGCTCTCCGCCGAAGCCGGCGTCCTGCGCAAAAGGATGGACAAAGGCCTTTTGTGCCTCGGCATCGTAGATATAGTTGTTGTGCAAATCGACGGACCTGATGCCCACTTCCGTGGCCCAGACCGGAACATGGCTGTAGCCATATTGGTCTTGAAGCTTGTAGAACGAGTCGACCAACTCAACCGAGTGCTTCCAGAAGGGGGTTTGCCCGACCTTAAAGTAGGGATAAGGGTGGATTCCGAAGCGATCAAAGGGGAGCTCTTTGGCACTGCCGAAGCGATCGCGCAGCGCGTCAAAGACTTCAATCGCAAAATCCGGCTTGAAATAAAAGGCCCCGATCCGCACGTTCTCCTTGGCTTGGGCTGCGAATTCGGGCACGAAACGCGTCAGAGTATTGGCGAACGCGGCGGGCTTTTCATGTGGTAAATGTCCGACAAGCCCGTTCTCGGCGAAGGTCACGCCCACGATGCCGCCAGCAAAACCGCTCTGGCGCAAGGCTGTCGTGCCGGGAATGATGACATCGCGCACGAATTCGGCCCCCGACCATGGCCGGTGGGGCGGAAATGTCGCTGCAGCGGCGTGTGTAGCGCCGCTGCTGCGATCCGGGACCGACAAGTAGAAATCGCTGGCGTTCGGCTCATTCCACAGCTCGATGTCGCTCAGAAACGGAAACGTTTTGGCGACGAATCTGATATATTCAGTGTAATAATCAGAAAAAACGCTCTGATCATGATAATATTCTCTTGCAACATGAGGTGAACAATTTACAATACAACCAAGATGTTCCATATTTCTTGGACATTTTGAAAAAAATTCCATATATGTGTCAATCATTTTATTTTCTATTTTGACATTTTCTTTTTTGTATTTCGTTTCATATGTAATCAATCTTCTCCAATACAATGGTATTCTAATGACTTTCACGTTAAGTTCGAAAAGCATTTCAATATATTTTTCAAAAACTAAATTATTATTAACTAATGTATCTATTTGCGCAAAATTTACCCCAATTTCATACATATTTGTTATTGCTTTCTTTTTTCTCGATGAAATCGAGAATTTCTAAGCTTTAAAAAATTCTGATCGATCCAAATAACGTAGCGCGACGACGCGATTTTGTTCGGCAAAATTGGCCAGAATTCTCTGCCGAAGCTTATCATGGCACAATATTTTGCTATCAATTTTCAACGCTTTCTGCAGCCACGTGATATCCGTAATAATTTTGTGACGGCCTAATTTCGGAATATAAACATTTGTTCGTCGTAGGAATTCAATAAATTCGGGATGTAAGGAATCGTTAATTTTTTCCAATTGAACATCAAAGCTGCATTTTAATTGTGTAGTGCACACAAAATTACCCCATAAATCAATTTTGGTCTCGCTATCATAGGGCGAGACATGAATGTTTTTTCTATCGACGATGGCTTCCCACTCGGCCAGAAAATCGCCGTAGTTCAAGCGTCTTCCGAGCTTGGTTGCGGGATCCAAGGCAGCTTCCACATAGTCGGCAAATGGGGTTGTGATAGCCTGGTTCAGCACATTCTGCTTATACATCGATTCAATCATTTCATCCTGGCGGCGCAAATAGACGACGATGTGCAGATTGTTTCGCCAGCGCTGCAGAAGCGAACGGTAGAGCTGGACAGGACGCAGGGAGAACTCTTCGGCGCTGATGACGACCGATTTTGCACCGGTGTCCAAAATCTCCGACTCGATCTCGTCGATGATAGCCTGGGACGACTTCGAATTATGCTTTGACTTGACCCAGCCATTGAGCTGAGCGGGAGGCCAATAGCTCCAAGCGAGGTCGGAATGGCGCGGAAGCACTCCGGTCTTCGGATAAAGGATACCCTCGTTAAGGAGTTCGTTGCGATGCCTTTGCATGGCCTCCTGCAAGGCGGTGGTTCCCGTTTTCATCTGACCAATGTGGAGGACGATCCTGACGTCAGCGGGAATTCTGCAAGGCGTTGGCTCTGATTTAGATTGAGAGCGGAGCGCCGCGTGAGGTGTGTGTTTCAGCCCCGATGCGGGCTGAGCAAGATCGTAACCAAAGACACGGAAATCATCGGCATAGATCTGGCGGATCAGTTTTTCTTCCTCGGGCCCCACCAGTTCCGCAATCCGCTGGGCTGCGCCGGTGCGGTGCGGTGAGTAATCGAAGGTGCTGTATTTGTCGAGAAAAGCGGGCGCGACACGCTGCATGATGGCGGCAAAGTCCGCATCGAATTTCTCCAGCCGCCCGATCACGTCATAGCGCACCTTGTCGGGCTGCAGCAGCACGGCCTGCGGCATCCAGTGGATGTCCATGTGCGCTGACTCCTGCCTGGCGATCGTCTGCAGGAACTGCAGCAGCGTGATCTCGGCATCGGGCGTAAAGCCCAGCCTGGGTAGCCTGCGCCGCGCCTCCCACTTGTTGGTGACGAGTTTGTCGAGATAGGCCGAAACGACGCGGGTGTAAGGGTTGCGGACGATGCAAAAGCGGAAGATCTCCGGCGACGCGTAGATCTCTTCCGGACTGAAGACGGAGGTCTCCGGCGACTTCAAGGGCGAAGTCGAGCGCTCATGCACGTTTCTCGCAAGCCCATCCTCGCTGCCGGTCTCGACGATCTGCAAGACGCGCTTGACGGTAGTGCAGCCGGCCTTGGGCGTTTCCACATAGACCACCCGATGGCGGTCGGAAATGTGGGTGACATAGTTGATCAGCTTTTGGTCGTAGGGGAAATATGCGGTCAACGGAGCGGAGCTGCGGTTGGATCTCCAATTGCTCAAAACCATCTAGCAGCCAACCTTCGGTGAAACCTTCCACCGGGCCCTGTCGCGAAGCACCGAATTCGCCGCACAAGCTTGCCGGTCATGGGTTTCACGATTCGGTTTTTACGCGCCTTGCCTCTTTTTCCTCGCGTTCGGCCTTCAGTGCCTGCCGCACCTCTTGTCTCATCTTCTGGCGGTCGTCCTTAGGCATGGCCTCCCAGTCCAGCCCCGCAGCCGCGGCCTTCTGTATAGCCTCACGTCGAATCCGCTTCTGCAGAGGAGTGAACTTCTTCTTTGCCGGTGCGGGGCTTGCTGCGTCTGTCACGAAAATCTCCTAAAGGTTGCCGAGCATGCAACTTTGCATCATCTGAAGCCCGCAATGAGATGTCAACTAGATTCATTAGATTGGCCTGCTGCCGGTTCAACGCGGCAAGGCCACATCAGAGTTGGCATAAAGGTGGCCAGTGCTGAGGCCTGACTTGGACAGCCCCGCGAGGCGGCGCCAGCGGTTCGGCGAACGCCGTCGAGACCAATCTAGAGGCCTGGTGCAGCACCATGAAGGCGCAAGGCATACGCATCCTCACGATCTCCTATGTGGTGGTTGCTATTTACTGGACACCTGTTGGGTCCTTGCGTCGCATCCACTGGCTGCTGAGGCGCGAGGGTTTAGAGGTGAAACGGAAGTATCTTTGCCGGCTTGATCGAGAGAAACGGCCATCGTTTGCAATCGCGGCGGCCGCAAATGGGGTGGTTTTCCGCGTAACACTTGGTCATGGTCAGGCCGTCAACACGCTGGACCGGACCACTCGAGCCCACAAGGTCCTGGCCACGGATCAAAGGCCTCAATACGTAACTGTCACGACAATCGTATCGGCATAGTTGCCTGGCGGCGGCGTCGTCTGGGCCGGCACGCGGCCGTAGGCCGTATAGGTTTGCGCCGATCCGATGCCGGTGCCGGATTGGGTGTTGGTTCCAATGGTGTCGCCCCAGGGCAGGCTTCGCGCCGCATCGCGATAGATGCCGTAGGTAACGGCGTTGGCGCCCATTTGCATTCTTCGCAAAGTCGGATTCACTGCGCCGCTCAGGCCACCATTCAGGCCGATCGAATAGGCGATGCCGGTTGCGCAGGTAACGTCGAGGGTGGCGGTGGCATCAACTGCGGCGGAGAGCACCCCCTGGTTACCGAAGTTCATGTCGGTGGCGGCAATGGAACAGCCTGCAATGTTGGTCGCCGTAACGTTGAATGGCGTTTGCACACCGCCCATGCCGGAGATGGCCGCGCAGTTGCCCGCACTCTGGTCGGCGTAGGAGATGAGCGTGTGACCGCCCGAAAAAACGGACACGTAATTCCCGCCGGGCAACGTCGA
>CAZMSA010000074.1:0-4153 GCA_964568825.1 uncultured Rhizobiaceae bacterium | reverse complement strand
CCACTTGTCAGATCGATGGGGCCGAAGACGATATCGGTGATGGTGAAGTTGCACGACACGGCGTGGGCGGGCGGCGCAGCCAAGAGGGCCGCAACGAAGCACAGCATCGGGACAAGTCTGCTCAGTGCTTGCATGTCAGCGGCCCGATCTCGATCTGTGCATTGTCACGCGGCACGAAGGAAAAGCTGGCGCTGCAGGGACCGGCAGGAGCATCAACGGTTACCACATTGTCGGATTTAAGATGCTCGATATAGGCGCGCCCGTCATAGCCCACAACAAATGCCTGGCCATTTCCTTGCAGCTTGCCCTGGGTACCAGCTTGCAGCGGCTTGCCATTTTCATCTATCAGAATGACGATCGCTGAAGCGGTATTGGTTTCGACACCGAACTTGACGTTTACGCCGCTGCGATGGGCCGGTACCACGATCTCACTCGTCACCGGCACCGACGCATTGAGCGGCAGGTGCTCGGTGCCAATAGTGAGCTTGTTGCGGTCATAGGCGAGAAGTCCCGGCACCAGCAGCTTGCCATCGGCGTTGGTCCTGCCCACCAGTCGATTGGCAGCATAGACCTCGACATTGGGAGCGCCCACATCGACGATGGCAAAAGAGTCATCGATGCGATTGGACAGGAAAATCCCCGAGGTGGTCAAGGCAACGCCACCATCGACGTAACCCGAAACCGCGACGTCGTTGCCAACCTGATCGGCCGACACTTGGCTCAATGCAAAATTACTGCGATAGGTGAGTTCTGCACCACGACGCTGGCGCTCGCCCTCGTTATCGTAAACGCGCCACCCGTAGCTGCCGGGTCCGGCTTCCATCGAACGGGCGTAGCTCGTTGTGACCGTGGTTCCTTGGGCATCCTTCGTGACCCCGACGTTCGTGTTGCCGCGCCTCCCAAGCGGAAAGGAAAAGCCCGCAAAGACACTGGGTGTGGCGAGCCTGTTGAAGTCAACGAAGGCGGTGGCAAAGAACGAACCCGAGCCGAAGATTTGCTGATTGTAGCTTAGCGACAGGATGCGCGAGGCCTTGGCTTTGGCAGACTCGATATTGATAAGACTGAGGTTCATTCCAGCTGCGAGACTCGGAAGTGGCAGGCCGAGACTCACGCGATCGATGGCCTTGGGCGGGTCAGCACTGGAGATCAGCGCCGAGGTATCAAACGCCTGGGTCTTGCCGGAGATGGCAGCCAGGTCACGATAGTTGCCGAGGGTACGTTGGCTCGAAGCGGAGAGGCTGAAGCCCGCCAGTTCGGTGTCGAATGCAGCGTAGAATTGGGCGCCTCGCAATTTGCCGTTGAGACTGCCCGATACGGCGGTGGTTACGAGCGTGTTGTGGCCAAGCACAAAATTGACTCCCACGCCGGCGTTCACGAGTTTCGGGGCCACCTCGGCATGCGCCTCAGTGGTGACCTTGTCGCTCAGACCATAACGCAGGCTGGCCGCTGCGCCTGGTGTGCTGTCGTAGCTGTCAATGCCCGAGCCGAAATCGCGTCGGGCAAAACCGGCCTCCAGCGAATAATCATACAGGCCCTTGCGCAGGAGAAGGGGCGAGGTAAAGAAGTCCGCCGTCGATTGCTGTTCGCGTCCGCTGGCATCGCGCACCACCAGATTTGCCTGGCCATTGCTGCCGATCGTGGGGATGTTCTGCAACTGGAATGGCCCGGCCGGCACGTCCTGGGTGAACACCTTGACGTTGTTGACATAGACATCAACGCTGGAGGGTACCGCGGCGCTGCCCCTGAGCGATGGCAGGGGCATCGTGATGAGGTCCGGTCTGAGATCGAAGTCGCGCCGGATTTGTATGCCGCCCATGCGAATGGGGCGGGTCCATGAGAGCCCGGAAGAAATCAGATCGCCGACCACGTAGGTGCGCAGCGAGTCCGGGTCGGAATAGCTCCAGTTGGTATCCAGGCGCCGCAGGCTGGCTTTGCTGAAATCGGTCGTGGTCGCCAATGCGGACGACGACAGCACACCGTAGGGACTGTACACCCAACCGTCGAGCGACAGGGAAAGCCCGCCGATGTTGAGGATCTGGTGGTCGATCGTATCGGTTGCCGAGCCGTAGGCGGTATAGTTGAGCACTGAGCCCCAGTCTGATTTCGCGGCCGGGATCTGCGGCTGCTTACCGCCCGCATCATAGATGCGTGCCAGTCTCAGATTGTCCGCCGTAAACAGATGCAGGCTCTGGCTTGCCTCATCGTAGCTATAACGAACGCCGGTCATCCGATCAAGGAAGACCGCCTGGTCGCGCGGCTGGTTTGCGGGCAGTTTGATGCCGAGGTCGTTGAGTTCGCCAGGCATGACCGAGAGGCGATGGTCACGGTCCATGGTGAAGGCGCCGATCAGCCCGGTCGGCTGATCGTTGATGAAGACTTCCAGATGCAGAGGAATATCGCCCTCCCCCGCCCGTACGTTGGGTGGCATCAACAGGGCTGCAATCACGCATACAATGGTGATGATCGGTCCACTATTGCGCGGGCAGCACCATAGCGCGTGCTTGAACCGGACCATTGTCGCCTTGTGCGGTTATCGTCACCGTACTGCCAGGGGTGGCCCCCTTGAGCCTTCCGCGCACCCGCCAGGATGCACTGGAATGATCAAGGACGTAGCCTACCAGGCCTTTGCCGTAGGACAGCTTGTGGCCCGTCTGGCTGGTGAGGGTGAGGCTCGATAACCGGATCCTGCAGGTCCCGGAATTGATGGCCTCCAGCGATGCCACGCCAGCTTTCTGGCGGAAGGTCCACTGGAGGTTGCTCTCATTGGCGCGGTTCGTGCCGAAGAACACCGGTATCGAGTAACGCATGACAAAACTCACATTGATGCCGCTACTGTTACTCGCGGAGGGCACTTCATCGATAACGAGACGGTAGCTCTCCTCAGCTACTGTGGGTTGTTTGATGACCCGGACTATGCGGACGGTATAGTCGGTGTCGGGCGCCAGCGTCGCGAACGGCGGACTGGCTACAACGTCATTTGTCGGAACAAGCCTGTCCTTGCCCCCTTGCTGTGTCCACCGGTAGACCCGGATCTGGGCATTGATCGGTGCCTCACCGAGGCTTCTCAAAGTAATAGTCGAAGCCGCGCCAGGAGCAGCGACGTCGATCAGCACCGGCCTCACCTGCAAACTGGCGGCACTGGCCGGAACTGTCGCCCAGACGGCGACTGAAACAACCAGCATAAAAAAGCATGCAATGGCGCGCATCCGGCGTTTCTCCCGGTTTGTTCGGTCGTTCAATATTCGACTGTAATGGTCACGACATCGCTGTAGGTCGCGGGTGCTGGTGTTGTCTGGGGTGGAACCCGGCCATAGACGGTGAAGGTTTGCGGCGTGCCGTCCCCGGTGCTCGTCTCCGCGTTCGCGCCGATGGCGGCACCGGGAGCGTAGTCGCCCCAGGGCGTCCCCCGCGCGGCATCCTGATAGAGATCGTAATTGACATAGGCCGTGCCGTTTTTCATGCGCCGCGTGCCTGCCAGGAAGTTGTTGCCGTTGTCGAGACCGATCTCGTAAGGCGTCGTGTCGGTGCACTGCACGGTGAACGTCGTCGAGCTGTCGACGTTGGCGTTCAGCACGCCTGCATTACCGAACGCCAGGTCGCCGAT
Organism: uncultured Rhizobiaceae bacterium; assembly: GCA_964568825.1. GTDB lineage: Bacteria > Pseudomonadota > Alphaproteobacteria > Rhizobiales > Aestuariivirgaceae > CAVVDT01. The sequence goes on along the minus strand of CAZMSA010000074.1, from coordinate 549 downwards.
GCTTGCGGCCGTCTGCACGACGCATTGCGCCTGGATGGTGATGTTCACATTGAAGGTGCTTGTAGCTATGGCGGCGCTGGCCGGCTGCGCGAACAGCACGGCAAGGCTGCCAACCGCACCCAGCAGGCGCGGCACAGCGGTAACATACGAACGCATTGACTGAAATCCCCCGATAAAGAACCATGACCAAACGGTATAACGCCACGCGGCGCAGGTGACTGTGCGGTTCGCGTCTAGCATTAGCCCGGTTACAAGATGAAGGTTCTTGGTTAACGACGATTTAAACATGGCGCCCATCGGCAGTCACCAATAATGCTGTCGCCCTGTGTTCGCATTCGCGTAGCGCCTGCTTACATCTTGCAGTCAGATGGAAAGATAACAACTTATTGGAGAGTTGGATATACTTCATCGCGTTATGGTTGCAATTCGCCGAGAATTCCAACCAGATGCAGAGCTCTGGGGTCGGTGAAGACGGGGAAAAGTGCTCGGAGCAGGCCGTGGACGCCAGCAAAAGCTCTTGGCGTACCTACTGGAGACGGCGCCCTTAGA
>CAZMSA010000073.1:0-17440 GCA_964568825.1 uncultured Rhizobiaceae bacterium | reverse complement strand
AATTGCCGACCATGCACTAACATTCAACCCGGACCACTCAGTGGGGGCAGCTCAGCTGGAATTAGCTTGTACATTTTAAGATCCTTTCGACCGAATGCATCCCGGGAGTGGCATTTCCAGGCACTGCGCAGGTCGCGGGCAGGTCGGATGGCCAAAGCTCTGATAAGCTCGTCGGCTTGCCCGGGCCTGTTAACTACATGGGGCCGCGTGTGTGACGCTCAACGGATTTATCTAGAATTTAATGCTGTGGACACCCGCCAGGTACCGAGTTCGGGTGGGCTTAAAGCATCGCCGGCAATACCCGATCTGGCGGTGTATGCCCATCGATGAAAGTCTTGATGTTTATTATTACCTTCTCGCCCATATCTATTCGACCTTCAATTGTGGCTGAGCCCATGTGTGGCAGCAACACCGCATTGGGACACTTGAGCAGCCGTGGGTTCACTGCCGGCTCGTGCTCGAAGACATCGAGGCCTGCACCGCCCAGTTCGTTTGCGATAAGCATCCGCGCCAGGGCGTTCTCATCGATCACTTCGCCGCGTGATGTGTTCACCACTATGGCATTTGGCTTCATCAGCTTGAGGCGTCTCGCCGACAGAAGGTGAAAGGTGGCCGGCGTGTGCGGGCAGTTGATCGACACGATATCCATACGCGCCAGCATCTGGTCCAGACTTTCCCAATAGGTGGCCTCTAACTCCTCCTCTATACCAGGGTGGACCGGCTTGCGATTGTGATAGTGAATCTGTAGGCCAAATGACTTAGCGCGCCGTGCCAGTGCCTGGCCGATGCGGCCCATGCCGATTATCCCTAGTCGCTTACCCGTGATGCGCCGGCCTAACATCCAGGTCGGAGACCAGCCTTGCCAGGAATTGTCGGCACCGATGACCGTGGCGCCCTCGATGATGCGCCGTGCAACCGCAAGGATCAGTGCCATTGTCATGTCGGCGGTGTCTTCGGTGAGAACGCCAGGCGTGTTTGAGACGGTTATGCCACGCAGAGTCGCCGTTTCGACATCGATATTGTCAACGCCGGTGCCAAAATTGGCAATCAGCTTCAACTGCTCACCCGCCTGGTTGATCACGGCCTTGTCAACACGGTCTGTGACAGTTGGAACGAGCACCTCAGCGGCCTTCGCCGCATCGATGAGTTCAGCCTGTGAAAGGGTATGGTCATCATCGCTCAACCGGGTGTTAAACAGTTCACGCATCCGGGTTTCGACGACATCTGGTAGTTTACGGGTGACGATGACGAGCGGCTTGCGTTTGGTCATGATGGAGCTCCTCGGCATTCGTTCAACAACAATTAACCTTGTCGGGCAAGGATGGCGACCCGTCACTCTTTAAGTTGAGAGCGGCCTTGTGTAAATTGCCCGAATGCAATCCATGACGTACCAAGCCTGACCGGCAGTGGCGAATGAGGGTACACGGATCGCCGGGCTCGCGGCCAGTGACGATTTCGCCTAAAGTGAGTTCTGTTCGTATAGTTGGTGAACATCAGGTCTTGCAGCAGGGGGGTGCGCTGGAGTGAAGGATGATCATCGCAATTTTCCCTGGTATCGGGGAATACCGATTGCTGCAATTGCCATAATCGTGGTCCTGTCAATTGTGGCATACGCCGGGATCGATCTGCGAACCGAGGCGACAGCCGGCAATGGGGGCTCAGCCCCCCTAACTACAAGTTCGCTGGGAACTATCGGCCATGACGATAATTCGCAAGATAATCTGAAATTGCCGCGTTTCGTCTCGCTGAAATCGGACCGTGTGAATGTGCGCCGGGGTCCTTCCAGCGATCACGCCATCGCGTGGGTGTACAATTGCAAGAAGTTACCAGTAGAGATCGTCGCCCAATTCGAGCACTGGCGGCGAGTGCGCGACAGCGACGGAGAGGAAGGCTGGGTGTATCAGAGCCTGCTTTCCGGCCACCGAACAGCCATTGTGGCACCATGGATCAAAGGCAAAACAGTGCCCATGTTGCATGATCCTGAAACACAGGCGAGCGTGGTAGCACTTCTCGGCCCTGGGGTGATCGGCGATGTGGAATCTTGCTCCGGGACTTGGTGTCGCCTGAATATCGGGGGGCATGAGGGCTGGATTGACCAAGCCATGCTTTGGGGCGTCTACCCCGGTGAGCACGTTGAAAACTAGCTCTTGCAGGGCTCCAAACGAACAATCACATCAATTCGCCTGATGCGGGTGCCATCGGGTACAGCAGGTAGCCCGGTGAGGGCAAGATCATTGGCGGGTATATCAACCAGGCGCTTTTCGGCTTCCACATAGAAATGGAAATGGTTTGACGTATTGGTGTCAAAATAAGTCCGCTCCCCTTCGATGGCCACCTCACGCAGCAAGCCTGCGTTAGTGAACTGGTTGAGGGTATTATATATCGTGGCAAGTGACACTGGAATGCAAGCTGCACTGGCGTCGTCATGCAGTTCCTCGGCAGTCACATGGCGGTCGCCACTGCTAAATAGCAAATTGGCCAAAGCAACGCGCTGGCGCGTCGGCCGTAGGCCAGAGGCGCGCAGCTTTTCTGGCAAGGCCGCAACTCGAGCATTATCGAACATGCAAATGCAATCCGTCGTATTGATCCTAGGCTTGATATATAGTGATACGTTAGCCTAAATGCGAGCAATTCGCAATTTTTTCTCTACCTGCGGCGTGCTGCCACGCCGGGTTCGAACATAAAAGATAGCCCCCAGCATACACACCGAAGGGCTTTGAGCCGCCGGACCCGTATGTTAGGAACGACATTACTAGGATGGATGCACCGCGTGTAAGAATTGTATCCAAAGACGATCGGAGCCGCGGTCACCGCAAGACGATGCTGCAAACGGAGTGGGGGGTGAGTGCACAATGACCAGCGAGCGGCGGGCCCATTTTGGCTATGAAGACCTGCTGTCGTGCGGGCGAGGGGAATTGTTTGGCCCCGGAAATGCCCAATTGCCCCTTCCACCGATGCTAATGTTCGATCGAATTTCGCATATCAGCAACGAGGGCGGCACCAACGGCAAGGGCCAGATCGTGGCCGAACTGGATGTTAAGCCAGATCTATGGTTCTTTGCCTGCCATTTCCAAGGTGACCCGGTAATGCCAGGTTGCCTCGGTCTTGATGCCTTGTGGCAATTACTGGGTTTCTTTCTCGGCTGGATGGGCGCCCCCGGACGTGGCCGGGCTCTTGGCGTAGGCGAGGTCAAATTCACGGGAATGGTCATACCAAGCGTGCGCAAGGTCGAATATGTGGTGGATCTGAAGCGGGTCATCCTCAGGAAGCTCAATCTCGGCATAGCTGACGGGTTGATGAAGGCTGATGGCGAGGTCATCTATACGGCCAGCGATCTGCGTGTCGGCCTCTTCTCGCCGGCCCAGGCCTGAGGCTGCCAAGGGAGACATGGTTACATGAGGCGCGTCGTCGTTACCGGCATGGGCATTGTCTCGAGCATTGGGAACAACGTCCAGGAGGTGGTCGCATCGTTGCGCGAGGCGAAGTCGGGGATCGTGAAAGCCGAAGACTATGCCCGTCTCGGCTTTCGCTGCCAGGTGCATGGCGCCCCCACCATCGACCTCGAGACAGCGATAGATCGAAGGATCCGCCGTTTCATGGGTGACGGTGCGGCCTGGAACTGGGTGGCAATGAAACAGGCCATCAGCGATTCCGGACTAGACGACGCCATCGTCCATAGTGAGCGTACCGGTATCATCATGGGCTCAGGCGGTCCCTCTACCCGGACGATTGTCAATGCCGCCGACACCACCCGGCAGAAGGGTCCCAAACGGGTCGGGCCGTTCGCCGTGCCGGCGTCCATGTCGAGCACGAATTCAGCGACGCTCGCGGTGCCGTTCGGCATTCGCGGCGTCAATTATTCGATTTCGTCGGCCTGTGCCACGTCGGCCCATTGCATCGGCAATGCTGCCGAGTTGATCCAGTGGGGTAAGCAGGACGTCATGTTCGCCGGCGGTGGCGAAGAACTCGACTGGACACTGTCAGTGCTGTTCGATGCGATGGGCGCCATGTCTTCAGGCTTTAATGACACCCCTGAGAAGGCCTCACGCGCCTACGACAAGGACCGTGATGGCTTCGTCATTGCCGGTGGGGCCGGCGTCCTTGTGCTGGAATATCTCGAACATGCCAGAGCCCGCGGCGCCCGTATCCATTGCGAGCTCGTGGGGTATGGTGCGACCTCGGACGGCCACGACATGGTCCAACCTTCGGGCGAAGGGGCGGCGCGTTGCATGCGCCTGGCACTATCGACGGTAAAGGAGAAGGTCGACTACATAAATCCTCATGCCACATCAACTCCAATCGGAGACAAAAAGGAGGTGGAAGCGATTCGTGAGGTGTTTGGGACCAAGATTCCGACAATCTCGGCGACGAAGTCGCTAACTGGTCATTCGCTCGGCGCTGCCGGCGCACAAGAAGCTATATATTCAATACTGATGATGCATAACGGTTTTGTTTGCGAAAGCGCCAATATCGCCAATATCGACACCGAATTCTCCGATCTTCCCATTGCTCGGCAGCGTCAAGACGATGCCCATATCGATGTTGTGCTTTCCAACAGCTTCGGTTTTGGCGGTACCAACGGCTGCCTCGCTTTCCAGCGCTACAACGGCTGAATCCCCCAACATCCGAATTCGAGGATATTGATGAACTGCACCGATCAGGAGACAGCGCCACCGCTCATGGCCGGGCGTCGAGGTCTCATCATGGGAGTAGCGAACGATCATTCCATCGCCTGGGGCATCGCCCAGTCGCTGGCTCGCCACGGTGCCGAACTCGCCTTCACCTATCAGGGTGAGGCCTTCGGTAAACGCGTGCGACCATTGGCCGGTAGCGTCGGTTCGCAATTGGTACTGCCCTGCGATGTTGAGGATCCGGCTACTGTCGACGCCGTGTTTGATGCGCTTGCAAAGCAATGGCAGAAAATTGATTTTGTGGTGCATGCCATTGCCTATTCCGACCGCAACGAATTGAAGGGACGCTATGCTGAGACCACGCGCGAGAATTTCGTTCGCACCATGCTGGTCTCGTGCTTTTCCTTCACCGAAATTGCACGCCGTGCCACTCGACTTATGCCCGACGGTGGCTCCATGCTGACACTAACTTATGGCGGATCAACACGGGTCATGCCGAACTACAATGTGATGGGCGTTGCCAAGGCAGCACTGGAAGCGTCGGTGCGCTATCTCGCCGCGGACTTCGGGCGCAGTGGGGTGCGAGTCAATGCCATATCGGCTGGCCCTATGCGCACTCTTGCCGGCGCCGGGATAGGGGATGCACGGGCCCTGTTTGCCTTTCAGAAGCGTCATTCACCGCTAGGCCGCACCGTTAGCCTCGAAGATGTGGGCGGCGCGGCGGTCTACCTGTTGTCACCGTTATCGGCGGGCGTTACAGGTGAAGTTCATTTCGTGGATGCCGGCTACAACATCATCTCCACACCACGACCTGAGGACATCTCCAGCTTGAGTGAGGAGTGAGGAGTCCCCCGCTTGCCGCTGAGGTCAAGATAGGATCGCGGTGCGAAGTAGACAGTCCAAGCACGCGAACGCCTCTTGAGGGCTTGTGTGCGACTAAAGCTTCCGCAGTGCGACCGAGTGAATGACGTGGTCTGCTTCCTTGCGCAAGATGAGGTCCGCACGTTGTCGAGTCGGCAGGACGTTTTCGCGCAGGTTCCTAAGGTTGATTGTCGACCAGATGCGGTTCGCCGTGTTGCGAGTTTCTTCGTCTGATAACTGCGCATAGCGATGGAAATAAGAGCGCGGATCACGGAAGGCCGTTGCGCGTAGCGAGAAAAAACGATCTACATACCACGTCCGCAGCACATCCTCATCGGCATCCATGTAAATTGAAAAATCGAAGAAGTCCGAGACGTAAGGAATGGCAAGACCATCGCGTGGCGGGCGACCGGTTTGCAGCACATTTAGGCCCTCGACGATCAGAATATCGGGTTGATCAATTGTTATAACTTGGTCGGGCATGACATCATAAACCAGATGAGAGTATACAGGCGCAGTGACATTGCGTTTGCCGGCCTTAATGGCGGAAAGGAAGCGCAGCAATGCTTGCAGGTCGTAGCTCTCCGGAAAGCCTTTGCGGTTCATCAACCCCTCGCTTTCTAGAACGGTATTGCGGAGGAGGAAACCGTCCGTTGGCACCAAATCGACCTTTGGATGGTTGGGCCAGCGCGCAAGCAAGCGTTCGAGAATTCGCGCCGTAGTCGATTTGCCCACGGCCACCGATCCGGCAATACCGATGATGTAGGGCACCTTGTGCTCAACGCCGCGCAGGAATTGCTGGGTGGCGCGAAACAGCTCCTGGGTGGCCGCCACATAGAGATTGAGCAGGCGTGATAACGGCAGATAAATCGCCACAACCTCGTCGAGATTGACCCGATCGTTAAGGCCGCGCATCTCGTCAAGGTCAATCGCCGTCAGAGTAAGTGGTGTGTCGGCGCGAAGCGCCGCCCATTGGGTGCGCGCGAACATACGGTACGGCGAAAGTGTCGATGCCTCGGCGTCCATGTTCGCAAAACTCCTCAGAATGACTTGCGGCTGGCCTTTTCATCCAGGCCGCTACGGCCCATGCGACCGGCAAGTTCGGTCATCACGTCATCGAGTCCGACACCCGATGCCTCAAGAACAACCAGCAGATGATACAACACATCGGCCGCCTCCGCCCTAAGATGCATTCGGTCGCCGGAGACGGCGGCGAGCGCCGCCTCGACCGCCTCCTCGCCCAACTTCTTGGCACACTTTTCAACGCCTTGGGCAAGGAGCTTGGAGGTATAGGAGCTTTCGGCACCAGAGGCATGTCGGGTCGCAATCGTTGCCGCCAATTCCGCCAGAACATCCAACCGTGCCGGTCTACCGCCCGTCATTTGTGCCCTTTCGTTTCCTCTGCAAGCTGTCTCACGGCAACACCATGCATGGCCATGTAACGCTTCGCCTCGCCGATGGTAAAGGTTCCGAAGTGGAAGATTGAGGCCGCCAACACGGCGTTAGCATGGCCTTCTTTGATGCCTTCGACCAGATGATCAAGGCTGCCTACGCCGCCTGAAGCTATCAGCGGTACACTGACCGCGTCGGCGATGGCCCGCGTCAGGGCGATATCGAAGCCCGCGCCCGTGCCGTCGCGGTCCATGGAGGTCAGCAGAATTTCGCCTGCTCCCAGTGCCGCCACCTCCCGCGCAAACGCGACAGCATCGAGGCCGGTCGGGCGGCGTCCTCCGTGAGTAAAGATCTCCCACCGGCCCTCGCCTGCTGCCCGTGCATCAATCGCGACCACGATGCACTGGGCGCCGAATTTGCGCGAGGCATCGGCAACGAATTGCCGGTCGTTGACCGCCGCCGTATTGATCGAGACCTTGTCGGCGCCTGCCAGTAGCAGGCGCCGGATGTCCTCAATCGTGCGCACGCCGCCACCAACTGTGAGCGGCATGAAACACTGCTCCGCAGTTTGACTCACCACATCAAGTAGAATATCTCGGTTCTCATGGCTGGCTGTTATGTCAAGGAAACACAATTCATCGGCACCGGCGGCATCATAAGCTCGGGCGATCGCAACAGGGTCCCCGGCATCACGCAAATTGACGAAGTTGACGCCCTTGACCACGCGGCCATCTTTGACGTCAAGACAGGGAATGACGCGGGCTTTCAGCACTTTTGGGATCTCTTGCTGGCTGCGATGAGGGCTAACGCCGCTGTGGCATTGAGTCTTCCGTCATAGAGAGCGCGGCCAGCAATGGCGCCGGCCAGTATTGCGCAGTCAGGTTCTATCAAGCGCGCTATATCAGCGAGCGAGGATAGACCACCTGACGCTATGACTGGAATTGACGTTGCTCGAGCGACCTTAAGTGTTGACTCGATATTGATTCCCTCAAGAGCACCGTCGCGCTCGATATCGGTGAAAATGATTGCGGCCACACCGTCATCCGCAAAGCGACGGGCGAGTTCGTCGGCACTGAGTTCACTCTCTTCTGCCCAACCCTCTACGGCCACTCGCCCGTCTCGTGCGTCGATTCCGACAACGATACGACCGGGAAAACGCCGACAGGCCGCGCGCACCAATCCGGGATCGCGCACCGCCACGGTGCCTAGGATGACCCTAGCAATGCCGGCTTCTAGCCACATCTCGATGGTCGCCATATCGCGGATGCCACCACCGAGTTGGGCGGGCAGGCCCGACGCAGCGAGAATGGCGTGTACCGCTTCTCCGTTGACGGGACGCCCAGCAAAGGCGCCATTGAGGTCGACGATATGGAGCCATTTGAAGCCTTGCTCTGCGAAGGCTGAGGCTTGAGCAGCGGGATCATCGTTGAAAACGGTAGCAGCAGCCATGTCGCCCCTGATGAGGCGCACGCATTGGCCATCCTTCAAATCGATAGCAGGAAAGAGGACCATCTGCCCGACCCCTATCACGGCCGCCAGGCGAGGAAATTGGCAATCAGGTGCAAGCCCAATGTCTGGCTTTTTTCCGGATGGAACTGGGTCCCCACGAGGTTGGCTCGTGCCACCATCGCGGTGATGGGGCCGCCATATTCGCTGACGGCGACCAAATCGGAGGCATTGCGCGCCTTTAGCTGATAGGAATGAACAAAATACGCATGTTCGCCCGTCTCACCACTCCTCAAGCCAGCGAGCAGCGGATGATTGTTCACGATCTCAAGGGTATTCCAGCCCATATGTGGCACTGGCAAAGCCGGATCGTCTGGGCGGATGAGATCGACATCGCCGGCGATCCAGCCAAGCCCTGGCTCCTCGCCATGTTCGAGGCCGACGGTCGCCATCAACTGCATGCCGACACAAATGCCAAGGAATGGTCGACCGCCGACAATCACCGCCTCCTCAAGCGCCTCCCGCACCCCGTCGAGCGCCAAGAGGCCGGCGCAGCAATCGCGAAAGGCGCCAACGCCGGGAAGCACAACGGCATCGGCCGCCATGACATCGTCGGCATGGCTGACTAGGTCTATCGATGCCTTGATGCCTTTATCTCGCGCGGCACGCTCAAAGGCCTTTTGGGCCGAGCGCAGGTTGCCTGAGCCATAATCTATAATAGCAACTCTCATGATGCGGCCGAGCCATCGGCAACACGCTTGTGCACCGCAGACCATGAAGCATAGAAGCGTTCTTCTGCCTCGGACAGGTTGCCGCCCGCCACGATGGCCCGTTCATGGTAGCGTCTTCTTTCCAGCGACCAGCGACAAAGTCCGTTACCTTCCAAGGCGAGTAACAGCTGCGCTACCATTGTGATAAAGCTGACATCACCGTTGGGCAAACCCATCAGCATAGCAAACGCCACCACCACCAGCATCAATGCGATATAGAAGGCAAGTGCCAACCAAAGGCCGCACCAGGCCAGCCACATGGGCCCTAGAAGTAGGGCGGGCCAGCAAAAACCCTCCTTCACCAGTACGGCGCGCTCAGCCAGACTGGCAAGGCTGGCTGCGTCTTCATGGCGGTAATGGACGGAATAGAGTTTCATCTGCCTGCTCTGCGGCGACTCCCTAAAGACTGCCCTTGGTAGAGGGAATGGTGTCGCCTCGGCGTTCATCGATTGCCACTGCCAGCCGCAAGGCGCGCGCCAGTCCCTTGAAGCAGCTTTCAGCAATATGGTGATTGTTGTCGCCGTAGAGGCATTCGACATGCAGCGTAATCCCAGCGTTCATGGCAAACGCCTGGAACCATTCGCGAAACAGTTCGGTGTCCATGTCGCCCACCTTGGGGCGAGAAAATTCCACCCGCCACACCAGGTAGGGGCGTCCCGATATGTCGAGCGCCACGCGGGTAAGCGCGTCGTCCATGGGCAATTCGAGGCTGGCATAGCGAACAATGCCACGCTTGTCGCCAAGCGCCTGCTTCAACGCTTCGCCAAGCGCAATGCCCACATCTTCGGCGGTGTGGTGAAAGTCGATATGCAAATCTCCCTGAGCCTTCACCCTCATGTTGATGAGCGAGTGGCGCGCCAGCAGGTCGAGCATGTGGTCAAGGAAGCCAACGCCGGTCGAGATTTCGCTATGACCACTGCCGTCGAGATCAAGGCGCACCTCGATCGCGGTCTCGGATGTTTTGCGTTTCACGCTTGCCTGACGCATAGAAGCCTCTCTGGCGGGTTGACGCGGGCGATGGCCGTGGGTCTTTTAGCAAGAACCAAAGCCAAAGGCCAATCACCCGTTTGCCGCACGACACTGAGCTCGATGTGCGGTATTTTCTTTTCATCGCCTGCTCCTTACATGAGGCGGACACAAGCATTGGAGACACCATGTCCGAGCCACGCGAGATTCCCCAATGGCATGGCACGACCATTCTCACCGTACGGAAGGGCAATACGGTGGTGATAGCCGGCGACGGCCAGGTCAGTATCGGCAATACGGTCATCAAGTCCAATGCACGCAAGGTGCGCCCATTAGCTGGAGGCGATGTCATCGCCGGGTTCGCCGGCGCCACAGCCGATGCCATGACGTTGTTCGAGCGGCTCGAAACCAAGCTCGAACAATATCCACAGCAGCTTACCCGAGCTTGCGTCGAATTGGCCAAGGATTGGCGCACTGACCGCTATCTCAGAAGGCTCGAGGCAATGATGATCGTCGCCGATCGCAAGGTGAGCCTGGTGCTGACCGGAACCGGCGATGTTCTGGAGCCCGAGGCCGGTATGATCGGCATCGGTTCGGGTGGCAATTTCGCGCTGGCTGCGGCCCGCGCCCTCTCCGACAGCGACCTCGACGCCGAGGCAATCGCCCGACGCGCCTTGAAGATCGCGGCCGAGATCTGCGTCTATACCAATACCAACATCATCGTGGAAAGCCTTGCCGAATGACGGGCGATCCGGACCTCATGATCCTCCGTCAGGCTGACATCGATGCTGCGGTCGCGGCCGGCGTAATCGAAGCCGATGTCGCCACGCGTCTCATCGCCTTCGCACAATCGGAACATTCGGTCGCCTCGCACGCCGATGAAGAAAATCTGCGCCTCATTACCAGCTTCAACGACATATTTGTCACCATCGGACTCGTTCTGTTTCTGGGGGCTCTGGGCTACGTGCTTAAGGATACCGGTCTGGCTGTCAGCAGCGCCGTTATTGCTGCAACAAGCTGGGGGTTTGCCGAGGTCTTCACACGAATCAAACGCCTAGCACTACCAAGTATCTTCTTGCTTATTGTCTATTCGGTGGCGGTATTTGGCGCCCTGACCGGTATCATCGCTGGCGACTGGACGAGCAGCTTCGAGAAGTTCCTGTTCAACGGTAGTTTCTGGGTTGCGATAGCAGGCTTTATCACCGCTGGATTTGTAGGATTGCACTGGCTGCGTTTTCGTGTCCCCATCACCATAGCAGCAGGCTGTGCCGCCCTCGGGGTCACGGTCATCGCATTAGCTGGGAGTATCGTTCCGCAATTGATCATCCATCATTCGGGCATAGTCTTCCTGCCGATGGGGCTTGTAATATTTGCTTTGGCCATGCGGTTCGACATGTCAGACCGGACCCGGGCAACGCGAAGAACCGACATCGCGTTCTGGCTGCATTTGCTGTCCGCACCGCTAATCGTCCACCCTATCGTCATAGCAATTACCTCGCAAAACAGTAGCCTGACGTATGGCGATGCCGAACTTATAATTGGAGTTTTTTTCGTTGTCGGCTTAGTCGCCCTGATCATCGATCGCCGTGCTTTGCTGGCTTCATCACTGATCTATCTCGGTTATGCCGCTTATACGTTGATGTCCGGTACCACTTGGGCTTCGACGAGCTATGCAGAGACATCCCTTGTAGTCGGCGGCATCGTTCTGATGTTGTCAGTTGCCTGGCGGCCGCTGCGTCGCATTGTGGTGGCAACCATGCCCAACGCCATCCGTATGCGGGTACCCGCCAAAGAGTGAATTCAAGGTCCCATAGAGGAGCCCCATGACAGATTTTTCCCCGCGCGCGATTGTCTCCGAACTCGACCGCCATATCGTCGGCCAGAATGCCGCCAAACGAGCGGTGGCCATTGCCCTGCGCAACCGCTGGCGCCGACAGCAAATAGACGTGGGTTTGCGCGAGGAAGTGCTGCCCAAGAACATCCTGATGATCGGGCCTACCGGCGTCGGCAAGACCGAAATCGCTCGTCGCCTGGCCAAGCTCGCCCAGGCGCCATTCATCAAGGTCGAAGCCACCAAGTTCACAGAGGTCGGCTATGTCGGGCGCGATGTCGAACAGATAATTCGTGATTTGACCGAAGCGGGTATTGCCCTCGTCAAGGCGGCGCGGCGCAAGGAGGTCGAAGCGCAGGCCCAGCTGCATGCCGAGGAGCGGGTGCTCGATGCCCTTGTGGGCAAGACGGCGCAAGCCTCAACGCGCGATAGCTTCAAGAAGAAGCTCCGGACAGGCGAACTCGATGATAAAGAAATCGAGATCGAGGTAGTGGATTCAGGCGCGGGCCAACCGGCATTGGAAATTCCCGGCATGCCGGGCGCCTCGGTGGGAATGATCAATCTCGGCGACCTGTTCGGCAAGACCTTCGGACAGCGAAAGCGCACGCGCCGCCTGACCGTGGCGCAGAGTCACGAGGTCCTCTTGGTGGAGGAAAGCGAAAAATTGCTCGATCAGGAGCAGATCGTGCAGGAGGCAATTGGTGAGGTTGAGAACAACGGCATCGTGTTCCTCGACGAGCTCGACAAGATTTGTGCTCGCGGCGAGCGGGCAGGTGCCGATGTCAGCCGAGAAGGGGTTCAGCGTGACCTCTTGCCATTGATCGAAGGAACAACAGTATCGACTAAATATGGTGCAGTCAAAACTGACCATATCCTGTTCATCGCTTCGGGAGCCTTTCACATTGCAAAACCCTCTGACCTGCTGCCCGAGCTACAAGGCCGTCTACCGATAAGAGTCGAGCTGCGGGCGCTGACCGAGGAGGATTTCAACCGCATACTTACCGAACCTGAGGCCAGCCTCATCCGCCAGTACAAGGCCCTATTAGCAACCGAGGGCGTCACCCTCGATTTCACCGACGATGGTGTCGCTGCGATTGCGCGCTTCGCCGCCAGTATTAATGCTTCGGTGGAGAACATCGGCGCTCGGCGGCTACATACGATAATGGAGCGGGTACTGGACGACATCAACTTCGCCGCCACCGACCAGGTGGGCACTAAGCTTGTCATCGATCACGACTATGTGGAACGTCATATCGGTGATCTCGCCAAGAACACCGATCTGTCAAAATTCATTCTTTAATGGGCAGCATGTCGCTGTCGCTCTCGAGAATCAACGATAGCCGTTCGAGATCGCGCTCGCACAGCCGCGAGATCGATGCCGCCAGCCGGTTTGCCAGTTCGGTGGCGCGTGGCGACAGGCCGGTGGTATCCACGGTAACGCGCGGGTGTGACAAGCGGGCCAGTCGCAAGAGTTCCTCGGCATCGTCCATATGACATTGAAGCGTCCAATAATGTGCTGGACTAACGCCCAGCTCGGTCGTCCGGCTTGCCATGCTCAAGGGCCGTAAGAAAGGCACTGGAAACCCCAATGGCCGACGCCATGTCCTTGACCGTCAATCCGCGTTCCGCTCTGAGGTGGCGCAGGTGTCTGCCGAATGGTGTCACCGGAATTTTCGTAGACGGTTGCTGCGACGAATCCTGACATAGAAAGCCCCTCCCCCACCATGCCGTGGATGGGCCGGTTGATAGCCCGCGACATAGGCTCGCATGTCATCTTCGGAAAGCCATTCAGACAGCTTGCGGCGCAACCGGCCTTGGCGTTCTGGCGTGTCGAAATGGCTGCTCCCATGCAGCGTATGGCGGGCAAACGGGGCTGCCCCCTTGCCGGTAATGACCAGTACCAGGCGTCTGCCTTGCGCGGCCGATTCGACCAGAAAGTGCAAAAGTGCGAGACGTGCGGCCTGCACGCCCAGGCCATGCAGATCGAGTCGCGCTTCATATTCGACCTGCCCACGGGTCAGGCGCTGACGCATACGACGATCAAGACCCGTCAGTGGCGGTGATGTCACACGGGGTGTCGAGCCCTGTTTCAGCGTCTTTCCCGGCCGCATCTCGGCGTCTGCCATAGCTGGCAACGCCTTCTCGGGATGCGGTTCCGACTTAACTTCATCACCTATAACATTGACCTTGTTGGGCCGTAGAGGCCCGACGTCGGCTACGGCCTTCGCCCAAATCGCGCGCTCGGCCGCATCAATCTCGCCGCGCCGACTCCTTGGTCCGCGGCGTGTCATCGCCGGTCAAGACCGAGATGGCGGGTCAATATATGTGGCAGCAACACGATGAGGCTGCCCGGCGCCTGCATATGCCCGGCCGGAATGCCTGCTGCCTCACCGGAGCCGAAAAAGATATCGCCGCGTACCGATCCACGAATGGCCGAACCGGTATCCTGGGCAATCATCAGATGACGAAATGGCCTAGTATGGCCTGCATCCGGCACGACCGTGTCAAGCCATAATGGCGTTCCGTAGGTCCAGTAGCGACGATCGATCGCCAAGCTTACCCGCGGTGACAGCCCCACGAGCTCACCCCCCGGCGGTCCCAGCGACGGATCCTGTATCGGCACTTCCCGGAAAAACACAAACGACTCGTTTTCAGCCATCAGCTTGCGGGCAGCGTCCGGATGGGCTGCCATCCAATCCCGTATCGACTGCATGTTAACGTCATCGCGCGGCAGTATATCGCGCTCCGCCAGCAGCCGACCGATGGACGTATAGGGCCTGCCGGACTTGCCCGCATAGGCTAGCCGCATGAATGAACCATCCGGCAGGCGCAAGCGGGCCGAGCCTTGGACGTGCATGAAATAGGCATCGACCGGCGAGGCCATCCAGGCGATTTCCAGACCCCTGCCCGCAAGCGCCCCCGACGCAATTTCTCCGCGCGGTGGATAGGCCTTGGGCTGACCCAGCACAAATCGCCCGTAGCGCAGGCCGGTTTGCGCCTCCGTCGTCGCGTCGAAAGCAATGAGATCCGCGGGTCGACCATAGACCGGAACGGGATACCCGCTAGCGGGCGTGCGACTGCCGGGATATTCCGGCTCGAAATAGCCAGTGATAAGACCGTTTGGGCGTTGCGAATCAACGACGCGGTAGGCGTAAAAGGCCTGCTCGAAATATGCCTGCGCCTCACCAGGCGGAGTAACAAGAGCTTCTTGACAAGTCGTGTGCCAGTCATCCGGCTTACCACCAAAGCTTGAGGCTCGCCGAAAGCCTCGTGCGGTATCCAGTATCTCGCGGCACGAACGCTGAAAGGCGGCGAGTGAGCGGTCCAGGCTCTTGCCCGGCCAGCCAGAAATGGCCTGCCATGACACCGGTTCAAGTATAGGCAAGGGCATTTCGGCCTGAGCGGAAGTGGACGTGGACATAAGCATCATCGCCAGGGTGCAGATCCCCATCAGCCGTTGCCCGAGACCCATTTCGCTTTAGCCCGTTTCCTCGGTCGCGACCAGCTTCCAATTGGGATCGGAAGTGCCGGTATCGCGCTCGAAAGTCCACACGTCAGTGATCGCACTAACCCGTTTGTCATCACCATCGATGATCTCACCCTCACGATTCCGCAGGGCGGTAATCATCTGCGAGAGGATGCGGACAGTCAGCTGCGCCTTGCGCCCGGTGAGTACTGCGTTCACCAGCTCGCACTTGTCGATGCCCACAAAGCGACTTTCGAGGGTTTCGCCACGGGACTGGCGTTCATCGATTGCCTGCGAAAAGCCGCTGTACACCTCGCGCGACAACAGTGGCTTGAGGGACTTGCGGTCATCCTGAGCAAAAGCCGTAACGATCATCTCGTAGGCAATGCGTGCGCCTTCTAGGAAAGTCTTTGGCGAAAAGTTCGGGTCCACGGCCATAATGGCCTCCAAGCCTTTTGCAACATCGGTGCCCTCCTCGGCGTAGCCCTGCCAAACGGGTGGCTGCTCCTCATCTTCATCGGCGATATAAACTGGCTCGTCCTTTGGCTCGCGCGCGGGCAGCGGCACTACGTTATCGTTTGCACGAGCATCCTTTGCCGGCGCGCCGGATACCGGATCGTAACGACGTTCGTGTCCCGTACGGGTGCCCAGCACACTGCGAAGGCGAAAGAATATGAACACCGCAACCGCCAGGATGAGGAGATTCAATGGATCGAAGGCTTGGTTCATGGGCGGGGCGCCACCTTTTCCGTATGCTCGATACCTCGCTTGCCCTTCTTTGGGCGAGCGGGATGAATTCATCGCCGTTCCACTATATATATCTCGTGAGGCCGAAAACCAAACATTCCCGGCAAAACCCATGGCAATACGTTACGGAAGGGCACGAAATTGGCAATGTTTTTGCTTCTGGTGTTTCTGGGGGTGCCAATCATTGAGATTGTCGCCTTCATCAAGGTCGGATCGATGATCGGCCCCGTGCCGACGATTGCCTTGACGATCGCTACTGCCATTGTGGGCGCTGCACTGGTTCGCTATCAGGGCTTTCGCACCCTGATGGCCCTCAAGCAGAATCTGGACAATGGCCAACTGCCGGTGGAACCAGCCATTCACGCCGGTTTCCTGCTTGTCGCAGGCCTATGTCTGCTGACTCCGGGCTTCATCACCGACACCATAGGGTTGATTCTTCTGGTACCTACCGCTCGTCTGGCCATCGCCCGCTGGATTTGGCGCTATATGAATCGGCATGGTGAAGTGACGATTATCGCCGGGCGAAACCATTCGCCCGGTTCGTCACATTCCGAGAACGGACCGATCATTAACCTCGATGCACAGGAAATCGACGGAGAAGATCACTCGCAACAAGGGAGATCGCCGTCGCCGTGGCACAGGAATGGTGGCCCTACGCGGTAGTCTTGCAGTAGCGCCGAAGACGTGTTAGCCAGCGATCGCATTCATCGGCGAGCGCTTGAGAGAGCGTTCGAAGCCTCCATCCAACATACAGATGCGGACATGACCATGGCCAAGGCGACAAAACCAGCGCCCAAGACGGACGCAAAACCCAAGAGCAACAATGGCGGCGAGGCTTCTGCCAAAATGGGTGCGACTGGCACCGCTTCGCTGAAGGCTCCACAGCCGGAGCCAGGCTCGGCGCCGTCCATGAAAATTCTCGGCCAGTATCTGAAAGACCTGTCGTTCGAGAACCCCAATGCGCCACAGTCCATGAATATTCAAAACGGCTCGCCGGACATCAACATCGCGGTCAATGTAAATGCGCGAAATCTGGCGCCCACCGACTTCGAGGTCGAACTGCATCTGGAGGCAAAAGCCACTCACGAAGGCAAGTCCGTATTCGTTGCGGACCTGCTATATGCGGGTGTCTTTAGGCTGGAGAATGTGCCGCAGGAAGCGTTGCATGCGTTGGTTTTGGTCGAGTGTCCGCGCATGCTATTTCCATTCGCACGTCAAGTCCTTGCTGATGCAACTCGCAATGGCGGGTTCCCGCCGCTGATGCTTGATCCGATTGACTTCATGGGTATGTATCAGCGCCGTATTGCCGAGGCTCAGTCTCAAGCCTGAG
>CAZMSA010000072.1:0-17591 GCA_964568825.1 uncultured Rhizobiaceae bacterium | reverse complement strand
GCACCTCCATTCTCATGCGGCGGCTGCGCCAGAAGGAAGACATCATGTCGAGCGTTGAAGACGACGGCAACATCATCGTTGAGGGTGAATGCGTCGGCCGCATCACCGGCCTGACGTTCGTCTCGACCGTCGCCGATAGCGAAGAGGCCAAGACCTTGAAGGCCGCCGCCCTCAAGGTGGTAAGCCAGGAACTTCTCGATCGCGCCCAGTCGATCGCCGCAGGCCCCGACCCCGACCTTTCGCTCACCCGCGAGGGCGATATCGTCTGGAAGTCGGCGGCCATCGGGCGGTTGGTTGCCGGACCCAGCCCGCTGAAGCCGCGCGTGCAACTCAAGGCCGATGCCCAGCTTTCCGGGCCCGATCGCGAGGCCGTTCAGGCCCGACTGGAAAAATTCGCCCAGCGCCATGTAGCCGGCTTGCTCGAACCGCTCGTTGCCTTGTCGGAGGCAGAAGACGTGGAGGGCATCACCCGCGGCATTGCCTTTCGCCTCGTTGAATCCATGGGCGTGATCGACCGGGCGGGCATTGCCGCAGAAGTCAAGGATCTCGCCCAGGAAGAGCGCGCCAAACTGCGTCGCCACGGGGTGCGTTTCGGCTCGTTTCACCTGTTCATACCAGCCCTGCTGAAGCCTGCGCCCAGCGAACTGCGCGTCCTCTTGTGGTCGCTGGCACGCTCAGGTGACGGCAGCCCGACAGCGCTCGATCCCCTGCCCCTGCTGCCCGGACAGGGCCTGACTTCAGTGGCCATCGATCCCGAGGTCCCTCCCGCGTTCTACCTTACCGCCGGTTATCGCCCGTGCGGCCGCCGGGCGGTGCGCATCGACATGCTGGAGCGGCTTGCCGACATGATCCGCGAGCGCACCTTCTGGAAGCCCGCCACTCCCGAGGCGGTGCGTCCTGAAGGCTCGGTCGAGGGCGGCGGGTTTTCGGTGATCCCGGACATGATGTCGCTGGTCGGCTGTTCCGGTGACGATTTTGCCCAAATCCTCAAGGAACTGGGTTTCAAGATGCAACGGCGCAAGCTGCCGCCTGCCACCGCCACACCCGCCGCAATTGAGCCGGTAGCAGCCGGTGCCGGCAGCGAAGCCCCGCCGTCACCGCCCGATGCCGGGTCCGAAGCCGCGACCGCACTGCCTGAATCCCCCGCCGCAACGGCCCCGGCAGCACCGGCAGCCGAACCCGAGGCAGTCGAAGCCGCGGCCACACCGCCTGAACCCGCGGCCTCCCCGAACGAGCCCGATGCGGCCAGCTCCGAACCGCCCGAGCCGCGTTTCCTCGAGGTCTGGTGGCCGCGCGACACCGGCCCCTTCAAGCGCCGCAGCGAACCGCGCGAGCCGCACAACGACAAACCGCGCCACGGCACCAGGCAAGGCACCGCCGGCGAACAGTCCCGCCCGCCACGTGGCAAGGGCAAAGGCAAGGGCAAGGATCAGCGCCGCCCGACACAAAAAGGCCCCGAACGCCCCCCGGCCCATCAGCGCGAGCCGCGCATTGACAAGGATTCGCCCTTTGCCGTCCTCAGCCAGTTGCGCTCCGAACTGGCCGCCCGCGGTCGCCGCGGTGACTGATAGCGGATCGCCATGCCCATGGGTGAAGCCCGCAGCCCCTCCCACCGCCTCGACAAATGGCTGTGGTGTGCACGCATCACCCGTTCGCGCACCGGCGCCCAGGCCTTGATTGCCGCCGGTCAGGTGCGGGTCAACCGCGCGCGCATCACGCGCGTCAGCCATGAACTGAAAATCGACGATATTCTCACCATCATTATCGGATCGCGGGTGAGGGTGATGAAGGTAGCCGGCTTTGCCATGCGGCGCGGACCGGCGGTGGCGGCGAGGATGCTCTATGAGGATATGCGCGAGGCTGACGCGGCCTCCCCGGAAATCCGGGCCGAATAGCGCATCTGCCCTGCGGCATTTTGCTCGGGAGGAAAAAAGGATGCATCCGCGGCTGCGGCTTGCTATAGGCCTGTCGATCAAATCGCTCCGACGCGGCGGGCCCGCTGCGCAACTCAACAGGTAACCTGAAACTGGCAAGGTCATGACCTACGTCGTCAACGAGAACTGCATCAAGTGCAAATACATGGATTGCGTGGAGGTGTGTCCGGTGGACTGCTTCTACGAGGGTGAGAACATGCTCGTCATTCATCCCGACGAATGTATCGACTGCGGTGTGTGCGAACCCGAGTGCCCGGTCGATGCCATCAAGCCCGACACCGAGCCCGATCTCGAGCAATGGCTCGAGGTCAACGCCAAATTTGCCAGCACCTGGCCGAACATCACCTCCAAGAAGGACCCACCGGCCGATGCCGCGGAATTCGACGGTGAAACCGACAAATTTGACAAATACTTTTCACCTGAGCCGGGCGAAGGCGATTAACCAATTTTGTTCGTAGATGCGACCTGAGGCCGCTGGGGAAGCCCAATGTGGTGGCTTGCCCCTTTGAAATCGCCATAACTTGTGTTATATAAGTGGTGATGTCGTATTGACTTTCAGGAAATCCGGCCGGGCTTTCGCAAGCTCGGACTTTTTTTCGCCTCAAGACCCAATGGGTGAGATCTGAAAGGTCTTCAACCATCGCTTTGAACGAAATCGGCAAGCGAGGGTTCTGGATGCGAAGCCGCCTTGATGCGGCCTCCGGAGCAACGAGACTGGGGCTTGCGCCCGGCCGGCGCAGGTTTGGTTTCGTGCGGTTTCCTGACAGTGTGATGCGCTAAAATTGTCCTGCGAGGTGGAATACGCATGTCGGTAGCCAAGAAGTCCCCTGTCAAGAAGCTGAAATACAAGGCCAACGAGTACGTGGTGTATCCCGCTCACGGCGTCGGCAAGATCGTCGACATCGAAGAACAGGAGATCGCCGGAGCGAAGCTGGAATTGTACGTCATCGACTTCGACAAGGAGCGCATGCGCCTGCGGGTGCCGACCGGCAAGTGCGATGCCGTCGGCATGCGCAAGCTGGCTGAAAAGCCGCTTATCGAGCAGGCCCTGAAGGTTCTGAAAGGCCGCGCCCGGGTAAAGCGCACCATGTGGTCGCGCCGCGCCCAGGAATACGAGGCCAAGATCAATTCCGGCGATCTCATCGCCGTGGCCGAGGTGGTGCGCGATCTCTACCGCTCCGAACGGCAGCCCGAGCAGTCCTACTCCGAGCGCCAGCTTTACGAGGCCGCCCTCGACCGCATGGCCCGCGAGGTTGCGGTCGTGAAGAAACTGAGCGATGAGGCCGCGGTCAGCGAAGTCGAGCAGGTGCTGGAGAAGTCCGCGCACCGCGCCGAGAAGCCGGAAGCCGAAGAAGCCGAGGAAGTGGCCGCCTGAGCCGCTTGCGATTATTATTCATGACATCGAAGGGCTCGCTTCTGGCGGGCCCTTTGTTTTGTGGGACGCTCGATCCTGTTGCGCAAGGCGCATGCGCTCTGCGGCAATGCCCGCCGTAATGTCGGCGCCGGCTTGTCCAGTCTGCCGGTCGTGCAGCGCGACTTGATCAAAGGTCTCCGGAGGGGTTAAGAGGACCGAGGCCAACCGCCACAACGGCATGGCCCCGTAGCTCAGCTGGATAGAGCACAGGATTCCTAATCCTGGGGTCGCAGGTTCAAATCCTGCCGGGGTCACCATCTTTTTGGGAGAAGATCAATCAGCACGCGCGGCAAATACGTTCCACCTTCAACAGAAAAAGCATCCTTCAGCTGCCCCCACTCCGCCCTTGAGCACCAAACGCCGAGGGAGGCATACTGGGCCAGTCGACAAGAGCAAATGGCGGCATGAAATCTAAACCGGATACACCTTAGAAAAGCCACCAGCCTGTCCGGAAAGTCGAGACCACTTCAGCGTGCCATCCCGTCGTCTCCTTGAGCGGCAGATTAGTGTCCAGCGGTTGGCAAAGCTATGGTCTTGATTACCGCCTCGCATGACTGCTTCTGGGCCAACTGAGACAAATTGAGAGGCTCCACGATCATTGTACTTGCGTGGCGCTGTCGGAGGCAATCAAGTGAGCTGTGTCCGGTCATTGCTGGAAAAGTCTGGTCGATGCGCCCAATTGATGGCCAGATGCCGCGGCTGGTAGTCACTGAAGTGGAAAAGCCTTGAAGTTCAAGGCAGCGCGCGCGGGGTTAGAGGACTTGGCGACGCCGCATGCCAGCGACGTCGGCGAGATGCTGCGGACTGCCGATGTCAGTCCACCGTCGGGATTGAGCAGCGCAGAGGCAATCGAGCGTCTCCGCCACTTCGGGCCGAACGAACTGCGCCATCGCCGCCCGGCAAGCCTCTTGTCGTTGTTTTTGAAGCAGTTTGCGAGCCCGGTCGTATTGCTCCTCGTTGCGGCGGCATTGTTGGCCGCACTGTTCGGCCAGATCCCCGAGGCCATAGCCGTCACCGTCGTTCTGATCATCAATAGTGCCATCGGTCTTGTCACCGAGGCGCGTGCCGTGCGGTCAATGGAGGCGTTGCGAGAATTGACCCTGCCCAACACGCATGTGCGCCGCGATGGTCGTGAGAGCTTGGTGCCATCAGAAGACCTGGTTCCCGGCGATATCGTCATCGTTGAGGCTGGCGACGTGATTTCGGCAGATATGCGCGTCATCCAGTCCGCCAATCTGGCGGCCGATGAATCGGCACTGACGGGAGAATCCCTGCCCGTCGGCAAGCAGGTCCAGCCGGTCTCCAGTGAAGCTCCGCTCGCCGAACGCGCCTCTATGCTCTTCAAGGGATGCTCCGTTACTCGCGGCACCGGTGAAGCCGTGGTGACAGCTACCGGCATGACCAGCGAACTGGGCCATATCACCCATCTGGTCGAGCAGAGCTTGCCGGAACGATCGCCGCTCGAACGGCAGTTGGATGTACTCAGCCGCCAACTCATCTGGCTGACGCTGGCGCTCGCCGCGGCCATCGCCATCTCCGGTATCATCGCCGGTAAGGACATATTCTTGATGGTCGAGGCGGCCATAGCGCTCGCCGTGGCCGCCATCCCTGAGGGGCTACCCGTGGTGGCGACCCTGGCGCTTGCACGCGGCATGTTGCGTATGGCCAAGCAGAACGCAGTCATGGAGCGGCTTTCGGCTGTCGAGACCCTCGGGTCGACGACTGTCATAATGACCGACAAGACCGGGACCCTCACCGAGAACCGGATGCACGTGGAGCGGCTGGTGACGGCCGCAGGCCAATGGCATTTTGACCCGCATAAAATGACATTCGTCTTCGACAGTCGGCAGCGGGCGTTTGGATCCGACCGACTGATCCACGAACTCCTCCGGACCGTGGCGCTATGCAACAACGCCAGCCTCGAGGTTAAGGGCGACAAGGGCGTAGGCGATCCCATGGAGGTGGCGCTGCTGGAGGCAGCCGCCGCGGCGGGACTCCATCGTCCGGCTCTTCTCGCAGCCTGTCCCGAGATTGAAGAGCATGCATTTGATGCTTCAACACGGATGATGTCCACCATGCATCGTACGAGCAACGGGTATCTCTCGGCCGTGAAAGGAGCACCGGAAGCGGTTTTCGACTGTATCCATGACGTTTTCAGGGAGAGCGGGATCGAACCCTTCGAAGGCGTCGCGCGCGATCATTGGTCATCAGTCTGTGACGAGATGGCCCGCAAGGGCCTGCGCTTGCTGGCGGTGGCCAGCAAACAGAGCGAGGAAAAGAGCGCTGATCCCTATCGCGACCTGACCCTCATTGGCGTGGTCGGCTTCCATGATCCTCCACGATCCGACATTGCCGGTTCAATTGCAGACGCGAGGCGTGCCGGCATTGAGGTCGTCATGGTGACCGGCGATCATCCCGCGACCGCATTGCATATTGCCGAATGGATCGGACTGGCATCGTCGCCAGGCGCAGCACTCAGCGGTCGTGATCTCAAACCGCTCGATCAAATGAGCGATGTCGAGCGCGAGACGGCACTGGCTGCCCGGGTGTTCTCGCGTGTGTCGCCTGAGCAGAAACTCAATCTCATCACCCTGCACCAGCGCAATGGACAGGTCGTCGCCATGACTGGCGACGGTGTCAATGATGCGCCGGCGCTGCGCAAGGCTGATATTGGCATCGCCATGGGGCTGCGCGGCACCCAGGTGGCAAAGGAAGCCGCCGACATGGTTCTGCGTGATGACGCCTTCGCGACAATCATCTATGCCATTCGCGAAGGGCGAATCATTTTCACCAATATCCGCCGCTTCACCATCTACCTTCTATCTTGCAACCTGAGCGAAATCCTCGTCGTAGGCCTGGCGGTGCTGGCCGGTTTGCAGTTGCCGTTGCTGCCGTTGCAGATTCTGTTTCTCAATCTGGTAACGGATGTCTTTCCGGCTCTCGCGCTGGGTACGGTGGAAGCAGACAGCGACGTGCTCTCCAGACCCCCACGCCCGCCGTCCGAAGCAATCGTGGCGCAACGGCACTGGAGGGCGATCGTCGGGCATGGCCTGCTGATCGCTGCAACAACGCTGGCCTCGATGTTCATCGGATTACGGCTGCTCGGCCTGCCGGGCGAAGCTGCGACGACGATGAGCTTTTTCACCCTTGCGCTCGCCCAGCTCTGGCATGTCTTCAACATGCGCAACTGGCGCGAAGGCCTGCTGCGCAATCAACTGACCCGAAATCCGATCATCTGGCTGGCGATTTTGCTGTGCCTTGTCCTGCTCCTGGTTGCGGCGCTCGAGCCTAACCTTGCGGCTGCGCTGAGCATAGCGCCCCTGCCGGCTGCAGCCTGGCAAGTCGTTCTGCTGACCAGCCTGGTTCCCGTCGTGGCCCGGGAGGTCTCTGCCGTCGCAACGCGTCTGCGACGGCGGGGTCGAAGCAAAAGCAGCTTTTGATGGGCTCAAGGCGATCGGCGCGGGCGGGGCTGACTGCCGCCTTGAGACCCTCGGATAATGGCGGTTATCGGGGGTGAAGCGGACATAAGCGAGAACCTGTCAGAACGGCCGCTTTTGACGAGATTCATGCATTGTGGGCCCGGCCAAAAGACCCGCCAAACATTGGACTGGCTGCCCATCCTGGTGGAATAAGACCCCATGATGCTAGGGTCGAAGACTTAAGGCCAGTGCCATCAGCCGCCATAGGCGCGTGCGCTACGAGGCGAAATCGTAATGCGACGCCGATACTGGCAAGCTTGAGGCTCGACCCGCAGGCCGTGTGCGGCCGACCGGTAAGTCGACGCTCGCGCGCGGCTGAGCGGACCAGATTCATTGCAATGCCGACACCGCCAAATATGCGGTAATCAAGCCGCTCATTCACGATCTCGCCATCCTCATTGATGCCATCTAGTGCATATGCAACGGTTGGAAAGTGGAACGATTCAGCTGATTGTCATTCCATTACCAGGTTTTGGAGGCAAACCTTATCGACCGCACAGAGAACTTTGAATTATGCGATATCCTACACTTGGTGATGCCCATGCTTGACGCTTGGGATCAGGAAACCGACGAGGGCTGACAAGTGGCCCTCCTGACAGCGCCGCTGGTGTTGGTCTGGCTTGAATTCGCAGCCTGTGCCCTCGTGATCGGTGTGGCCGGGCCCGAGTTGTCGCGCAGTGGTGACATCATCGCCGACAGGACCGGCCTTTCCGGCAACTGGATCGGCCTCATCCTTTTGGGCACGGTCACCTCGCTCCCCGAACTTGTCACCGGCATCAGTTCGGTCACCGCGGCAGACACACCGAACATCGCCGTTGGCGACGTCCTCGGCAGTTGTGTTTTCAATCTCCTGATCCTGGTCGTTGTCGACTTCGTGCATCGGGAGACATCGGTCTACCGACGCACTCATCTCGGCCACATTCTTTCAGCCAGTTTCGGTGTCGTGCTTATCGGTTTTGCCGGCCTCAACCTGCTCATCGCAGGCCAGACGATGTCCTACGCGATCGGCCCTGTCGGTCTCTACACACCGATTTTGATCGGGCTCTTTGTGCTCGCCGCCCGCACTGTTTTTGTTTACGAGCGCGATCATCGCGAGGCTTATGTAGAGGAAACCGCAGAGCGATATCCCACGATCACCCTGAAGTCGGCGGGCGTGCGTTTTGCAATCGCGGGCACGATACTCGTAGCCGTCGGCATCTGGCTTCCCTTCATCGGTTCCGGCCTCTCTGACGCCATGGGGTGGCGAAAGACTTTCGTCGGCTCGCTGTTCGTAGCCGGCACGACCTCCCTGCCGGAACTGGTCGTGACCCTGGCCGCACTTCGGATCGGCGCCGTGAATATGGCGATTGCGAACCTGCTGGGCAGCAATCTGTTCGATATTTTTATCCTCGGCATTGACGACGTGTTCTATTCGAAAGGCCCGATCCTCTCGCATGTGTCCCCCACTCATGCCGTTTCGGCGGGATCGGCGGTGGTGATGAGCGGTCTGGTGATCGTGAGCCTGCTCTACCGTCCGACCAAGCGGCTGTTTCGGGTTGTCGGGTGGACAAGCCTTGGTCTGTTCGTCCTTTATGTGTTGAACACCTACGTGATCTATCTCCACGGCGACTAGTGACCCGAATGTATGGACCGGCTGCGGTTCGCAAGAGAGATACGTGCAGGATTTCGGAAGTCGCTGATATGTATCCGGCCTGTTGCGCAGCTCGCGGGCCGTAGCCTTGATGGGAATACGCACGCGCCTTTGGTCTCATTAGCGGTCAGGTTGGCTGGCAACCATTAGGGTCATCAGACTTTGGGTGCGTTTCTCGCTCCATTCCATGCCGTCGTCTCAATCGCGAACTGATGTGAGGTCTCTGGCCTCAGATGGCCTGTCGTGTCCTTTCGTTTCCACAGAGGCACTTCGCTCCGTTGCGAATTGGACCGGCACGCTTGTTGCCAAGAGTCCAAGCTCTTGGCCGCTGGACCTGAGAGCGCGACGGATCCATTGTTCCGGCATGAGCGCCTGTGTGGCCTGTTTGCAGCCGTCATGCCGGAACCAATCCGGGCTTGCGGGTTGCTGCAAATCCGAGCGTATCGGCTACCTAAGCAACGAGGGACTCAATGACGCTGATCCCTGCAATCGATGCTCATCAGCATTTCTGGAACCCGGACCGCAGTCACTATCCGTGGATGACGGAAACGCTCAAGCCCATCCATCGCATCTATTCGCCGAGTGACCTGCGGCCCGCGCTTGTCACGGCGGGCGTGTCGAAGACGATTGTCGTCCAGACGTGTTCAAGCTATGAAGAGACAGAAGACTTCCTCGCGCTTGCGGCCGCCACTGACTTCATTGCCGGGGTTGTCGGCTGGGTCGATCTGACGGCGCGCGATGTGGGCGACAGGCTTGATGGGCTGTTGTCGGTTTCGAACGGAAAGTGGCTGGTGGGCATCAGACATCAGGTGCACGATGAGGCTGATGCCGGTTGGCTACTGAGAGACGACGTGATGCGCGGGCTTGCCGAGGTCGACAGACGCGGCCTCGCTTACGACCTGCTGATCCGGCCACGCGAGATGCCGGCCGCGCTCGAGACGGTAGCGGCATTTCCCCACCTGCGGTTCGTGATCGATCACATCGCCAAGCCGGATATCAGGGGCGGCGGCTTTGCGCCTTGGAAGGCCTTGCTGCAGCCGTTCGCCGAACACCGCGCGCATGTGTGGGTGAAGCTGTCGGGGATGATTACCGAGGCCGATTGGCGGGCCTGGCAGTCGGCGCAGATCAAACCCTACATCGCAGAGACAATCGCTGCATTCACACCCCAACGCTGCATGTTCGGCTCGGACTGGCCGGTTTGCCTGCTGGCTGGAAGCTACGGGCAGGTGATCGACCTTGTGCGCCAAGGCATCTCCCGATTGTCGCGCGCTGACCAGACCGCGATCCTGCAACAGTCTGCGATGGCGGCCTACCGTCTGGACAAGAGCCTGCCATAGTGCACGCGGGCCGCTACATCACCGCCCCGACGATCCACGGGGTGAATTCGTTGTCTCCAAATCCAAGCGCTTCGCTCCTGGACTTCTCGCCCGAGGCAACCGCCAGCACACGTCGGAAGATGCGCTCACCCATCTCGTCAACGCTGACGTCATGGGTGAGGATTTCGCCGCAATTGATATCCATGTCGTCAGCCATGCGTTCATACATGGCAGTGTTGGTTGCCAGCTTGATGCTGGGGGCGGGCTTGTAGCCGAACACCGAGCCGCGGCCGGTCGTGAAACAGACAACATTGGCACCCGAGGCCACCTGTCCCGTCACCGAGACAGGATCGTAGCCGGGGCTGTCCATGAACACGAAGCCCTTGGCCCTGACCGGTTCGGCATATTCATAGACATCAACCAGGTTGGTTGTGCCCCCCTTTGCCGCCGCCCCGAGGGATTTCTCCAGGATGGTGGTGAGGCCGCCGGCCTTGTTGCCGGGCGAGGGATTGTTGTCCATGGAGCCGTTGTTGCGGGCGGTATATTCTTCCCACCAGCGGATGCGGCGAAGGAGCTTTTCCGCCACTTCAGGGCTTTCGGCGCGTCTCGTGAGCAGGTGCTCGGCACCATAGATCTCGGGCGTTTCGGACAGGATCGCCGTACCGCCATGGCGCACCAGCAGATCCGCGGCGGCGCCGAGGGCGGGATTGGCGGTTATGCCGGAATAGCCGTCCGAGCCGCCGCATTGCAGCGCCAGCGACAGGTGCTCGGCCGAAACGGTCTGGCGCGTGGCCTTGTTGGCCTCGGGGAGCATGGCCTCGATGCAGCGGATGGCATCCTCCACTGTCTTGCGTGTGCCGCCTGAGTGCTGGATCGTCATGTGGTGGAAGGTGGGGCTCTGCTTGAGGCCGGACACCTCGAGCAGGAAGCTGATTTGCGCGACCTCGCAGCCCAGGCCGATGAGCAGCACACCGGCGAAATTGGGATGGCTGGCGTAGCCGCTGAGGGTGCGCTGGAGCAAGCTGTAGCCTTCGCCGTCGATCGCCATGCCGCAGCCGGTGCCGTGCACGAAGGCGGCAACGCCGTCAATGTTGGGATATGCCGCCAGCGCGGCGGCATCGAAGTGGGCGGCCACCATCTTGGCAACGGTCGCCGAGCAATTGACCGTGGTCAGCACCGCGATGTAGTTCCGCGTCCCGACCCGTCCGTCGGCCCTGACATAGCCTTCGAAGGTGGCCCGCTCGACGGCGGCGACCATGTCGGTGGGACAGGCGTCGATACCCGGTGCGGCATCGCGCTCGAAGTTCGCCCGATAGACGCAGTTGTGGGTGTGGACATGGGCACCTGCCGCAATTGCCGAGCTGGCAAAGCCGATGATCTGGTTGTACTTGCGCACCGGCGCGCCCTCGGCGATCGGCACGACAGCGAACTTGTGGCCGGCAGGCAGGGGCTGGGCAAGGCTTACGCCGGCGACCGTCTGGCCGGCGGCAAGCTCGCGTGTTGCCACCACCACGTTGTCATCGCGATGCAACCTGATGAAATTCGCCTGAGAATTGAGCATGGACCTGAGCACCCGTGGGCCGGCTGGAGTGATGTCGTCGATATAGTGCGCCATCGTCGCGGCGATGAAAAGCCGCTCGCGTCCGGGACCGGTTGCCGCTGCCTTGATCCGAATTTGCCGCCTTCGCTCCATGATCGGGGTGCTATGCATCTTCACCGGGCCCAATTATGCTTTGGCCGGTCCGCCAGGGACCACGGGTGACATCGTGGCGTGGCGGTGAATTTGGTGAGCGCTCCAGGGAGGAATGCAAGATGACAGAGACGTGCTTCGAGATGCTGGACAAGCGGTTCAAACGACTGCACATACCGACCGCTCGGCTCGACATTCTCTATGCCAGTTGCCGGTGGGCCGAGGGACCCGCTTATTTCCCCGCCGGCCGGTATCTCATCTGGTCCGACAACCCGAACAATCGCATGCTGCGCTATGACGAGTGCAGCGGCGAGGTCAGCGTCTTCAGGCATCCTTCCAATTTCTCCAACGGCAATACCGTCGACCGCTCAGGGCGACTGGTCAGCTGCGAGCATGGCGGGCGGCGGGTATCGCGCACCGAGTTCGACGGAACAGTGACGGTGGTGGCCGACAGCCATCGCGGCAAGAAGCTCAACAGCCCCAACGACGTGGTCGTGAAATCGGACGGCAGCATCTGGTTCACCGATCCGACCTACGGAATCGATAACGACTACGAGGGCTACAAGTCCCCCTCCGAGCAGGACGGCACCCACGTCTACAGGGTCGACCCGAAGAGCGGTGACGTGCGCGTGGTCGCCGACGATTTCGTGCAACCGAATGGCCTCGCCTTTTCTCCCGACGAAAAGACACTCTATATCGTCGACACCGGCGCCACGCATGTCGAAGGCGGCCCCCACCACATACGGAAGTTCGCGGTCGGCGACGGCGGAAAGCTGACTGACAAGGGTCTCTTCGCCGAGTGCACGGCCGGACTGTTCGACGGCTTCCGCCTCGACACCGAAGGCCGCATCTGGACGAGCGCCGGAGACGGCGTGCACTGCTACGATCCGGAAGGGACGCTCCTCGGCAAGATCAGAGTGCCCGAAATCGTCGCCAACGTCTGCTTCGGCGGCCCACGGCGCAATTATCTCTACATCTGCGCGACGACCTCGCTTTACGGCATCAGGCTGCCGGTGAACGGTCTGAAGACCTTCTGAGCATCTGGTGCGGCGGGGGCGGCCTCAATCCTCCTTCTCCTCGCGGCCGTAGAGCAGGAGAAGGACCAGGATCACGAGCCCGTAGATGATGTTGCGCCCGTAGTCGGGCATGTTCATCGCCAGAAGAACGCTGACCAGCGCGACCAGGGTGACCGCGCCTGCGGCGGTGCCGAGATAATGGCCGCGCCCGCCGAGCATGTAGACGCCGCCGATAACGACCGCCGCGATCGACTGGAACAGATAAGGATCGCCCATCCCCAGCGATGCCTGACCGCCGAAGCCGACAAGCAGAATTCCGGCGAGCGCCGCGAAGAGGCCGCTTATCCCGTAGAGAAGCACCGTCACGAGCCGGACATTGATGCCGGCCAGATAGCTGGCCTGCACGTTGTTGCCGATAGCATAGGCCTTGCGCCCGAACGTCGTCAGGCTCAGGACAACAGAGACTGCCGCGATGATGATGACCCACAAGATGATGGCCGTGGGGATCCCGAACAGGCTGCCATGCACCGCGCTCTGAATGATCGGCGGCGCGTAGGAGGCGCATGAGCCGCAGGTCATGCCGCCGCTCAGGCCCAGCGTCAGCCCCTCCATTATGCCGTTCATGGCGAGCGTCATGACCACGGCTGGCACCCCCAGGAATGCGATGACGAACCCGTTCGCCATGCCGGCCACCGCTCCCATGCCGAGCGTGAGCAGCAGCGCGTACGCCGCCCTCCCGTCGTCGCCGAGCGATGTCGTCACCATCAGGATCGCCGCCCCGTTCAGCACCCAGGGAACCGACAAATCGATGCCGCCGATCAGAACCACGAAGGTCTGGCCCGCCGCCACAATCCCGACGAAGGAGGCGACGGTCAAGATGGCCGCAATGCTGTCGAGACGCGCAAAGCCCGGATGCACGACGTCACCGATGGCGAACAGGGCGATTGCCGCCACATAGGCATAGACGATCCGGCGCACGTCCCTGGTGAGGCCGATACGATCGAGGCGCCGCGTGAACTGAGCCGATCGTGCCATCACGACCTCCGTCGCAACAGGCGGCTGATCAAGGTGCCGAGCACAACGGCGATGACGAGGAACAGCCCCTCGTAGAAGGATTGGTATAGCGGGTCGATGTTGGAGAAGAACAGGATGTTAACGATCATGGTCGTCACAAACGCACCGGCAATGACGCCCACTCCGCTGCCCCTGCCGCCAAACAGGTTCATGCCGCCCAGAACCACGGCGACGATCGAGCTCAGCGTGAAGCCGTTGCCGGTCGTCGCATCGCCGGCTGTCGCGGTCGCTGCGAGAAACAGGCCGGCCGTCCCCGACATGAGGCCGCTCAGCGTGAAGGCCGTAACGCGCGCTCGTACGACGTTGATGCCGTTGGCCATCGCCGCCTGCTCGTCATTGCCGATGGCGAAGATCGAGACGCCAATGAAGCTTCGGCGGAACGCATACCACACGAAGGCGACAAGCAGCAGATAGCCAAGCGCGTAGGGCTGGTAAGGGTTCACCAGCACCGATGTGTAGACCGGCGGAATGGCGCCGCCTGGCTGCGGCAGGACGCGGATGGCGATGCCCTGATAGATCGACAGGGTAGCGAGCGTCACGAGGATCGGCTGAAGTCGGCCGACACCGACGAGCAGCCCGTTGACGAGGCCCAGTATCGTGCTGATCAGCAATATGAGCAGGCTCCAGCCCACCATGCTCGCCAGGCTGTCGTGGATGTAGACGGCTGCCAGCGCGTTGGAGAGATCCATGATGCCGCCGACGGACAGATCGAGGCCCCGCGTGAGGACGACAAAGGCCTGCCCCACGGCCGCCAGCACCAAAGGCATGGTGTTGTTGACCGTCGAGGTGATCTCGAAATTGCCGGGCAGCGTTTGCTGCTCGATCCAGTAGACCGCGCAATAGAGAATGACAGCCATGACCAGCATGACCAGCGCCAGCACCAAGCCGACGTTCTGGCCCAAGAAATAGGTGAAGGCGCTTGTCTTTCGGCGCTGGGCGGTTGAATCAGTCGACAAGTGAGGTAGCCTCTCGCACTGCGGCCGAGACAATGTCTTCGGCAGTGATGCCCGGCGCCTTGAGTTCTGCGGCGATCCGTCCTTCGCGAACGACCAGGACGCGATGCGACAGATGAGCCAGTTCCTCGGCGTCGCTCGAATAGAACAGCACCGCCCGGCCCTCGCGCGCCAGCCGCAGCATCAACTCGTAGATCTCGTGCTTGGTGGCCACGTCGACGCCGCGCGTCACGTCGTAGAGAAGCAGGATGTGGGAATCGGCGAGCAGCCAGCGGGCGAGGAGCACTTTCTGCTGATTGCCGCCACTGAGCTGCCTGACCGGATTGCGCAGGCCGGGCGTGCGTATCTTGAGCCTGTCGACCATTGCTTGCGCCAGGTTTGCCTCGCGCGTGCCGCGAATGACACCGAGCACGGATATCTGCGGCAGGACGGCGAGGGTCAGGTTGACGCCGACGGACATGGGGAGCAGCAGGCCTTCGGTCTTGCGGTCTTCCGGAACAAGCGCGATGCCAAGCGCGGCGGCATCGTGGGGGCTGTTGATGCGGACCTTGTGTCCTTCGACCATGATCTCGCCACCGGTCGTCGGTTCCGCGCCGAAAAGGGAAAAGAACAGTTCGCGGTGGCCGTGGCCGGCCAATCCGCCTACACCGAGGATTTCGCCGGCATGCAGCGTCAGCGACATGCCGGAGATGCCGGGGCCGCTCAGCCCCTCGACCTCGAGCAGGGGCTTGTTGTCCTGAAGCAAAGGCGGCTGCGGATAAAAGGCGTCGACCTGCTGGCCGGTCATCAGCGTGACCGCCTTGCTCTCGTCGATCTCGGTGAAGGTGCCCAGTTCGCCGCCGTTGCGAAAGATGGTGATCCGGTCGGCGATGTCGATGATCTCGTTCCAGCGATGCGACGTGAAGATGATGCACTTGTCACGGGCGCGCAGGTCGCGAATGAGGTTGAACAGCCATTCGACCTCGTTTTCGCCCAACGACGAGGTGGGCTCGTCGAGCAGCAGGATTTCCGGATCCTGGACAATCACGCGCACGATCTCGACGATCTGGCGCTGGGCTAGCGAGAGGTCCTCGACCAGCTTGCGTGGATCGATGTGGTGAATGCCGAGGTCGGCAAGGATCGTATCGGCCTCGGTGGCCATTTGCTTGCGGTCGATAAGGTGGAGAAACCCGCGCGGTTCGCGCCGCACGAGGAGGTTTTCAGCCACCGTCATCCATGGAAACAGGGTGAGTTCCTGAAAC
Source organism: uncultured Rhizobiaceae bacterium (assembly GCA_964568825.1). GTDB lineage: Bacteria > Pseudomonadota > Alphaproteobacteria > Rhizobiales > Aestuariivirgaceae > CAVVDT01. The sequence goes on along the minus strand of CAZMSA010000072.1, from coordinate 1,844 downwards.
ACCGTCCACACGCCGCGGCTGTGCGCGGCATCCGGGTTGAACAGGTCGACGACGGCGCCTCCCACCCGGACTTCGCCGCTGTCGGGAAGCAGACGGCCGCCGAGGATCTTGATGAGGGTACTCTTGCCCGCGCCGTTTTCGCCGACGAGGGCATGCACTTCGGCGTGCCTCGCCGAAAGCGAGGCGCTGTCCAGGGCCTGGACGCCACCGAACGCCCTGGACAGTTTTATGCCTTCGATCGCCGGAGCAGTCGTTGCTCCGGCGCTGTCTGGCTCACCGCTCATGCGGCGGGCAGGTTCACATTCAGTTCACCCGCGCACGCCTTGCCTTCGGTCGCCGCCTCCACGCACAATTTCACCGTCGCGTCGGGACCGCTGTCGGTGAAGTCGGCAAAGAAGCTGTCGGGCAGATCCGGGAATACCGTCACGCCCTTCTTGACCGTGGCGTTGGTGACATAGGGGAAGGGGATGGTGATGTCCTTCTTGGGATATTTCTTCGCCAGTACGCGGCGGGCGAGTTCCAGCGAGATCACCGACAGGAACGGCGGCTGGCCGATGGAGATGCCGTCGACCGTGTGGCCCATGTAGCCCAGCATGAACTTGCGGAAGCCGTTCTCGGCCTCGCCGGCGGTCGGCGGCAAGGGCCGCTTGGCCGCGATGAAGGCCTTCAGCACGCCATCGGTTCCGCCCTGACACCAGATGCCGTCGATCTGCGGCAGCGAGGGCAGGATCGCGGCGGTGTTGCGCTCGGCGGTGGCGCTATCCCACATGCCGGTATAGCGGTTGACGACATTGATGCCCGGATTTGCCTTCCAGACTTCTTCTGCGCCCTTGTTGCGGTCTTGGTCGACGAAGGTGCCGGCGACGCCCGTCACCATGATGACGTTGCCCTTGCCGTTCAGCTTCTTCACGAGAAATTCGGCAAGTTGCTTACCGAACGCGAGCTGATCGGTGTTGACCTTAAGGACCGGAGGCGCGGTCACCACATTGTCGAAAGACACAACGAGGATGCCACGCTGTGTCGCCTGCGTCAGAATGCCGTTGAGCCCGGTCGGCGATGCAGCGTTGACCACGATGGCATCGACCTTCTTGGCGATCAGGTTGGATATCTGCTGAGACTGCTTGGAGACGTCGTTGCCCGAGTTGAACCACGAGCCTTCGACCTGCGATTTGAACGGCTCCATCTGGAGAGCTGCCTTGAAGACGTTCTCCATCTCGATGCGCCACTTGTTGCCGATGAAAGAGTTCGATAGGGCGATCTTGAACTTCTTGCCCGAAGCCGCCGATGCGACTTGCGGGAAAGAAAGCGTGCCGGCAGCTCCAACACCCACAAGCCCTGCCGCGCCGAGGCCGAGAACGCTGCGTCTGGTGAATTGCACAGTCATTGATTATCTCCCTATGGTATTGGCGGGTTTTACGCTCCGCCTATTGATGCCGGCCTGCGCCAAAAACACATGCGGGCCCGCAGGCTGATTAGTGTGCCGCCCACAAATGCCAGCATTAGCACACCAGGGGTCATTTTGGCGAACGAAACTGAGGCGGCGTGGGGCCTGGATCAGCCCCATCAGTTCGTCCAGATGGGCCGCTCGTGTATGGGCCGCCGTGATGCCCGGGCGAGCGGCACAGTCGGTAGGAATCTCGCTTCCACGCGGGTATTTGCCGGATTGAAGACCTCCGGGACGGGCAATCCGCGGCAACCCGTTCATGCGGCTCGAGCGCGCTGTAAAAGCGCCACTTGTTTTCAATCGCCCTTCCGTCAGGTGGAAAAGTCGACATTATCGAACTTTCCGCTTTTGGCCGATGCTGTCGAAAAAGGGGGTTGAGGTTGGGAGCGAATGCTGATTC
>CAZMSA010000071.1:8998-17601 GCA_964568825.1 uncultured Rhizobiaceae bacterium | reverse complement strand
CAAACTACTTCGCCGCCGCCGGATACGATCCGGATTAAGCCGAATCCGCTCTAATTCGCGATCTTGACGTTTTCGGTGAGCCGACCGGAGCGGATGCGCAGATCCGTTTCGTGCAGCAGCAGTTCCAGTTCGTCGCGCTGGGCAATGACCAGCCACTCGACATCTTCGGCACCCATTGGCAGGAACTCCCACTGCAGGAAGCCGCGCTCCATGTGGCTGTAACCCAACCGCACCACTTGCCCCCTTGTCGCCATGGAACATCCGATGAGGCCCCACATGGCATCGGGCTGCCATTTGATCATGGTGAGAAAGATACCCAGTCGGGGCAGGACGTCCAGCAGGCCCTTGCCGCGCGCGGTTGAACCGATCCACACCTCGCCATGATAGACAACGCGCCCGGATACGCGCTCGCTGATCGAGTTCTTGGGCGGTGAAATCTCCCGCGGTATCGCCAATTCGCCGCGCTTGAGATAGAGACCCATATGCCAGCCCAGTGCCCAGTCCGCCAGACTGGGTTCGGCGATATCGAGACGAAAGGCCTGCAGGCCCACGATATCGCCGTTTGCGTCCTCCGCGGCCATCCAGAAGCCCCGCTTTTCGAGGCCGGCGTTCACCGTCGGGTCGAAGAAGGGGGCAATCTTGCTGCCCCGATATTGCATCCGCACGGCGGCCAATTTGTCGAAGTCGTTGGAGATCAGCAGACGGTAGCCCATACCTTCCACCGCGTGGCGCAAAGCAACGGCGGCATCGGCCAGCAGCATGGGATCGCGTAATCCCCCGCTCATCTCGCATCCCCTCTCATGCCGGCCGGCTCAGGTCTCTTCCGCGCGCAACCGACTCCCACCTGCAACAGAAGCCCTATGGCTTCGATAGCGCCAAACACTGTGGGAGAGCAAGGCGGTAATGACAACGATCCCGCCCGCGATGCTCAGTGCGGTCGGCAATTCATCGAACAGCATCCATACCCACACCGGCGTCAGCACCGTATCGAGCAGGAAGAACATGGCCACCTCGGCGGATGGCAGGTAGCGCGGTCCGATGGCCACCAGTCCTGAGGCCATGGGAATGACAACAAGGCCGTTCAGCGCCAGCCACCCCCATCCCTGGATCGGCATGGCCGAGGGGCTGGCCCACAGCGATGCAATCAACGCTGCCAGCAGGCTGCCGGTCGCCAGCGAGGTTATTACGCTCTTGCCGGTCTTGCGGACGGTCGTGAGCGCCACCGCCATGCATACCGCCACCACCAGCCCCATCATGTCACCGACGGCAGTGCCTGTGCTGAGCCCATCGGAAACGATGATGCCGACCCCGAAAAGAGCCAGGATGGCGGCAATCCAGGTGCCGAGCGGTGGGCGTTCCTTGAGAAACAGCCAGGCCAGGATGGCGCAGAATATGGGGTTGAGCGCCAGAATGAACACCAGGTTCGCGGCCGTCGTCTTGGTGACGGCGGAAATGAAGAAGAGATTGGCGAGAGTGCTCGTTGCCACCACGATCCATCCCGCGCCGCCTTTGATGAAGGGCGTGGTTTCGCCGCGCAGCCGCCGCGATACCAGCCACCATGCGCCGATCGCGATAAACATGAAAACGCCGCGGGCCATGATCATCGTCCATTGATCACCGGCGGCCAGACGCAACAGAGGAATATCCCAGGTAAACAGCAGACCACCGATACCCGTAATCAGTAACCCGTTACGATGCTCGTAGAGTGTCAGCGCCTTTTTCGGCATACCCGGCCCTTCTTGTGTGCGACACGATCTTCCGAGGCATCCGGGATTGATTTTAGAGAGTTTCCCCGACCCGAAGCAGTACTAGTCGTGAAAGGTAGGGGCAATTTGTAAAGGACGGGTTGCCGAAACAGTAGGTCTTCGCATCGAATTGCCTTCTGTTACGAGCATGTAGATGGAGTGGCACAAGAGACTGGTGATCACGATCGCCCCGCCGATGAGGCTGTGGAAGCTCGGGACTTCGCCAAAGATGAGCCACATCCAGACCGGCGTGAGGACGGTTTCCAGCAGGTAGAACATCGCCACGACCGGGCCTGCAATGTGGCGCGGCGCGTACATCAGCAGCGCAGCCGACAGCGGCATGACCACCAGGCCGTTGAGCGCCAGCCAGCCCCAGCCCTCGAGTTGCAGGCCCTGGGGCTGACAGAACCAGACCGTCATCGCCGCCGCCAGCAGGCCGCCCTGGGCGGCGCTCATCGATTGGTCCGTACGGGATCGGCGGATGAGCGTTATGGAAACAGCGAGAAGGAACGATACCCCCAGCGCCATCAGATTGCCGATGAGGCCGCCACTATTGAGGCTGTCGAAGACGATGATCCCGACACCGGTGATGGCGGCGGTGATCGCCAGCCCCGTCGCCCAGTCGAGGCGCTCGGAGAGCACCAGCCAGGCCAGCAGCGCAGCAAACATCGGATTGAACGCCAGGATGAACACCACGTTGGCGACCGCCGTGAGCATGATGGCCTGGATGAAAAGGATACTCGCCAAGGCCGAGATGGCGGCGACCGCCACGCTGACATAGCCATTGATAAACGGGGTGCGCATGCCGAAAAGCTGCCGCCGCAGGTTCCAGAATACAAACAGCGAGGTGAATACGAACAGACCACGGACCGTGATTAGGGTCAGGGCATCGACCTGGGCGAGCTTGAGCAGGGGAACATCGATGGTAAGCAGACCGCCGCCGAGCGCGCAGGCCATGAGTCCCTTGCGCCGGTCCCCGGCAAAGCCCGCTTCAGCAGCCATGATCCCCCCAAGGCGTCTCTTATGCGATACGTCGGCCCGCCCGAATCAGGCGTCGACAAGCGTCCATCCGTCGCGCAGCAGTCGCTCTTGTGGCAGAAAGCGTGCCTTGTAGTCCATCTTTCCTGAACCGCTGACCCAATAACCGAGATAGACATAGTCGAGGCCTGACATCTGGGTCCGGGCGATATGATCGAGGATCATGTAGCTGCCGAGGCTGCGCGAGGCATAATAGGGATCGAAGAATGAATAGATCATCGACAAGCCGTCCTGTAGCCGGTCGGTCAGCGAGGCAGCGATGAGTTTGCCGCCGCGTCGAGGATGGCCGCCAAGGCTGATCGGTTCGGGCAGCCGGTATTCGATGATGATGGTGTCTACAAATGTTTCATCTACCATGGCGGAAAAATCTGCAACCGTCATGTCCGACATGCCGCCATCGCCGTGGCGCGCCAGAATATAGTCGCGAAAAAGGCTGTAGTGCTCGCCCGTCGCCTTGGCTGTGACCTCGCGGGCAACGAGGTCGGCGTTGCGCCGAACGATGCGGCGGAACGACGGCGACGCGTTGAAGTCGTCGACCGGGACACGCACCGATACGCATGCCGAGCAGTTCTCGCAGGCCGGACGATAAGCGATATTCTGGCTGCGCCGGAATCCGCCCTGCGACAGTGTGTCGTGCAACGACAGCGCTTCGTTGCCGATGAGGTGGGTGAAAACCTTGCGCTCCATGCGCCCGGGCAAATACGGGCAAGGCGCCGCTGCGGTGATGAAAAATTGCGGAAAGTTGCGGCGCTCGATGCTCACGGGGGAAGTTATGCCATTCTATAGCTGATACCAAAACGACGCCACTATGGTGAAGACAAGCCACAAAATGATCAAGAGTGGAATTCCGGCTTTCAGGAAGTCTCCGAAACGATAGCCGCCCGGGCCCATGACCAGCAGGTTGGTCTGGTAGCCGATAGGCGTAGCGAACGAGCAGTTGGCCCCATAGATCACTGCTTGCAGGAACGGCAGCGGATCGTGGCCGAGTTCTCTGGCGGTGGAGATGGCGATGGGGGTGAAGAGCAGCGCGGTGGCATTGTTGGACAACAGGTTGGTGAGGCAGGCAACCAGCGCAAACAGGGCCGAAAGGGTAGCCAGCGGTCCCCATCGCCCGAAGGTGTCGACGATGCTGGAGGCGAGGTAGTTGGCGCCTCCGGTGGCATCGAGCGCCATCGCCATGGCGATCGAGGCGCCCACCAGCATGACGATCCGCCGGTCGATGGCCCTGACCGCCTGACGCACGTCGAGGCAGCCGGTGAGGATCATGGCGGCGCCGCCGATCAGCGAGGCATGGAGGATCGGCAGAATGTCCAGGGCTGCCGCCGCCACCGTGGCAATGAAGATGACGACCGCCAGGCGGGCGCTGGCGAAGGCCGGCAGGTGGGTGAGGGTGCCGCCCAGCACCAGCAGGTCGCGGTCGGCGCGAATGGCGCGGATGCGCGGCCGCGGGCCGACGATGAGCAGCACATCGCCGGCGGTAAGGCGGATCTCGCCCAGGAGGCTGCGCTGCATGCGCCGGTGGCGTTGGACGCCGAGCACGCTGCACCCGGTATCGCGGCGGAAATTGTTGGTATCGAAGCGCCGGCCTTCAAGGCGCGAACCTGGCGCCACCGCGGCTTCCGCCAGCACGATCTCGCTGCTTGATGCCTCGGCTGCCGGCGCCTCGTTGCCGTCATCACTGATGCTGTCGGGGGTGAGGCGCAACAGCGCTGTCAGGGCAGGGCGAGTGGCAGCGACCACCACCGAATCTCCCGGCATCAAGGTGACGTCCTCGAACGGCGGCAACAAGCGCCGCCCGCCGCGGTCGATCATCAACAGGGTCAGGTTGCGCAGCGCCGGAAACAGGCCCGATACCGATGACATGCCGACCAGGCCATGGCCGTCGGCGAGGTCGATCTGGGCGAGGAACTGGCGGCCGGTGTCGATGCCCGGCTCGTCCTTGTCGGCGCCTTGGGCCTGCAACAGCCGCGGCACCACGAAAAAGGCATAGGCCACCCCCGTCAGCGCCAGGAAGATGCCCGGCATCATGAGATCAAAAAAGCCGATGGTGATGTGATGCTGGCTCGCAACCCCGGCCACCAGCAGGTTGGTGGACGAGCCGATGAGGGTGGTCATGCCGCCGAAGATGGTGACCAGCGACAAGGGCATCAGCACCTTGCCGGCGCCGGGGCCGAAGCGATTGGCGAGGGTGGCGACGACGGGAATGAAGATCACCACCACGGGAGTGTTGTTCATGAAGGCGCTGACCACGGCCGCCGCTCCCAGCACCAGCCACACCAGCATGCGCCCCTGGCGCCGGCCGACAGCCACCAGGCGCCGGGAGAGTTCGTCCATGACGCCGGTCTGGTGCAGCCCCTGGCCGATGACCAGGAGGGCGAGAATGGTGAACAGCGCCGGATTGGCAAAGCCGGAAAGTAGCGTCTGCGGGCTCACCGCCACCGCACCGGCGAGAGGATAGAGATGAAACAGCAGCAGCAACACAACCACAACGCCGAGGGCAGTGACTTCGAGCGCGATCCATTCGGTGGCAAACAGGGTGATCGCCGCCACGATCACAGCAAAGGTGAGCCACATCTGCATGCTGCCCGACCCCTCTCTCGTTCCTTCCCCCCCCCGTGAACATGGTGAAGGTGTTCGCCGGGAAACGCAATCGCGCAATCGGAAGAGACTTCAGCGCCGCCTCAGGACCTAGCGCCCAACGGATGAGTCGATCACCCGGGTGACAAAGCCCAGATTGTCGATGACGGCGACGATTTCCTCGGCATGGCGGCCGTCGCGGGTTTCCAACATGACCTCCAGTTCGGCCCCCTTGGCGGGGATGTCGAGATACATGCGCCGGTGCGAGACCTCGAGAATGTTGCCGCCATGCTGGCCCACGATGGTGGCGATGCGCCCCAGGATGCCCGGCCGGTCGTCGATCAGGATGCGCAAGGTGACAATGCGGCTCTCGCGCTCCAGTTCGCGGTAGATGACGGAGGCAAGGATGCGCGGGTCCATGTTGCCGCCGCACAAGACGAGCCCCACCTTGCGGTTGCGGAAGTGGGCGGGATCGGCATAGACGGCGGCCAGCCCGGCGGCACCGGCACCTTCAGCCAGGGTCTTCTGGTTGGTGAGATAGCCCATGACGGCCCTCTCGATGTCCGGCTCGCCAACCAGCCGCACATCGTCGACCTTCTGCTTGCAGATGGCGATGGTGCGCTCGGTGACGTTCTTCACCGCGATGCCTTCGGCCAGCGTCATGCCGCCGCAACGCGCCGGCTGGCCGCGCAGGGCGTGATACATGGACGGGTAGGATTTCACCTCCACCCCGATGATTTCGATATCGGGCTTCAGGTGCTTGGCGGCCGTCGCAACCCCGGAAATCAGGCCGCCGCCGCCGATCGGCACGACGATGACATCGAGCCCCGGCTCGTCTTCCAGCATCTCGATGCCGACGGTACCCTGCCCGGCGATGATGCGATCGTCGTCGTAAGGGTGCACGAGGATGTGGCCCTTTTCGGCGATGATGGCCTCGGCCGTCACCTGGCTGTCGGCCAGCGTCTCGCCCGACAGCACCACATGGGCGCCATGGGCACGGGTGCGCTCGACCTTGGTGAAGGGGGTGGTCTCGGGCATCACGATGGTGGCGGGGATGCCGAGGCGGTGGGCGTGATAGGCGACGGCCTGGGCGTGGTTGCCGGCCGACATGGCGATGACGCCACGCGCCCGTTCGTCTTCCGACAGACTGGCGAGCTTGACGAAGGCGCCGCGATCCTTGAACGAGTTGGTGACCTGGAAATTCTCGAACTTGACGAAAATTTCCGCGCCGGTTTCCTCCGACAGCTTGACCGAGTGGAGGAACGGCGTGCGCACCGCGTTGCCCTTTAGCAGTTCGGCGGCGGCTTCGATGGATTTGAAGGTGACGGGCATGACGTTATCCTGCGATCCGGATGGCACCATTGTCAGTTGGTGCGCTATTTACTACCAATCGCAGCCGAAAGCCCGCCCTATCCGCCGTTTTGCATGGCGTCGGCGACATGGGGCGACCCGGTTTCAGTGAACATCTGCCGCCTTGAAGGAGGATCGAATGGCCATTCGTACTGCATGGATCGGACTTGGCGTCATGGGCTATCCCATGGCCGGGTACCTCGTGACCAAGGGGGGGCACGACGTCACCGTCTACAACCGCACCGGCCAAAAGGCCGAAGAGTGGGTGAAGAAATACGGTGGCAAATCCGCCCCGACCCCCAGGCAAGCGGTGGCCGATGCCGATTTCGTCTTTGCCTGCGTGGGCAACGATGATGACCTGCGGGCCGTCACCATCGGCAAGGACGGGGCATTCGAGGGCATGAAGGCAGGTGCCGTCTTCGTCGACCACACCACGGCCTCCGCCGATGTGGCGCGCGAACTGCATGGTCTGGCCAAGGCGAAGGGCGTCGGCTTCGTTGATGCGCCGGTGTCGGGCGGCCAGGCGGGCGCCGAGAACGGCGTGCTGACGGTGATGTGCGGCGGCGATCCTGCCGACTACGACAAGGCAGCACCCTTCATCCAGTGCTATGCCCGCATGCAAAAGCTGCTGGGCCCCTCAGGCGCCGGCCAGATCACCAAGATGATCAACCAGATCTCCATCGCCGGCCTGCTGCAGGGCCTTGCCGAGGGCATCCATTTCGGCAAGCGCGCCGGCATGGACATCGAAGCGGTGGTGGAAGTGATCTCCAAGGGGGCGGCCGGCTCCTGGCAGATGGATAACCGCCACAAGACCATGGCCAAGGGCGAGTTCGAGTTCGGCTTCGCGGTCGACTGGATGCGCAAGGATCTGGGCATCTGCCTGTCGGAGGCCCGCCGCAACGGTGCCCACCTGCCGGTGACGGCGCTGGTCGACCAGTTCTATTCCCAGGTGCAGGAAATGGGCGGCAAGCGCTGGGACACCTCCAGCCTCATCGCGCTTTTGGAAAAGAAGAAGAAGTAGCAGCGATCGAGCCGCCTCGCTCTCTGCAACGGTTCTGTTGTCATCGCGCACCTCTCGCGCTGTCATCCTCGGGCTTGACCCGAGGACCCAGAGGCCAGGCGCCGAAACCTTGCCATGGGTCCTGGGTCGCCGGGTCGAGCCCGACGATGACACAATTGGGGAGAGGGCATGCGGTTGGCCCTACTGCGCCACCGTCATCAATTCGAACAAATGCCCGTCCGGAGTGGTGAAATAGACGCCGCGCCCGCCGCCCCAGTCGTTGGTCTGGCCGTCATCGGCGCTCCACGGGGTGCTGCCGTAGACGAGGCCTTCGGACTTGATGCGGCCGAAGATTCCGGAAAATTCCGGCTCGCTGACATGAAAGGCCAGGTGATGGCTCTCGAAGTCGTCAGCGTCATCGAATAGCAGGGTCAGGTGGTCGTTGACCTTCACCGGGGCGAAATGGCCGTGGGCGCCGCCATAGGATAGTGCAAATACCCGTGCGAATAGTTGCGCCGCTCTTTCCTTGTCATGCGCGGGCACGATGGTGTGGTTGAGGACGATGGGCATCAGATCTCGCCGGCTTTGATCCTCTTGGCGATGTCGCGGGCGAAATAGGTGAGGATGCCATCGGCGCCGGCGCGCTTGAAGGCCAGCAGGCTTTCCGGGATGGCCCGCGCCCCGTCCAGCCAGCCGTTCTGGACCGCGGCCATCAGCATCGAATATTCGCCCGACACCTGATAGGCGAAGGTCGGCATGCCAAAGGCTTCCTTGACGCGCCAGATGATGTCGAGATAGGGCAGGCCCGGCTTCACCATCACCATGTCGGCGCCTTCGGCAATGTCGAGTTCGGTCTCGCGCAGCGCTTCATCGCCATTCGCCGGGTCCATCTG
>CAZMSA010000071.1:0-8988 GCA_964568825.1 uncultured Rhizobiaceae bacterium | reverse complement strand
TAGGTGCGCTTGTCGCCGGCGAGCATGGTGGCCGAGCCGACGGCCTCGCGGAACGGAGCGTAAAAGCCCGAGGCGTATTTCGCCGCGTAGGAGATCAGCAGCACGTCGTCGAAACCAGCGGATTCCAGACATTGACGAATGGCACCGATGCGCCCGTCCATCATGTCGGACGGCCCGAGGATGTCACAACCGGCTTCAGCCTGCATCAGCGCCTGGCGGCACAGGATGTCGACCGTCTCGTCGTTGAGAATGCGACCCTCGTCAAGCAGACCGTCATGTCCATGGCTGGTGTAGGGATCGAGCGCGACGTCGCACATGACTCCGATCTCCGGCACCGCCTGCTTGATCGCCCTCACCGCCCGGCAGGCGAGGTTATCCGGGTTGAGCGCTTCGGCCCCGTCGGCTGAGCGCTTTTCCATGGGCGTATAGGGAAAGACCTCGATGGCGGGGATGCCGAGCGTCGCCGCCTCTTCGGCCGCGCGCACCGCTTCATCCACCGTGAGGCGGTCGACGCCCGGCATGGAGGCGACCGGCTCGCGGCGCTTTTCCCCATCGATGAGGAAGATCGGCCAGGTCAGGTCATCGACGCTGAGGTGGTTCTCGCGCACCAGCCGCCGCGACCAGTCGCTCGCGCGCGAGCGGCGCAGGCGCGTGGCGGGAAAGCCAGGCGCCGGCATGGCGGGGGCCTCGCTGGCCCGGGGGAGGATCTTGCGCAACTGTGCCGGTTGCTGCTTTGCGGCCATGGGCGATGATCTCCTAGACACTCCAATACATCATTCGCAGATCTTGTAGCGCCCGCCGCGCCCCAGGTCCAAATGGAAATGATTGGCGTGCAGCGCGTTGGCGCCCGGCCCGAGCACGGTGGAGAACAGCTTGCAGGCGCCGTCATGGGCGTCCTTGAGGAATGAAGCCTCCTTCGACAGCCCCGTGAAGGCTCCGGCGACGCTCCAGCCGTCCTTGACCGTGACCACCGTTCCCGAGGCCAGTTCGAAGGCCGATACATCGAGCGCGTTGCCGAAGGCATGTTCGCTGATACGGCCCTTCCTGGAGTTGTTGCGCCGCCGGCAGGCATAAGCCGAGGCGTTGTAGATGGAGATGACCGGCTCGCCGAAGCGCCCCACGGCGGCTGGCTGCAAGACTTCGGTCACCCACTTGTAGGCGGCAAGGCCAAGGGTGCAGTTGAGGGTGGCCGCGGGCTTCACCGTCACCGCTCCGAAGGCGGTCACTTCGATCGGCGCCGCGATGCCGCAGCCCTCGGGGCCGCCGATCGGGTCCTTCAGGTCGGCAACGATGTTGGATGTGGCGAGAATGATGGCGCAGCGCTGGCGCGCCACCTCCACGTCGGATTTCGGCCACTGGCCCTTGGCGCCGGGCAGGAGCTCGCTGGCCGTCAGGGGATCGCGTTCGTTGCCGATGGCAGCGATGGAAACAACGACCTCACCGTCCTTGCCGGTACGGAGGGCGCCGTTGTCAGTTGGCTGAAGCCGGCTTGCTGGTTTCGTCGCAGCGTCGGGCCGCGGTCGCGGCAGTGGCACACGGCCAAGCGCCAGATCGGGGCCGGCATGGCGGATGCGAACCTTGGTGGCCAAAGCCGTCCGGACAAGTGCCGGGGTCCGATGCAGGTCAGGCTTAGGCCGCGGCAGCGGCACCGACGCCGCCCCCGCCGGACCGGCGGCCACAATTGATGCGGCGATCATCAGCCCGGTCGCGAGGCGAGGACCGGCAAGGCATCGCGAGTGCTTCATCGACCACCCCTTTGCTTGAGACTCTGGCGCTGCATATACCGAAGCTATAAATCTGGCCATCAAATACGGCACGAAGCAGGAAGCGGAGGGATCAATTTGCAAGTCGGCGCGGACCCGAAAACGGTGCTGTTCGAGGTGCGGGGACGGGCGGGGGTTATCACCCTCAATACCCCTGCGACCCTCAATGCGGTGAGCCTTGCCATGGTGCACGCCATGCACCCGCAACTTCTCGCCTGGGCCGCAGACCCCGACGTCGCCCATGTCATCATCCGTGCTGCAGGCGACAGGGCGTTCTCGGCCGGCGGCGACATTCGCGCCCTCTACGACTGGGGCCGGGCGGGGGACGAAGCCTTCTGCGCCTTCTTTCACGACGAATACCGGATCAATGCCGCAATCAAGCGCTTTCCCAAGCCCTATATCGCCCTCATCGATGGCATCGTGATGGGTGGCGGCGTCGGCGTCTCGATCCACGGATCGCATCGCGTCGCCGGCGACCGCATGACCTTCGCCATGCCGGAGACCGGCATCGGGCTGTTTCCCGACGTCGGCGGTTCATATTTCCTGCCGCGCCTGCCGGGCGAGACGGGGCTCTACCTGGGCCTCACCGGCACCCGGATCGCCAGGGGTGATGCCGTGGCACTGGGGCTTGCGACCCATTACGTGCCCTCCAGTGCGCATCCCGCCTTGATGGACGCCTTGTGTGAGGCGCAAGATGTCGATGCCTGCATCAAGGGCTTTGCGGGCGAGGCGGGAGAGGCGCCGCTCACTGCACAGCGCGGCGTCATCGACCGGCATTTTTCCGCCGCAACCCTCGATGCCATCATCGAAAGCCTCAAGGGCGATGACGACGAATGGGCGCAAAAATGTCTGGCCGGCCTTGAGACGAAATCGCCGACCAGCCTGCGTATAACCTTCCGGCAATTGCGCGAGGGTCGGCATCTTGAGTTCGAGGACGCCATGCGGATGGAATACCGCATCGCCTCGCGTATCTTTCATGGGCACGACTTCTTCGAGGGCATCCGTGCGGTGGTCATCGAAAAGGACCTCAAGCCCCGCTGGGAACCGGCAACCCTCGCGGACCTGCGCGATCAAGACGTCGCCAGCTATTTCGCGCCCCTGGACAGGGAATTGCCGCTTGTCCCGGCCAGCCGGTAACCCGTTCTTAACCATCGGCGCAACTGCCTGAAGCCGTTTCGCGACACGTTAACGGCCCCGAACTAGGCTTTTCGGCAGTCATTGAAGCCGATTGCAGAGTAAGAGGGGAACGAGGTCATGCGAAACCTTTTCCGTACATTGATATCATTGCCCATTGCGGCGCTGCCGTTGCTGGCAGCCAGCCCGCATCTGTCAGCCGCGCCGGCCATGCGGCCGAGCGATGCGGTGCGCCTGTTGGCCCAGAGCAACACGGCAGATACCCGGTGCCATATCCTCAGTCCCGCCGATCACCAGCAACTCGCCGACTATGTCGCGCGCGCCGAGGTGGCTGCAGCGCAACTGGAGGGCGTAGCCAAGATCCAATCGGCGCTTGCCGCGGGCAAGGCATCGGGCACGACCATGGCCTGCAATATCCGCACCACGATCGTGGTCGGGGCAACCCTTTCCGCCGCACGCCGGGCCGAAAAGGAACTCGGACCGCAAATCGCCGCCCTGGAAAAAAAGGCGAATGCGCAAAAGGCCGCCCGGTCACGGACCGCCTCGCAAAAGCAGGTCCACGTCGCTGCCTTGCAAGTCCCGTCAGCCCATGACCAAGAGAGCCCGTTCAGCAGCCTCGACGGATCGGGCGACGCGCTCGACCTCTATACCCGCCACGCCGCGGCCTATTACATCGAGCGCCACTGCCGCTTCCTTGCATCGAACGACACCATGGCCTTCTGGAAGGCTATCGTCGTCCGCCATAACGCCATGATCGCCCGCTTCGGCGGTGCCGCCGTCACCGGGGCCAAGGCCAAGGCGGCCGAATTTGGCTCGGTGGCCTGTGACGGCGAGGCCGAAGGCTTCGTGCATGCTGCCTGGAATGATATGCAGCAATAGAGCATGATGCCGAAAAGTGGAAACCACTTTTCGGATAACATCATGCTCAACATTCTGGAATCGATCAGCTTTCATGCAATTGGGTGATTCCACCCAATTGCATGCTGATCTATCGTTAGCCTCCACTTCCCATCGGCTCAGCTTGCTGCGGCCCGGCGGTCTCCCCGCCGGGCCGCCGGCGTCAGACGGCTTGCAATGCGCCGGTGAGCGCGGCAAACAGGAAGCATCGGAACCGCCAGCGGGAGGTTGAGCCATGGCAAAGATCGCATTCATCGGGCTGGGCAACATGGGCGCTCCCATGGCCGCCAATCTGCTCAAGGCCGGCCATGAGGTGACGGGCGTGGACCTTGTCGCCGACAACGTGAAGCGTTTCGAGGCCGCCGGCGGCAAGGGCGCCGGGCTCGCCGCCGCGCTTGCGGGTGCCGAAGCGGTCTTCACCATGCTGCCGGCGGGTCCGCATGTTGCCGGCATCTATGGCGGCGCCGACGGCATTATCGCCAGTGCCGGCAAGGGCGCGCTGCTCGTCGACTGTTCGACCATCGATGTCGCCACCGCCCGCAGCGTCGGCGCCGAGGCCGCCAAATCCGGGTTCGACATGGTCGATGCCCCGGTCTCCGGCGGGGTCGGCGGTGCCACGGCCGCCACCCTGACATTCATGGTGGGCGGCAGCGAGAAAGCCTTCGCGCGCGCCGAACCGCTGCTCAAGGTCATGGGCAAGAACATCATCCATGCCGGCGGATCCGGCAACGGCCAGGCCGCCAAGATCTGCAACAACATGCTGCTCGGCATTTCGATGATCGGGGTATGCGAGGCCTTCGTGCTGGCTGAAAAGCTGGGGCTCGACCACCAGAAGCTGTTCGACATCTCCTCGACTGCCTCCGGACAGTGCTGGTCCTTGACCTCCTATTGCCCGGTGCCCGGGCCGTTGCCGGCATCGCCCGCCAACCGCGACTATCAGCCGGGCTTTTCCGCCGCCATGATGTTGAAGGATCTGAAACTGGCCCAGGAAGCGGCCAATGTCTCGGGCGCCGCGACGCCGATGGGCGCCGAAGCGGCCGCCCTTTATGCCCTGTTCGTGGGCGGCGGTCATGCAGGCACCGACTTTTCCGGAATCATCCGCTTCCTGCGCGGCAATTCGTGAAGTTCAGACTCTGTAAACCGTAAGGGAACAGGTAAACGGTATCAGCAAAAATCAGGATAAATTTACCTAATCACTTGAGACGATTTTAAGATGACTTGCCTAAGGTCACTCACACAAGGGGCGGGATCAGAGTAATCCTCCCCAGTAGACGACAAGGGCAGGTGTTGATATGAATAACCAAAGCAACAGCGCAGTGCGCGCAGTAGAAGAAGTCGAAGGTCCCGTCATCAAGGGCCGCTATCTTGAAGCCTTGACACTGATCGAGCGGCTGCACCGCCGCCTGCTCGATGTGATC
Organism: uncultured Rhizobiaceae bacterium; assembly: GCA_964568825.1. Taxonomy (GTDB): domain Bacteria; phylum Pseudomonadota; class Alphaproteobacteria; order Rhizobiales; family Aestuariivirgaceae; genus CAVVDT01. The sequence goes on along the minus strand of CAZMSA010000071.1, from coordinate 3,776 downwards.
AAGGATGAGTTCGAACGCAACGGCGAACCGGAGGTCAACTCCGTGCAGGCGCTGCTGCTGTTCAATATCGGCGACCTCGAGCTGACCGCCGGCGAACTGAAGTCGCGCGGCTACTATCAGGGTTCCAACGTCTCCTACAACCTCAAGAAGCTGGTCGAGGCCGGTTATGTGAGCCACGAGCGCTCCAGCGCCGACCGGCGTTCCGTGCGCATCAGCCTCACCGACCGCGGCCGCGATATTCGCGCCAAGGTCGATGCCCTCTACAACCGCCAGCTCAAGGCGATCGAGGACGTGGTGGGACTGAACGTCGAGGAGTTCGACCGCCTGAACAAGGCCCTGTCGCGCCTCGAGCGCTACTGGACCGATCAGATCCTGTATCGGCTCTAGATCTTTTTTGATTGCTGAAAAGCTGATCGATTCCCGCAGGTTGCGCACGATGTTTGCCGAACGGCGTTAGCCCCTTCGGCACATCGCGCCGCAGCCTCGAATCGACCTCCCACGACAAGCGACGGCATCGCCCGGATCGGCTTTGTGCCCTCCGGCGGTGCCCGCTGCCGTGCGTGTCACATCACACTCGCGTGTGAAGCACAAAAAAGCCTGAATTGGCTGGCACCGCTGATGGTCATACTGGTATAGAGTGAAAAGCGTTCTCCGACTTGCGCGACAGGCCGGGCGGGGGGCGATTCGCCAGAATTGAGCACGACTGGATGCCGACATGACTGCAAAGATCACCCGCCGCATGGCGCTGGCCGGCATCGCGACCAGCGGATTGTGGCCGGCAACGGCCATGGCAGCGATGAAGGATTCAGTCAATCCCTTCGCGACCACCAACTTCAACGCGCATCCGGCCCCTCCGACCGCCACCCAGGTGGTGGAGGACGGCTCGGTCCTGCCGATGCTGACCCCGTCGGGGCCGATGCACATGCAACTGGCTATTGCGCGTTACGAGATCATCGATTCGCGTGGCGGCTGGCCGCGCCTTCCCCGGACCCGCACTCTGGTGCGCGGCACCGACGATCCGGTCGTTGCCGTGCTGCGCCAGCGCCTCGCGCTGGAAGGTTACATGCCGTACTCGGAACAGGGTTTCTCCACCAGGTACGACAAGGAGGTCACGGCCGCCGTCAGGCGCTACCAGGCCAATAACGGCCTTTACACCCACGGCCGCCTCGATCTGGCCACCGCCGAACAGCTTAACGTCACCTCCGCCGATCGCCTCGCCACGCTGAAGGCCAACCTGCCGCGGGTGATCGAGTACGCCAAGAATCTCGGCGACCGCTATATCGTGGTGAATGTCCCGGCGGGCCAGCTCGATGTGGTGCAGAACGGCCAGCTCCGCTCGCGCCACAACATCATCGTCGGCAAGATTGACCGCCCGACCCCGGTCCTGCAGAGCAAGATTTCCCAGATCAACTTCAATCCCTACTGGAATGCGCCGGTGTCCATCGTCAAGAAGGACATCCTTCCCCAGGTGCGCAGGAACGTCGATATCCTCAGGCGCTTGAACATCAAGGTATTCGACGGCTACGGCGGCCCGGAGGTCGACCCGACCACCATCGACTGGACGAATGTCGCGCCCGATCGCTACTTCTTCCGCCAGGAGCCGGGCGAGGACAATGCCATGGCGACGGTGAAGATCAATTTCCCCAACCCCTATTCGGTCTACATGCACGATACCCCCACCAAGCAGTTGTTCACCGAGGCCGCGCGCTATTTCTCCTCCGGCTGCGTGCGCGTCGACAAGGTGGACGTGCTGGTGGACTGGATACTTCAGAGCAATCCGGAATGGACGCCGGAACGGGTGAAGGAAGTCTCGGCCTCGGGCAAGCGCGTCGATGTGAACGTGGTCGACGGGCCGCAATTGCGCTTTGCCTATCTGACCGCCTGGGTGACCGACGACGACCAGACCCACTTCCGTCCGGATATCTATCATCTCGACGGCACCGGCTTCATCACCGGCCAGCCCGAGGGCGTGCCGGTCGAACAGCCCGGTTGATTGCCCTGCGGCGATGGCCCGCAGTTCACGTCCGGTCCGCTGGCATATAGCTAGGAGCGATGGAAGGAAACGACGTGCCGCCGTTTGCCGGTGGTCGGAAAAACCTCTGGATGTACGGTGAGCGTGTCATGGACCAGTACCGAAAAGCCTGCCGCGAGGCCATCGCCCGCCTGAAGGCCGAGGGCAACTACCGCGTCTTCGCCAATCTCCAGCGCCATTGCGGCAGCTTCCCGCAGGCCCGCCATGCCGGCCCCGAAGGCCACCGCGACGTGACGGTCTGGTGCTCCAACGACTATCTCGGCATGGGCCAGCATCCCAAGGTGCTCGCCGCCATGCACGCGGCCATCGACGAGGCCGGCGCCGGTTCGGGCGGCACCCGCAACATTTCCGGCACCACCCGCTATCATGTCGAACTGGAGGCCGAACTGGCGAGCTTGCATGGCAAGTCCGGGGCGTTGTTGTTCAATTCCGGCTACATGGCCAACGAGGCGACGTTGCAGACGATGTCGCGGCTGTTGCCCGGCGTCCTCTTGTTGTCGGATGAACTGAACCACGCCTCGATGATCGAGGGCATCCGCCACGGCCGCGCCGACAAGCAGGTGTTCCGCCACAACGACCTGAAGGACCTGGAACGCCGCCTCGCTGCCGAGGACCGCGGCCGTCCCAAGATCGTGGCATTTGAATCGGTCTATTCCATGGATGGCGACATCGCCCCCATCGCCGAAATCTGCGCCCTGGCGCGCCGCTACGGGGCGCTCACCTATCTCGATGAAGTGCATGCGGTCGGCATGTACGGCGAGCACGGCGCCGGCATCGCCGAGCGCGACGGCGTTGCGGGCGAGGTCGACATCATCGAGGGCACGCTCGCCAAGGCCTATGGCGTCATGGGCGGTTACATCGCCGCCGATGCCGAGATCATCGATGCCATGCGCTCGTTCGCAGCCGGCTTCATCTTCACCACCTCATCGGCCCCGGTGCTGGCGGCAGGTGCACTCGCCGCCGTACGCCATTTGAAGGAAAGCGGCGAGGAACGCCGCCTGCAACAGGAGCACGCCCGCCTGCTGAAGCGGGCGCTCGGCGAACGCGGCCTGCCGGTGGCGGAGAGCGAAAGCCACATCGTGCCGGTGATCGTCGGCGATCCCAAGCGCTGCAAGGTCCTGACCGATGCACTGCTCGAAGAGTTCGACATCTACGTGCAGCCCATCAACCACCCCACCGTCCCCAAGGGCACCGAGCGCATCCGCCTCACCGCCACGCCGCTGCACGGCCCGAAAGAAATCGCCCGCCTCACCGACGCCCTCGACACCCTGTGGCACCGCCTGGAGCTCGCCCGGGCGGCGTGATCGCGTAGCCCGGATGCAGCGCAGCGAAATCCGGGATTAGCCCACGCCGGAACCCAAGACCCGGATTACGCTGCGCTGCATCCGGGCTGGTTCTAAATTCTCCGTAATTATTTGTCCTTACCTCGCCCGCACGGGATCAAAAAATGCTGGTGCATCCGGGTTTCGGGCCTCCAGCACCGGTGGTTGAATAAAGAATTCACTCATCCGTCCTGTCACACGATGGGCACGCGGTATCGGCACTCGCCAAAACCGACTTCATCTCTGATCGAAGGTCAGCGAGGGTGATTGATCGGAACTCACTGGCCTTCCAAGCATTCGTTGCCATCGCATACGCCTGACGCTCTGCCCCATCGTCTTCGGCGGAGACATCGTAATTCCCGCAGCCGCTACAGGGAACAACTGCACCTGCATCCTTGGCAATCTCCAATAAGCGTTCTCGC
>CAZMSA010000070.1:0-17716 GCA_964568825.1 uncultured Rhizobiaceae bacterium | reverse complement strand
GCCCGGCGGCCGCGGCAGGGGCCGGGCGCGGGCCTTTGCCAAGGGCCGCCAGGTCAACGATCAGGCCCTCGCCGAGGTCAGGAAGCTGCTCGGCGACCAGCCGCGCCGGCGTGATCTACTCATCGAATTTTTGCATCTCTTGCAGGACCGCTACGGCCATCTCTCGGCCGCCCACATGGCAGCACTTGCCGCCGAAATGCGGCTGGCGCAGACCGAAGTGTTCGAGGTCGCCACCTTCTATCATCATTTCGACGTGGTGAAGGAAGGCGAGGCCGCCCCGCCTGCTATCACCATAAGGGTGTGCGATTCCCTGTCGTGCGAAATGGCGGGTGCTGGCGAAATTCTTAAAAAGCTCGGCGACAAGGCCCCGAAGTCGGTGCGGGTGGTGCATGCGCCCTGCATGGGCCTGTGCGACCAGGCCCCGGCGGCGGCGGTGGGCCACAATTACATGGGTAACGTCACCGCCTCATCGCTGCTCAAGGCCGCCAAGGCAGGCGACACCAAGCCGGCGATGCCGCGCTACCAGTCGTTCAAGGCTTATGTGAAGGAGGGCGGCTACGACGTCCTCAAGGCCTTGCGCGGCAAGGGCGGCCGCAGCCCTGAAGAGGTGATGGAAATACTGATGCAGGCGGGCCTCAGGGGCCTCGGCGGGGCGGGCTTTCCGGCCGGCCAGAAGTGGAAGTTCGTGCGCGCCGCCTCCGCCCCGCGCTATCTCTGCGTCAACGCCGACGAGGGCGAGCCCGGCACCTTCAAGGACCGCTATTACCTCAGGACCCGCCCGCACCAGTTCCTCGAAGGCGCGCTGATCGCCGCCTGGGGTGTCGATGCCAAGGCGGCTTACATCTACGTGCGCGACGAATACCCCGCCGCCTTGCGCATCCTCAAAAAGGAGATTGCGGTCCTTGAAAAGGAAGGCATCGCGCCAGCCGGCTATATCCATGTGAGACGCGGTGCCGGTGCCTATATCTGCGGCGAGGAATCGGCAATGATCGAATCGATCGAAGGCAAGCGCGGCCTGCCGCGTCATCGCCCGCCCTATGTGGCGACCGTCGGCCTGTTCAACCGCCCGAGCCTCGAGCACAACGTCGAAACGCTCTACTGGATGCCGGCGATCCTAGCGAAGGGTGCGGAATGGTTCGCCGCGCAAGGAAAAGACGGCCACAAAGGCCCGCGTTCCTATTCGGTATCGGGCCGGGTGAAAAACCCCGGCGTCGTCCTCGCCCCGGCCGGCACCACCGCCAACGAACTGATCAAGATGTGCGGCGGCATGGCCAAGGGCCAAAAATTCAAGGGCTACCTGCCGGGCGGCGCCTCGGGCGGCGTGCTGCCGGCATCGCTTGCCGACATCGGGCTCGATTTCGGCGGCAAACTTGCCGAACTGGGGGCCTTCGTCGGCAGCCACGCGGTGGTGATCCTTTCCGACAAGGACGACATGAAGGACGTGGCGGTCAACCTGCTCAAATTCTTCGAGGATGAAAGCTGCGGCCAGTGCACCCCCTGCCGGGTGGGCTGCGAGAAGGCCGTCAAGCTGATGAAGAAGCGGAAATGGGATCAAGGGCTGCTGGCCGAACTCTCCAACGCCATGGCCGATGCCTCGATCTGCGGCCTCGGCCAGGCCGCGCCCAACCCCATCCGCACGGTGATGACGCATTTCAAGCGGGACATTTCCTGACGCGCTGAAAAGCGCAAACGGGCAAGTCTCCAGGAGGAAGCACGATGTCTGACGGAAAAGTCACTTTCAATCTCGATGGGCACGACGTCGTCGCCGAGCCGGATGAATCGATCTGGCAGGTGGCCAAGCGCCACGGCACCACCATCCCGCATCTGTGCTGGAAGGACGCCCCCGGCTACCGCGCCGACGGCAACTGCCGTGCCTGCATGGTTGAGGTCGAGGGCGAGCGGGTGCTGGCGGCATCGTGCCTGAGAAAGCCCGCCGAGGGCATGAAGGTGAAGACCCAGACCGAGCGCGCCAAGGCGGCCCGCCACATGGTGTTCGAACTGTTGATGGCCGACCAGCCCAGGCCCGACAACGCCCACGACACCCAGTCCTCGTTCCTCAAGTGGGCAAAGGCGATGGAGGTCAAGCTGTCGCGCTTCCCGAAGGACGAAAGTCCGAAAGCCGACGTCAGCCATCCGGCCATGGCCGTCAACCTCGATGCCTGCATCCATTGCAACCTGTGCGTCCGCGCCTGTCGCGAGGTACAGGTCAACGACGTGATCGGCATGGCGTGGCGCGGTTCTGAAGAAAAGATCGTGTTCGACTTCGACGATCCCATGGGCCAGTCCACCTGCGTTGCCTGCGGGGAATGCGTGCAGGCCTGCCCGACCGGTGCCCTGATGCCGGCGAACCTCGTCGATGCCAGGGGTCGCGGCGGCCGCGTCGCCGAGCGCCAGGTGCAATCGGTATGCCCGTATTGCGGCGTCGGCTGCCAGATCACCTACAACCTGAAGAAGGACGCCAAGACCGGCAAGGAGACCATCGCCTGGGTGGATGGCGCCGGCGGTCCCGCCAACCAGAACCGGCTGTGCGTCAAGGGCCGCTTCGGCTTCGATTACGTCACCTCGCCGGAACGCCTGACCAGGCCGCTGATCCGCAAAGCCGGCAAGCCCAAGGGTCTCAACATGGACCCGAAGAAGCCGCTCGCCCATTTCCGCGAGGCGACTTGGGCCGAAGCGCTCGATCTCGCCGCTTCCGGGCTCAAGGCGGCGCGCGACACGCGCGGGCCCGAGGCGCTGGCCGGATTCGGCTCGGCAAAATGCTCCAACGAGGAGGCCTATCTGTTCCAGAAGCTGGTGCGCACCGGGTTTGGTTCCAACAATGTCGATCATTGCACCCGGCTGTGCCATGCCTCCTCGGTCGCCGCGCTGATGGAGACCATCGGCTCGGGCGCCGTGACGGCGCCGTTCACCGCGGTGAAGGATTCCGACCTCATCATCGTCATCGGCTCCAACCCCACTGGCAACCATCCCGTCGCCGCCACCTTCTTCAAGCAGGCCGCCAAGCGCGGTGCCGAACTCATCGTCATGGACCCGCGCGCCACCGCCCTGAAGCGCCACGCCACCCACATGCTGCAGTTCAAGAACGGCGCCGATGTCTCGCTTCTCAACGCCATGATGCATGTGATCGTCGAGGAGGGCCTCTACGACCGGCAATATATCCAGGCCCATACCGACGGCTTCGAGCGGCTGAAGACCCACTTGAAGAAATTCACGCCCGAGGACATGGAAAAGATCTGCGGCATCAGGGCAGATGAAATCCGCACCGTCGCCCGCAAATACGCCAGGGCCAACGCCGCCATCATCTTCTGGGGCATGGGCGTCTCGCAGCATACCCACGGCACCGACAATGCCCGCTGCCTCATCTCGCTGGCGCTCATGTGCGGCCAGACCGGGCGCGCCGGCACCGGCCTGCACCCCTTGCGCGGCCAGAACAACGTGCAAGGGGCATCGGATGCCGGCCTCATCCCCATGGTGTTCCCCGACTACATGAAGGTCGGCGATGAAAAGCTGAAGGCGCGCTTCGAGACGCTGTGGGGCGCCGAACTCGATCCCGAGCCCGGCCTCACCGTGGTCGAGACCATCGATGCCATCCATGCCGGCAAGGTGCGCTCCATGTACATCATGGGCGAGAACCCGGCCATGTCGGACCCCGATGTGGCGCATGCCCGCGAGGCACTGGCCAAGCTCGATCATCTGGTGGTTCAGGACATCTTCCTCACCGAGACGGCGATGTATGCCGATGTCATTCTCCCCGCCACCGCCTGGCCGGAAAAGACCGGCACCGTCTCCAACACCAACCGCCAGGTGCAGATGGGCCGGCAGGCGCTGGATGCCCCCGGCGAGGCGAAGCCCGACTGGTGGATCACCCAGGAAATCGCCCGCCGCATCGGCCTCAAGTGGAGCTATGCGGGCCCGGCCGATGTGTTCGCGGAAATGAAGCAGGCGATGCCGTCGCTCGACAATATCACCTGGGCGCGGCTGGAAACTGAAAACGTCGTCGCCTACCCGTGCCCGGCGCCCGATCATCCCGGCACCGCCATCGTGTTCGGCGATCGCTTCCCCACCGCCGACGGGCTCGGCAAGTTCGTGCCGGCCGAAGTGCTGCCGCCCGACGAGCAGCCGGATGCGAAATTCCCCTTCATCCTGTCGACCGGCCGCCAGCTCGAACATTGGCACACCGGCGCCATGACCAGGCGCACCACGGTGCTCGATGCCGTCGAGCCCGAGCCGACGGTGCAGATGAGTTCGCGCGACATCGCCAGGTTCGGCATGTTGCCCGGCGACATGGTGAAGGTGACGACAAGGCGCGGCTCTATCACCTTGAAGGCGCGCCAGGAAGGCTCCATCGCGCCGGGGACGCTGTTCATCCCGTTTGCCTATGTGGAGGCGGCCGCCAACATCCTGACCAACCCCAAGCTCGACCCGTTCGGCAAGATCCCCGAGTTCAAGTTCGCTGCCGCGAAAGTGGAGCCGGTGAAGAAAGTGCAGGCGCAGGCGGCCGAGTGACAACACACAGGGTCGCGCAAGCCGAAGGCTTGGTGTATAGACCGGCACGCCATGCCGCATGAACCCGATATCGTCACCTTTGGGTGCCGGCTCAACACCTATGAGTCGGAAGTGATCCGCGAGCGCGCCAGCGCCGCGGGGCTGAATGATGTCGTGATCTTCAACACCTGCGCGGTGACCGCCGAGGCAACCCGCCAGGCCCGCCAGGCCATCCGTCGGGCACGGCGCGAAAAGCCCGGCCACCGCATCATCGTCACCGGCTGCGCGGCCCAGGTCGACCCCAAGATGTTCGCTGCCATGCCCGAGGTCGACCAGGTGCTGGGCAACGCCGAAAAGCTGGCAAGCCGCTCCTACGGTACGACCGGTGAAAAGGTGCGCGCTGGTGACATCATGGCGGTGCGCCACACCGCAGACGACCAGATATCGGGGATCGCCGGGCGCACCCGCGCCTTCGTTGCAGTGCAGAACGGCTGCGATCATCGCTGCACCTTCTGCATCATCCCCTTCGGGCGCGGCAATTCGCGCTCGGTGCCGGTTGCACAGGTCATCGCACAGGTGCGCGGGCTGGTGGAGGCAGGAACACCCGAGATCGCGCTCACCGGCGTCGACATCACCGCCTGGGGCGGCGACCTGCCGGGGGCGCCGAAGCTCGGCCATCTGGTGAAGTCCGTCCTCGATGCGGTGCCGGAGTTGAAGCGCCTGCGCCTCACCTCCCTCGACATGGTCGAAGTCGACGATGAGCTGATGGCAGCGATTGGCGGCGATCCCCGCTTGATGCCGCATTTCCATCTGTCGCTGCAGGCCGGCGATGACATGATCCTAAAGCGCATGAAGCGCCGCCACAGCCGCGCCGACGCCCTGGCTTTCTGCGCCGCCGTGCGCCGGGTGCGCCCCGATGCGGTGTTCGGCGCCGACCTGATTGCCGGCTTTCCGACCGAGACCGAAGAAATGTTCGCCAATACCCTGTCGCTGGTGGGCGAGGTGGGCCTCACCTATCTGCACGTCTTTCCGTTTTCGCCGCGTCCGGGAACGCCAGCTGCCCGCATGCCGCAGGTCGAGGGATCGCTGGTGCGCGAGCGCGCCCGGCGTCTGAGAGCCGAGGGCGAGGCGCAGCTTTCGCGCTTCCTGAAAGGCGAAGTGGGACGCCGCCGCGAGGTGCTGGTGGAGACCGGCGACCTCGGCCGTACCCCCCACTACGCCGCGGTGCGCCTGGCGGCCCCGGCGGAGACCGGCCGCATCGTCGACGTCGAGATCACCGGTGCCGATACCACCAGGCTCAACGGCAGGCTGGCGGCATGAGCGGCTTCTTCAAGAAACTCTTCAATCGCGTCATCGGCCGCAAGGAATCAGAGGCGCCGGCGCCCGAAGCAGAAGCCACACCCGAGGCCCTGCCCGAACCCGCAACGCAAGTGCCGGAGCCGGAACCCGCACCTGAGCCTGAGCCGGAACTGAAGGCTGAGCCTGAACAGGTGCCAGAGCCCGAACCTGAGCCCGAGCCCGAGGTGAAAGCGGCGCCGAAGCCTGCCGTCAAGAAAAAGGCTGCACCCCAGGCAAAAGAAAAGGCCCAACCGGAAACGCCGCCGGTCGCACCGCCGCGCGCCGAAAAGCCCTCACCGCCGCCAGCCAAAGCGGAAGCCAAGGCGAAAGCACCGCCTGCCGCCAGGCCGAAGCCGGCCGCGAAGGAAAGGCCCGCTCCACAGCCGAAACCGGCGCCGGCCACCGCCCCCGAACCGGTAAAGCCGAAAGCCCCGCCGCCCGAACCGGTGAAGGCCAAGGCTTCACCGCCCGAACCGGTGAAAGAAGGTGCCCCGCCGCCCGAGCCGCAACCGGTGAAGGCCGAAGCCCCGCCGCCACCCGCGCCGGCCAAGGCCGAGGCCCCGCTGCCGGAGCCGGTGAAAGAAGAAGCCCCGCCGCAGGGCATCGAGGAGCCATCGACGCCCATCGAGACGGGCACGGGAAGCGCCCTGCCGTTCGGCATCCAGGCCGAGCCGCTGCCGCTGGCGCACATCAAGACCGCCGAGGAGACGGCACCCCCGCCGCCGCCCGTGACGGACGAGGAGCCGACGCCCAAAGGCGGCTGGTTCGCGCGCTTGCGCCAGGGACTGGCCAAATCCTCGCGCACCCTTACTGGCGGCATCACCGACATCTTCACCAAGCGCAAGCTTGACGCAGCGACGCTGGAGGATCTGGAGGACCTGCTCATCCAGGGCGACCTCGGCATCGACATGGCGGGCCGCATCACCAATGCCGTGGCGAAGGGGCGCTACGACAAGATGATCGACCCCGGCGAGGTGCGCCGCATCCTCGCCGCCGAAGTGGAAAAGGTCCTGAAGCCCGTCGAGGTGCCGTTCACCTTCGACGAGACCCAAAAGCCCTTCGTCATCCTGGTGGTGGGGGTCAACGGTTCCGGCAAGACCACCACCATCGGCAAGCTCGGCGCCATTGCCGTCGATGAGGGCTATTCCGTGCTGCTGGCCGCCTGCGATACCTTCCGCGCCGCCGCCATCGAACAGCTCACCGTCTGGGGCGAGCGGATCGGCGCACAGGTGGTCAGCCGGCCGACCGGGGCGGATGCCTCGGGTCTGGCGTTTGATGCCCTGGCCGAAGCCCGTCGCGCCGGCACCGACATCGTGTTCATCGACACCGCCGGTCGCCTGCACAACAAGACCGAACTGATGGCCGAACTGGAAAAGATCGTACGGGTCATCAAGAAGCAGGACCCGACCGCGCCGCACGCCGTGCTGCTGGTGCTCGACGCCACGACCGGCCAGAACGCCATCGCCCAGGCCGACGTCTTCACCCGCATCGCCGGGGTGACCGGCCTCGTCATGACCAAGCTCGACGGCACCGCCCGCGGCGGCATCCTCGTCGCCATCGCCGAACGCTTCAAGTTGCCGGTCCACGCCATCGGGGTCGGCGAGACGGTCGATGATCTGCAACCCTTCGATGCCACGGCCTTTGCCCGCGCCATCGCCGGGCTCGACGAGGAGGTCGATGCATGAACGAGGCGCATGACAAGCCGCTGCGCGCCATGCCGCCGCTGGTCAAGATCTCCGTGGAGGCGGGCCCACTGGTCGCCTTCTTCATCGCCAACGCCAAGGCCGGCATCTTCTGGGGCACCGGCGTCTATATGGTCGCCGCCGCCATCGCGCTGGCCGTGGCGTGGATCATGACCCGCAAGATCGCCATCGTGCCGGTGGTGACGCTGGTTTTCGTGCTCGGTTTCGGGGCGCTCACCTTGATGCTGCACGATGCAACCTTCATCAAGATGAAGGTGACGGTCATCAATGCCCTGTTCGGTGCCATCCTGGCCGGCGGCCTCGTCTTCGACCGCTCGCTGCTGAAGCCGGTGTTCGACGAGGCCATGGCGCTGGACGAAGAAGGCTGGAAGAAGCTGACGTTCAGGTGGGCGCTGTTCTTCTTTGCCGTCGCCATCCTCAACGAGGTGGTGTGGCGGCATGTGTCGACCGATCTGTGGGTGAAATTCAAGGTCTTCGGCATCCTGCCGCTCACCTTCATCTTCGCGCTGGCGCAGATGCCGCTGATGCAGCGTCACAGCCCCCCGGAGGAAAAAGGCACGGAATAGAGTATGATGCCGAAAAGTGGACGCCACTTTTTGGATAACTTCATGCTCCATGGCAGGCGGGATACGCCCGGCATCGCTGTCGGGCGCACACTGATTGCCTTGACCGCCGCCGCCGTCAGGGGGTGAGGTCGAGGGCCTCGACGATGCGGTTATAGGGCAGGCCGGCTTCGTCGTTGAGACGCTTGACGTCGGCTTGCGACGAGGCCTCGAACAGGCACATGCAGCGCCCGTCCTCGGGCGTGAAGGTGGAGCGGATATAGCGCACGCCGGTGCCGGCGGCCGACAGGTCGCCGGCCTTGGCGATGGCGGCCTTCTGGGCGCCGCCGAGATCGTCCATGCTGATACCCTTGAGGTTACGTTCGACCATGAAAACGGACATTTGAGTTCCTCCTTTAACAAGCGTTGAGGCCCCAAGTGAAGGCCAGACAAGCGCTAAATGAAACGAGCGATTTTCTATCGAACAATAGCCGCAAGTTATGATTGTTTGGGGTATCCTTATGGAAGCCAGGCCGGATCCGGGAGGTCATGCCCCATGGAAATGTCCCAGATCAGATATGTCCTCGCGGCGGCGCGGGCGCTCAACTTCACCAAGGCCGCCCAGGACTGCAATGTCTCGCAGCCAGCGCTGACCAAGGCGGTCAAGACGCTGGAAGGCGAAATGGGTGCACCGCTGTTCCATCGCGAAGGCAAGCGCGTGCTGCTGAGCGACTTCGGCCAGCGCATGCTGCCGCACCTTCAGCACATCATGGACGAGGCCGAGGCGACCCGCGACCTGGCCCAGAATTTCAGGCTCCTGAACAAGGTTCCGGTGCGGCTCGGGGTGATGTCGACCATCGGCCATGTGCGCTTCGCGCGGTTTCTGGCGCAGTTCGAGCAGGCCCATGAAGGCGTCGAGATATCGGTGAGCGAAGACAGCGTCGAGCGGCTCAAGTCGAGGCTCTACGACGGCGAAATCGATCTGGCGGTGCTCAACCCCATGGACGGCCTGGGCGACGACTTCCACGCCCGCGAACTCTACAAGGAACGCTACATCGTCATCTTTCCGCCCGAGCATCGCCTCGGCGAGCGCAACGCCATCAAGCTGTGCGACCTTTCAGGCGAGCCCTACGTCGACCGTCTGGCCTGCGAGATGCGCGAGATGGTCGCGGCCGTATGCGAGGAACGCGACATCAACCTGTATGCCCGCTTTCGTTCCGAGCGTGAGGACTGGGTGCAGGCCATGGTGCTGGCGCGCATAGGCTTTGCCTTCATGCCGGAATATTCGGTGAGCCTGCCGGGCCTCCTGCAACGCCCGCTGATCGAGCCGGAGGTGGAACGCCGCATCTGCCTGGCGAGCATGCCGGGGCGGCCGTTCTCGCCGGCGGTGCAGGCCTTCGTCAGGTCAGCCCAGACCTTCGCCTGGCCCGGATAACGGCCTACACCACGACCAGTTCGCGCGCCACGTCGCACAAGCGCTCGCCGCCCGTGTCGGTGACGATGAAGGGCTCGGAAATGCCGGCGCCAAAATCGTCCAGCCACACGCCTGACTGGAAGTGGAAGCACATGCCGGCTTCCAGCACCGTCTTGTCGCCGGCCCTCAGGCTGGCGGTGCGCTCGCCCCAGTCGGGCGGGTAGTTGAGGCCGATGGAATAGCCCACGCGGCTCTTCTTCTCGAAGCCGTGGCGATTGAGGAGCGATTGCCACAAGGCCTCCACCTCCTCGCACGTGACTCCCGGGCGGGCGGCTTCGATGGCCCGGTCGCCGCCCTCGACGATGGCTTCGGCCAGCCGCAACATCTGATCCGGCGGCCGGCCGATATGGGCGGTGCGGGTGAGCGGGGCGTGGTAATGGCGTCGCGCCGCCGCCAGTTCCATGACGATGAGCCCGCTCGAGGGCAGCGGTTCATCCGTCCATGTCAGGTGCGGCGTGCTGGTGCCCTTGCCCACCTGGATCAGCGGGCACAAGCTGGTGTAATCGCCGTAAAGGCCGTCAACACCCGTCACCTGGTCATGATAGACATCGGCGATCACCTCGTACTGGCGCACCCCCGGCGCCAGTTTGGCAAGTGCGTTGTTCATGGTCATGGTGATGATGCGCCCGGCCTCGCGCATGTATTGAAGCTCGGCCGGCGACTTGACGAGGCGCGTCCAGTTGACCAATTCCCGGTTGTCGAGAATCTTCGCATTCGGCAGCCCGTCGACCAGATGCCGGTGGGCGCGGGCGGTATAGTAGTGGGCATCGAAGTCGACGCCGATGCGCCCCGAGCCCCAGCCACGCGTCGTTATCAGGTCGCACAATTCATCGAAGGGGTGCTTTGATGCATGGTGCACCAGCGGTTCGGAAAAGGCGATGATATTGGCCGCCGGCAGATCGGTGGTGATGTGGGCGGATGGCGCGTCCTGGGCACGCCCGAACCATAGGGGGTGGGTTTCGGAAAGCTGCACGACCACCGCCTGAGGGGTGTAGAAGGACCAGCCGTCGAAGCCGGTAAGCCAGCCCATGTTGGCGGGGTCCTGTGAGATCAGCAGGTCGAAGCCCGCCTTCACCATGCGCGCCTTGACGCTGTTGACGCGGCGCTCGAACTCTTGCCGTGGAAAGGCTTTCACAAAACCCACGTCGATATCCCCCGATGTGATGGTGGTCCCGATCTAGCGCGCGAGGCGAAGGGCGGCCTTTTCGAGAAAGTCCAGGCCTTCGGCCAGTTCGGCGATCTCGATGTATTCGTCCGGCTTGTGGGCCCGGGTGATGCTGCCGGGACCGAACACCACCGTCGAGAACCCGGCATCGCTGAAATAGCCGCCATCGGTGCCGAACGACACCACGTCGCAACTGTTGAGCCCGGTCACCTTGCTGACGAATTCGGTGGCCTCGGCGGCGTTGCGATCATCCAGCGGCGGCACCCACACCTCAGCAATGTTGCGGATGTCGGCGTTGGCGTTGACGGCCCGCATGGCTGGCAGCAGCGTCTCGGCGGCGTAGGCATCGATCTCGGCGAGGATGGCCGCCCCGTCATCGCCCGGCAGCGGGCGGAATTCCCAATCGAAATTGCACCAGCCCGCCGTCGCGTTGCGCACCACCCCGCCGGAGATGGTGCCGATGTTGAAGGTGGTATAGGGGGGAACGTACGGCGAGCCGGGCGCCGGCCTGGCGGCGAGGCGGGCGCCGATCTCCTCGATCCTGGCGATCAGCCGCATGGCGCAGGAAATGGCGTTGACGCCCTTGCCGGGATTGCTTGAGTGCACCTCGAAGCCGGTCACCTCGGTGCGCATCTCATAGCCGCCCTTGTGGCCGGTGATGATGTTCATGTCGGTCGGCTCGCCAATAACGACCACCGACGGGTGAAACGGCTTGCCGGCCATGTGCTGTAAAAGGTACGGCATACCGAGGCCGCCGGTCTCCTCGTCGAAGGAAAACGCGATATGCACCGGCTTCTTCAGATCAGCCGCCTTGAAGGCCGGCACCGCGCCCAGCACGCAGGCCAGAAACCCCTTCATGTCGACCGACCCACGACCATAAAGCCGGTCGCCCTTACGGGTCAGGATGAACGGATCGCTGCTCCATTGCTGGCCGGTGACCGGCACCACGTCGGTATGACCGTTGAACACCACCCCGCCATCGACTTCGGGGCCGATGGTGGCAAACACGTTGGCGCGCTCGCCAGCGGGGTCATAACTCAGGGTGGCTTCGATGCCATGGCCGCTGAGGTAATCGGTGATGTAGCCGACGATGCCGTGGGTCGGGCGGCCGGAGATGCTGTCGAAGCTGACCAGGCGCTCGAGGATGGTCACGGTGTTGTCCAGCGCTGCGCTCACGGCCGTTGCTCCATCACGTGGGCAATTTTGACCATGAAGTGTATATCGCGTGGCGGCCATCTGAGTCCAAGAAAATCTCCCGCCCCCGGCTCCAGCGGTGATCCGGCAAAATATAGCAGTATTTTGCGAAAAACCACTGGCTCGTTGGGCGTTCATCCGCCGCGGTTCAAGGAAAAGCCCTCAAGAAATTGGGAGTTGTTTATTTCTTGGGCTAGCGCATACTTCGTGAAAGGCAACGCGACAACCGCGTGGGATACGTTTGATGGCTTCGCAAGTGGTCTCTCGGCCATCCAAGGCGCAGTGGGCCGATGAAGCCTGGCAAGGCCGTTTCGGCCTCGACGGGGTTGCCGATGCCAGTCCCTGGCGCCGGCGCTTTACCGCCATATACGTTGCCCTGCGCGAGAAGATCACCCTGCTGCAATACCCGCCCGGCACCCGCCTCGACCTCGATGCCCTGGCGAGGGAGCACGGGGTGAGCCGCACCCCCATCAGGTCAGTCCTGCAACGGCTGGAAGCCGAAGGCCTGGCGGTCACCCGGCACGGCGTCGGCACCACCGTTACGGAGATCGATTTCGACAGGGTCCGCGACGCCATGCTGTTGCGCATGCATCTGGCCGAATTGATCGGCACCTTGAGCCCCCGGTCCGCAGCCCTTGAGACCCTCGACGTGCTGGAGGCCCTGCACCGCGACTGCAGCGCCATCAACGATGATCCCTCGCCGCAGAAATTCGCCCGCATCGACATGCGGCTCAACGATTGCAAGTGCGGCCTCATTGGCAACGACCTGCTCAACCGCACCTACAACGAACTCTATTACCGCACGGTGCGCACCTGGTTCCATTTCCTGCCGCGCATGGACTGGGCGACCGAATACGCCGCCCTGGCGCAGGATATCGACCAGACCTTGCGGGCCTTGCGACGCGGCGACATCAAGGCCGTCGGCTATGCGACCCGCAACGCCATCTCCGGCGGGCTCTACCGCCTGGATGACCTGATCGCCGAGGCCGCAACACGCTCAACCTGAAAGCCGTCTCAGTCAGTCGACGGCGGATCGGCGGCCGGCATGCTGGTCTCGCCCATCCACAGCCGGTTGCTCAAGCGGGTGACAGGACCGGGATGATCGCAGCCTGCAAGGCGCCCCATGGCCTCGCGATAGGGGCCGACATGGCGCAGCCATGCGGGCAGATACGGGTAGGCGCGCCGCACCCGCCTCACCAGCCTGCGCGCTGCGCGGCCTTCCTGGGCACCGAAGGGCAGCGCATAGGCCTTCCTGAGCCACCGCGGCAGAAGGCTGGTGGTCAGGGCCTTGTAGGCCATGGGGACGGCAAGAGCGTGGTCGGCGATATCCAGGAGGCGGCCGGCCATGATCCGCGCCGTCGGCGAGACGCGCAAGGCCCCGGATTCCGCCATGTCATCGCAGTAGTCGCAAAATCCCTCCCAGTCGTCCGCCATGTCGGTAGGCTTGATACCGAACAGCGACGCCAAAAGCCGGCTGTCGGCGTAGTAGGCCTCGCGCTCTTGCGGGCCAAGCGGCGGCAGCACCAGCCCATAGGCCACCAGCGCCGAATCGACGAGGGTGGCATGCACCCACTGCAAGGCCGGAACGGCGTTGGCCATGTAAGGGGACCCGGCGGGATAACACCCCACCGATGATTTCATGCTGCCGGTAATGGTGGCATGCCGGCGGTGCAGCCGGCGGGCCGCGGCGAGGCTCTGGTCGAGGCTGCCGAACACCATGGTGAACATAACGCGGAAGGTGCGGTGGAAGCGCCCGACGGGGTTGGCAAAAGTATCGGAATGCTGCTCAATGGCTTCGGCGACCCACGGATGGGCGAGTTGCATGAGCAGCGCCCGGCCGGCCCCCAGGAAGATTGCCGCCTCGCGGTTGACCTGCCAGGTGACCGAGTCGGGTCCGAACAGGCCGGCGCGCCTGTCCGCGACTGCTGATGAGACCCGTTGCAGCTGGCAATCGAGGCGCGCGGCATCGACGACCTCGAAGCTGTCGTTGGCGGCATTCGGTTCCATCAATATGCCATCTCGATGTTCAAGGCTCGCCATCAAGGAGAATGACCGGATGCACCCATGGTGGCGACGGCTGGTTCACAAAGGCACCGGCGGCGTGTTTGCACCCCTTTATGGACTTTATGAGCAACGTCTGTTGCGACAGATGCGCAGCGTTGCCGCACCCCGCCATATCGGGTTGATCCTCGACGGCAACCGCCGCTACGGCCGCCAGTTCCATCTCGACGATCCGGCCGATGTCTACATGGCGGGCGCCGACAAGCTGGACGAGCTGATCGACTGGTGCATCGAGGTGGGGGTTCCGGCGATCACCGTGTGGGTGTTCTCCACCGAAAACCACAAGCGCGCGCCAGAAGAGATCACCGGCATTCTCGGCGCCATCGAGGCCAAGATGAAGGCGCTGGCCTCGGACCGCCAAATCCACGCCCGGCAGATCCGGGTGCGTGCCGTCGGCCGCATCGAACGGTTGCCGCCCTCGACCATCGCCTGCCTGCGCGCCGCCGAAGCTGCCACCGCCGGCTACAACGGCCTGCAGTTGACGATTGCCGCGGCCTACGGCGGGCGCGAGGAGATCGTCGATGCGGTCAAGGGCTTCCTCAAAGGCCAGATGAAGGAGGGGCGAAGCCTCAAGGAGGCCATAGACCTGATCACGCCGGAGGCCATCGGTCATTCGCTCTATGCCCCCGACCTGCCCGATCCCGATCTCATCATTCGCACCAGCGGCGAAGTGCGGCTTTCCGGCTTCATGTTGTGGCAAAGCGTGTTCAGCGAGTTCTATTTCACCGACGTCTACTGGCCGGCCTTCCGGCGGGTCGACTTCCTGCGCGCGCTGCGCGCCTTCCAGCAGCGCCAGCGGCGCTTTGGAAAGTAGCGCCGCCAGCGTTACCTGGCGAGAGGGCATTCAGTCGCTGCACAGGCGGGTGACCATCAAGGCCAGATCGACCTGGCGCCGGCAATGGGTCTTGGCAAGGATGTTGTTCATCGCCTGGCGGACGCTGGCGGGGGCCAGCGCGTCGGACGCGGCGATTTCCTCCAACGTCGCACCGTTCGCGAACCGATGCAGGATCATGCCCTCCGACGGCGTCAGGCTGAAGGAGGCCGCAAGGCTCTCAACTGCGCTTGCCGAGGGCTTGTCGCCGGTCGTGACCAGTTCGATGACCACAAGGGAGTCCAATGCGCCCGCCTCGTCCAGGCGGGAGCGGACGATTTCGGCCAGCAGGCCATCCAGACTCCAGATGGTGATCGCCAACGCGACGGCATCGAATGCCGCGGTCAACGTTTCGCGGCCGATGCCGGTGGTGCGGATTCGCTCAAGGGCCAGTTGAAACCGGCGGTTCAACTGGGCCGAGCAGCATTCCACCCGCCCCCCGAGTGCCCGCACGAACGTCTCGTCGTTGAACTGTTCGAGGCAGCGCCAGTTGGCGAATTCAATCGACCGGGCGCGCGCATCGACGATCATCGTCGCGCGCCGCCAATCGGGGCAAAGCAAGGCCAGGATGTCACGACCCATGCCAGTCATCTCACGGTGGTTGTCGTCCGGCATCTCGGGGCACGCGTTTGCTCGACATGCATCAGGGCGGTTGGCACCGTGCATCGCGATATTCATCCGCACCGACGCGGTCAGCATGCCATTTCACCGTGATACCGGCGTGAATCAGGCGCTGCGGGCCCACCATTCGATAGTATTCCCGAGTGTCACTCCCGTCACATTGCAATCAGCTATTTGTTGGCGCAGGATATGTGCTTGAAGATCCGGGACGACATCAACCGCCTTCATCCAGCACGTGGCCGATGGACTTTCGCCCTACAGGAGCTTCAAGGCGCTCGCCCCGCACAGCTCGTTTCAGGTCGATCACGATTCCGGCCTGCCGCTGGACAACGACCGGCTCAAGGCGGACCATACTGTCAGCGGGCATGTCCGCACGGTGAAGGTATCGCACGTCCTCACCTTGCGCATGGTGAATTGCGCCAGCCAGGAGATCGTCTGGGCAGGCGAGTTTCCATTCGACACCGCCGCGCTGCGCCATTCATTCCAGCTGTTGAGCGAGCGGGTGAGCGCCAGCCTGGCGACGGGCCTGGAGCGCGACCTGGTCGAGAAGGCCCACATCCAGCAGACGCAACGGGCCTACATCCACCTGCTGAGCGGCCAGAAGGAACTGGCGATCTGCCACCAGCCCAACATCCGCCGGGCGCGCAAGTCCTTCGAGATGGCGACTGCCGAGGGCCGCAATGCCCAGGCCGCCATCGACACCGATCCCAACAATGCCCTCGGCCATTGGATCGACGGCGCCACCGCCTTTTATCAACGCTCCTTTGAAGATGCCAGGGCCCGCTTCGACACTGCCGAGGTGCTGGCGCCCAACTCGGCCGACATGCTGGTCGAATACGCCAACGTGCTGGGCCATGTGGGCTCACCGGTCGAGGGCGCGGCGCGTTTCGACGAGGCCATCAACCTCAACCCCATGCCGCCGGACCACTACTGGTGGGCGGGAGCAACCATCGCCTTCAACAACGGCGACATCGCAACGACGATCGAAGGCTGCCAGCGCCTGAACAACGATGAAACGGTCTTAAGATTGCTCACCGCGAGTTATGCACTGGCCGGCGAGAACGGTCGGGCGCGCGATTATGGCAGGCGCCTGATCGCGACCTATCCGAGCCATACGGCGGGGGACATGGTGGGCATCTCTCCCGACGTCGATCCGGCGATCAGCGAGAGATTCATCGAAGGCTTGAAACTGGCCGGAATCAGATAGGCGGAACCGCCAGCGCCGGTGAATAAAGCGATATCGGGCGCGGCGATGTCTGACGCAGGCAAGGCTGCAGCGGCAAGGGCCATCACACGCGCGTAACAAGCAAGGAAGACGTCGAAGCCGTCATCCTGCAGTACCCCAGATGATCGCCTCTCGTGCGAACGGGCGCACCACGTTCACGGCCCCGCAGCACGTTCAATGCCCGCCGGCTTTACCCGGGCCGCGGCGACCCCGCACGGGCATTTCGAAATCGCCCTCTCGCCTGCAGAATCCACCATGAAATATTCCGCCCAAACGGCTTGCGGCACGGCGCCAGCCGGCTGGTCGATGAGACAAGGACCGGCCAGGCATCGCCTTGATGCGAACAAACCTTGCCTTGCCCGGCGGTTCGTATTAGAGAGGCGGCCTTGCCACGGCGGACATGGGCAGATTGCCGCGCCATCGTGCCACGGGCACCGGTAGCTCAGCTGGATAGAGCACCAGACTACGAATCTGGGGGTCGGGGGTTCGAATCCTCCCCGGTGCGCCAACTAAATCATTGATAATTATGTTATATTTTGAATGAGACTGCATGAACTCGCTCGGCGAATGCCGTTGGGTCGCCGCGGGGTCGCCACCACCCTCAATCTTGCAAACTGATTAAGTGACCGCATCGATGGTTTCGGATGCCGATTCGTATGACCAGTTAGCGCCGTAGTGCTGCGATTTTGATTTCACCTTCGGTCGAATGCATTGCTGAAAACGGCGGCGCTGGCTGTTGTCCGCGCTATTTGCAAGAAGCCGCCCGTCGCGCAGAGCATTTGAAATCCCGGCTGACCGCAGGTTTCGCTTGCCCCGGTCATGGGCCGTGCGACACTGCCGGTGATCCGAGGGAGGGCCACGCCATGCGCCGCAACGAGTTGACAGAACGTTTCCGTGCCCTGCATGTCCCGGGCCAGCCGGTGGTGATGCCGTACCCCTGGGATCTAGGGTCGGCGAAGGTGATGGCGCGGTTGGGTGCGTAGTTGTCTTCCAGATGGCTGAGGTAGCCGTGCCGAGGATGCTGTTTGCCGAGATCC
>CAZMSA010000069.1:0-17752 GCA_964568825.1 uncultured Rhizobiaceae bacterium | reverse complement strand
GCCGTACCCGTCATGCCGGCAAGCTTGTCGTAGAGCCGGAAGTAGTTCTGGAACGTGATCGAGGCGAGGGTCTGGTTTTCCGGCTGGATGGCCACACGTTCCTTGGCTTCGAGCGCCTGATGCAGGCCTTCCGAATAGCGCCTGCCGGGCATCATGCGGCCGGTGAACTCGTCGATGATCACCACCTCATCGTTGCGCACGATGTAGTCGCGGTCGCGCTGGAACAGCTTATGGGCCCTGAGCGCCTGGCTGACATGGTGCACGAAGCTCACATTCTCGACGTCATAGAGCGATTCGCCCTGCAACAGCCCGGCCTTCATGAGGGCCTGCTCCATGATCTCGTTGCCGCGTTCGGTCAGCGAGACCTGGCGCATCTTCTCGTCAACCTCGTACGCTTCCTCGGGCAGGCCGGGGATGAAGGCGTCAATGGTGGTGTAGAGTTCGGAGCGGTCTTCGATGGCACCGGAAATGATCAGCGGCGTGCGGGCTTCGTCTACCAGGATCGAATCGACCTCGTCGACGATCGCGAAGTTGTGGCCGCGCTGCACCATCTCCTCGAGATGATACTTCATGTTGTCGCGCAGATAGTCGAAGCCGAGTTCATTATTGGTGCCGTAGGTCACATCACATGCATACTGGGCATGGCGTTCGCTGTCGTCGAGACCGTGGACGATGCAGCCGGTGGTGAGGCCGAGGAAGCTGTAGACCTTGCTCATCCAGTCGGCGTCGCGCTTGGCGAGGTAGTCGTTGACGGTGACCACGTGGACGCCCTTGCCGGCGAGGGCATTGAGGTAGACCGCCAGCGTTGCGACCAGGGTCTTGCCTTCGCCGGTCTTCATCTCGGCTATGGAGCCCTCATGCAGCACCATGCCGCCGATAAGCTGGACATCGAAGTGGCGCTGGCCGAGCGCCCGCTTGGCGGCCTCGCGCACCGTCGCGAAAGCCGGAACCAGAAGATCGTCGAGCGAGGTGCCGTCGGTGTACTGCTGGCGGAACGTCGCGGTTCGGGCACGCAGCTCATCGTCACTGAGCTTGACCACCTCCGGCTCAAGGGCGTTGATCTCGTCCACCCGACCTTGATATTTCTTGACCTTACGTTCGTTAGACGAACCGAAAACCTTGCGAGCAATCGAGCTCAATCCGAGCATGAGACATGACCTCTGTAGCGCCGCGGGATGGCAACGCGAATGACCGCCCTCGCCGCCGGAGGGCCCAAAAATACCTAGCCTGCTTCTAATGGACTTGAGCGCGAGGGGCAATCGGCAGGGCGGCGCAAATGATTCTCCGTTGAGATAGGCGCAAAGGCTCGATGCATCAATACTGGGCGGCATGGCAAACGCTTGCGGTAAGGCAACATTACCACCACGCTCGCCAGCACACCTCTTGAAACCAGCGGCTTTTGCGATCATTGTGCGCCGGCTTTTGTCCGGCTTCGATATTGTCGGTTACAAACATAGCATATTGTTGCCTGAATTGGCTTGCATGTAGCAGTCAAAATGAGACCTTGGGCGGCGCCCATTCCTGTCGTTTGCAACGGTGAAGCTGGATGAACCCTATCAAGAAGATTGCATGCTTAACGGTCCTTTGCCTGGTGGCGACGTTCGGCGTGGCCCATGCCAGTGGAGAGGATCGGGTAGTGGCCAAGGTCAACGGCCACGACATCACCGTCAAGGAAGTCTCACTGGCGGCCGACGACATTCTGCCGCAGCTCGGCAATGTTCCCCCCAAACTCCGGTTTGCTTTTGTGGTGGAATACCTGGTCGAGCGGCATTTGCTGGCCCAGGCGGCGGTCAAGGAGGGCGAGGCCAATTCGGAAGAGTACAAGGCTCGCCTGGCGTTCTATCAGGCCAAGGCGTTGCGTGATGCGTATTTCGCCGAAAAGCTCAAGCCGACCGTGACCGAGGAGGCGATCCACAAGGCCTACGAAAAGGAGGCCGTGAAGATCAAGACGGCAGACCGCGTCAGGGCACGGATCATTCAGCTGGCCACCGAGGCCGAAGCGCAGGATATGATCAAGAAGCTGAACGACGGGGCCAAGTTCGAGGATCTCGCCAAGAAGTACAGCCTCGACGGATCCAGAGACTACGGCGGCGATCTGGGATATTTTTCGGCATCGGAAATGGTGCCGGCCTTTTCCAAGGCGGCCTTTGCCCTGCAGCCAGGCGAAATTTCCGCGCCGGTCAAGACCCAGGACGGCTGGTACGTGATCAAGCTGGAAGACCGCAAGGCCGGCGGCCCGCAGCCATATGACAAGGTGCACGACGCCATCAGGCTGGTGCTGCTGCGCGAGGCGGTCCAGAACAAGCTGGTGGAATTGCGCAAGACCGCGGATATTGAGGTTCTCGATCCCGATCTGAAGAAGATGCAGGCCGACAACGCGAAGCGCCTGAAGGAATTGCAGGCCAAGAGCCGTGTCGAAGGCACGCAGACCACCACCTCGGGCAAGGGTGATCTGGCGCAATAAAAGCCAATCTTTTTTGAGGGGCTGTTCATGAGCGCAAGCCATCCGGTGTCGCCGCTGGCGCCCGCCGAAGCTGCCCGGCTGGGGCTGATCGACGGGGTCAGGCTGGCCACCACGGCCGCCGGCATCCGCTACAAGAACCGCACCGACATGCTGCTGGCAGTCATGCATGCAGGGACCAGCGTGGCGGGTGTTTTCACGCGCTCCAAGACATCTTCGGCGCCGGTTGACTGGTGCCGGGCGCATCTGGGCGGCGGCCGGGCGCGGGCCATTGTCGTCAATGCTGGAAATGCCAATGCCTTCACCGGTTCGGCCGGCGTGAAGACGGTGAAGGCGACTGCCCGGGCGGCGGCTCGCGCCATTGGGTGCGCACCTGAAGAGGTATTCCTGGCTTCCACCGGGGTGATTGGCGAAACGCTCGATCCGGCGCCCATGGAAAGAGCCTTGCCGGGCCTTGCAGCCGCGGCTAGTGCGGACGGCTGGGATGCAGCGGCCCGGGCCATCATGACCACCGATACATTCCCTAAACTGGCCACCCGGTCGGCGCGGCTCGGCGATCGGAAGGTCACCATCAACGGCATCGCCAAGGGCTCGGGGATGATCGCGCCCGACATGGCGACGATGCTGGTGTTCATTTTCACCGATGCGGCACTACCGTCACGGATCTTGCAGAAATTGCTGCAGACGGCCGTTGCCCAAAGCTTCAACTGCATCACCGTCGATGGCGATACCTCGACATCGGATACGGTGCTTCTATGCGCGACAGGCGCGGCGGGCAACAAGCTCACCGGACTGAGGTCGGCGGACGATGAGCGCCTGAAGGCATTCGCCGCCGCGCTCGACGATCTTACCCGCGATCTCGCCCATCAGGTGGTGAAGGACGGGGAGGGGGCGGAGAAGTTCATCGCCATCACCGTCAAGGGGGCCGAAAATGCCGCGGCGGCCCGGCGCATCGGTCTGGCCATTGGCAATTCTCCGCTGGTCAAGACGGCCATCGCCGGCCATGACGCCAATTGGGGCCGCATCGTCATGGCGGTGGGCAAATCGGGCGAAAAGGCCGACCGCGACCGGCTCAGGATCGCCATCGGCGGCCACACGGTGGCGCGCCGCGGCAAGGTCGATCCCAACTACCGCGAGGCCGATCTGCAACCGCACATGGCCGGGCGCGAGATCGACATCATGGTCGATGTGGGTATTGGCAAGGGTCAGGCGACGGTGTGGACCTGCGACCTGACGCACGGCTACATCGACATCAACGGCTCGTATCGCAGTTGATTAGGAAGCGGTTTACCCTGTCGAGCGATTGCAGGCCCCGAGAGCCGGCGTTCGAGGCGGCTGGAACGGCATCGTTAACCCTTTCGGCGCGATGGTGGAGGCGGACATGAACGGCGTGAGGATTGTTGTCGTTGCCGCTTGTGCCCTTGTCGATACCGATGGCCGGGTGCTGGTCGCGCAACGTCCTGAAGGCAAGACAATGGCAGGCCTGTGGGAGTTTCCCGGCGGCAAGGTGGACGATGGCGAAAGACCCGAAGCGGCGCTCATCCGGGAGTTGAAGGAGGAGTTGGGGATCGATGTGTCGGAGGCCTGTCTTGCGCCGCTGACCTTTGCCAGTCATGGCTATGACGACTTCCATCTGCTGATGCCGCTTTATGTGTGCAGGCGATGGAAGGGTGAGGCAAGGCCGCGCGAGAACCAGACGCTGCGCTGGGTGAGGCCGAACCGCTTGCGCGAACTTGCCATGCCGCCCGCCGATCTGCCGCTCATCCCGCATCTCATCGACACGCTCTAGGGTCATCCCGGCCGCCATGTCCGCCAAAAACAGGCTCCGCCACAAGGCGAGCCGAGAAGCCTTTGGGGGACGTGAACATGAGTTATCAATGGACATTGCTGGCGCTGGTAGCGAGCCGCTTTGGCGCATGCCGGCGTGGGGCGGTAACGGTGGAATTCACACTGATCGCCGCCGCCATGTTGATTGGCATCGCGGTGGCGCTGGGGGACATCGGGACCAGCTTGATGGCAAGCCGCGACGTGGCGACGAGCAGTCTTTAGAGCATTCTCCAGCCGGGCCGTTCAGCGCTTCAGTTTCAATTCACTGGTGCCCAGGGCATCGGCAAGCCGTGCCGTGGCGCTGCCCGGCCTAAGCGGTTTCTGCTGGCTTTCGTGCGGCGACCAGGCCGTCAGGGTCGCGAGTTCGAAGGTCGCCTTGACGCGCCCGTCCGGGTCGGCGTTGTGGCGATCATAAAGGGCGACGGCGCGGGCCAGCAAGTCGGGCGAGGTGAGGCCGCGGGCCCGTTCGCACAAGGGGTTTGAAAGGCCCATGGCCTTCAAGTCGCGCATCAAGCACAGACCTGAATCATAACGCACTGTGAGGCGGTCGAGATCGGCAACCGGCAGGGCAAATCCTGCCCGCTGCAACAGTCCGCCGAGATCGCGGACGCCGCCGAATGGGGCAATGCGGGGGCTGACACCACCGCGCAATTCGGCTTCCGCCTCGGTCCAGGCGCGGCGCAACCGGTTGAGGCTCGATCCGGCCAGCAGGACGCCCATGAACAGGCCGTCCTGCCTCAGGGCACGGGCGAGGCGGGCGAGGCAGCCGGGAACGTCGTTGATGCGCTCAAGACCCAGCGGCCACAAGATGCAGTCGGCGCTGCCTGCGGCAAGGTCGGGGGTCTCGTGGTCGAATACTCGATCGATGCCTGGCCAGTCGACCTCGTCGCAGGCGATCACCCGGTGGGTACCGGGCCGTTCTGCCACGCGCGCCGGCAGATCCGATCCGGCAGCGCCGAGCACCACCACATCACCGAATTCGCGTGTAACGGCGCTGAGGCGAAGCTCGATGTCGGCAGCGGCCTCAGCCCCCAGAAAACCCGGCCAGCCGCCCTCGGCCAGGGCCCGCCGGCGGCGGCGGCGGAGAGCCTGCTTGTCGAACAGATGGGGTGGTGATGGCTGCGGCATGTCGCAATCGTCATGGGCCCTGTTGTAGGCGGTGGGTTCGGCGCATTATGGCCTAGACCATGACGAAAAAAATGTCATCCGTGCTGTCGATGAACCGGGCGCATCTGGTAAACGCCGCGCGGTTGACGCGCGCAATCGGCCTGAAGGCGGCCGACTGGCTGTTGCCGCCGGTGTGCCTGGGATGCGGGACGCGCACCATGGATCACGCCGGCCTGTGCCAGGTGTGCTGGCTCGACCTCAAGCCGATCACGGCACCGCGTTGCGATGTTACCGGCCAGCCTTTCCCCTATGATCCGGGTGAGGGGGTGGTGTCGGCGGCAGCCCTTGCCGATCCGCCGGCCTGGGACCGGGCCCGCGCGGCGGTCGAGTTCAACGAAACCTCCCGCCGCCTGGTGCATGCCCTCAAATATCATGATCGCCACGAGGCCGGGCGGTTGATGGCGCGGATGATGACGGTCGCCGGGCATGACCTGATCGAGCCGGATGCGGTATTGGCGCCGGTGCCGCTCTATCGCTGGCGGTTATGGGGTCGGCGCTTCAACCAGTCGGCGATGCTGGCGCGCCATGTCGCGGCTGCCCGGGGGAACCGCTTGGTTGTCGATCTTGTTACCCGCACCCGGTCAACGGCGACCCAGGTCGGCCTCGATGCACGTGGCCGCCGCGCCAACGTCAGTCGTGCCTTTGAGGTTCATGCCGCCCGCAGCGGCGATGTCAGCGGACGCCATGTGGTCGTGGTCGATGATGTCATCACCACCGGCGCCACCGCCGGAGCCGTGGCGAGAGCCCTGAAGAAGGCCGGCGCAGCGCGAGTCGACGTGCTCGCCTTCGCTCTTGTTGTGAAACCTGCGGGCCTCCATATTTGAGGGTGTTTTGAGGGTGCGGCGGGTTGCTGCACGGTGCGTTCGAAGGACCAATGGCGCCATGGCTCGCGTCACGATCTATACCAGCATGATGTGCGGCTACTGCTCGGCCGCCAAGCAGCTTCTCTCCAAAAAGCAGGTGGCGTTCCACGAGGTCGACGTGAGCTACGACCCCGAAGGCCGGCGGGCGATGAGCGAGCGGGCCGGCGGTCGGCGCACGGTGCCGCAGATATTCATTGGCGAAACCCACGTGGGTGGCTGCAACGAGCTTTACGCGCTCGACAAGGCGGGTGAACTCGATCGTCTGCTGGGCGAGGCCTGAAACCCATGCGCGTCGGCCTCATCCAGATGTGCTCGGGCGAGGACGTGGCCGGCAATGTCGATGCGGCGACCGGGATGATCGCCGAGGCGGCAAGGGCCGGCGCGGAGCTCATCGTCACGCCGGAAATGACCAGCATCCTGGCACCCAAGCGCGAGATCCTCGAGGCCGCCCTGGGCGATGGGGGCGACGGGGGTGCTGGCGATGCCTTCGCGGCGCTGGCCCGGCAACTGTCGGTGCATCTTCTCATCGGTTCGATGGCGGTCAAGCGTCCGGACGGGTGGCTGGCCAACCGTTCCGTGCTGTTCGACCCCAACGGCGGTGTCGCTGCGACCTACGACAAGGTGCACATGTTCGATGTGGATCTGGCGGGCGGCGAGAGTTATCGCGAATCGCGGCGCTATGCAGCCGGCGAGCGGTTGGCGGTTGTCGATGCAGCGGGTGCCCGGCTGGGCCTCAGCATCTGCTACGACATGCGGTTTCCGGCACTTTATCGGCAACTGGCGCAGGCCGGGGCGGAAATCATCAGCGTCCCGTCAGCCTTCACGGTACCGACCGGCGAGGCGCACTGGCATGTACTGTTGCGGGCCCGGGCCATCGAGACCGGGGCCTTTATCGTGGCGCCGGCGCAAACCGGACGGCATGAAAGCGGCCGGCAGACCTATGGTCACAGCCTCGTGGTGGCGCCGTGGGGTGAAATCCTGGCCGATGGCGGGACCGATCCCGGGGCGGTGGTTGCCGATATCGACCTCGGTGAGGTTGGCGAGGCCCGCCGGCGCATTCCGGCGCTGCAACACGATCGTGCGTTTAAACCATTTCGCAGTGACGATGTGCTAGACTTGTCAGTATCATGATCCGTTACGATCTCATTTGCGAGAAATTTCACAGCTTCGACGGCTGGTTCCGCGATAGCGCGGCCTATGACAAGCAGGCCGCCGGCGGACTGATCGACTGCCCGGTTTGCGGTTCAGTGCAGGTGGAAAAGCAACTCATGACACCGGGCGTTGCGATAAAGACCAACCGCCGAAAGGAGCAGCCGGGCGCGCTGCAACAGCTCGTCGCAGGACCGGACGACAACAAAATGAGCGAGTTGATCGAGGCGGTGCGCCAACTCAAGGTGCATGTCGAGGCCAATGCCGATTTTGTCGGCGAACGCTTTGCCGAGGAGGCGCGCAAGATCCATTACAAGGAAGCCGAGGCACGCGCCATCTATGGCGAGGCCACCCTGGAAGATGTCGCGGCGCTTGCCGAAGAGGGGATCGACGTTCAGCCCTTGCCGAAGCTGCCTGAGGAGGGCAACTGATACTTCGACACGCGGCTCTAGAGCATATTCTCCGAACATGCTCTAGCCTCAGTCGGCGGGCCGGGCAGCGACCAGCATGTAGTTGACGGCGGTATCGGGCGAGCGCCGCCATTTGTTGGCGAGCGGATTGTAGACCACGCCCGTCAGGTCGGCGATGCTCATCCCCGAGTTCGACAGCTCTTGCCGCAATTCGTCGGGGGTGATGAACTTTTCCCATTGATGGGTGCCACGCGGTAGCCAGCCGAGGATGTATTCGGCACCGACGATAGCCAACCCGAAGGCCTTCAGGGTGCGGTTGATGGTGGCCAGGACCATGATGCCGCCGGGCCTTAGCAGACGGGCGCAGGTCTGCAGGAACAGGGCGGGATCGGCGACGTGTTCGATCACTTCCATGTTCAAGACAATGTCAAAACGGGCGCCGGTTTCGGCCAGGGCCTCGGCGGTGATGGCGCGATAGTCGATGTCGAGGCCGGTTTCTTCGGCATGCACCGCGGCGGTACGGATGTTCTTTTCAGAAGGATCGATGCCGGTGACATGGGCGCCGAGCCGGGTCATGGGCTCGCAGATGAGGCCGCCGCCGCAGCCGATGTCGAGCAGATCGAGGCCTTCAAGCGGGCAGCGGGTGAGCGGATCGCGGCCCAGACGGGCGGTTGCCTGTTCGCGGATATAGGCAATGCGCACCGGATTGAAGCGATGCAGGACGGCGAACTTGCCCTCGGGGTTCCACCATTCGGCGGCAAGGGCGGAAAACCGCTCGACTTCGGCTGGATCCACCGTTGTGGCAGTGGGTGTGGCGCTCGATGTCATGAAACCGTCTCCTGGGACATGTGAGAGGGGCCGCCCGCATCGGGGCTTGATGAGCAATATTGCATAACCGATGCCCGGCGGTTAAGAGAATGCCGCGTCGCGGGCGCTGCCGATCCCGGCAGGGCGATCGTGCGATGCAAATGTTGCGCTTCCTGCAAAACCTTTTTCGAGAACCTAAAAGAGCGTGCCATGGGCCGACTGGTGATGAAATTCGGGGGCACCTCGGTTGCAGATGTGGAGCGCATACGCAATGTGGCGCGCCATGTGGAGCGCGAGGTGAAGGCCGGTCACGAGGTGGCGGTCGTGGTTTCGGCCATGTCGGGCCAGACCGACCGGCTGGTCAACTGGTGCCGCGAGGCGGCTGCCGTACACGATGCGCGCGAATATGATGCCGTGGTGGCCTCCGGCGAACAGATAACCGCCGGACTCCTCGCCATCGTGCTGCAGGAAATCGGCATACCGGCCCGATCGTGGCAGGGCTGGCAGGTGCCGGTCCTGACCGACGGTGTGCATGGCGCCGCGCGCATCGCAGATATCAATGCGGAAGAGATCAAGAAGCGGCTTGAACAGGGCCAGGTGGCGGTGATGGCCGGCTTCCAGGGCATCGGCCCCGACAAGCGTATAACCACGCTGGGACGCGGCGGCTCCGATACCAGCGCCGTGGCGCTGGCGGCGGCACTTGAGGCGCGCTGCGACATTTACACCGACGTCGACGGGGTCTACACCTCGGATCCTCGAATCGTCGACAAGGCCCGCAAGCTGTCGCGCATTTCCTACGAGGAAATGCTGGAACTAGCCTCGCTGGGCGCCAAGGTGCTGCAGACCCGCTCGGTCGAGCTCGGCATGGTCTATCGGGTGCCGTTGCAGGTCCGATCGAGCTTCGAGGCGCCCGATTCGCCGAATCAGAACCGCGAGGACGGTACCGGGCCGGGTACACTGGTATGCGAAGAGGAGCAGATCGTGGAACAGCAGGTTGTGTCAGGCATCGCCTATTCCAAGGACGAGGCGCAGGTTTCGCTGCGCCGGGTCAAGGACAAGCCCGGCGTGTCGGCCTCGATCTTCGGGCCGCTGGCCGAAGCCGAGATCAGCGTCGACATGATCGTCCAGAACATTTCCGCCGACGGCGATACCGCCAACCTCACCTTCACCCTTGCCAACAAGGACCTGAAGCGGGCGCTCGATGTGCTGGAGCGCGAGAGGGCCAAGATCGGCTTTCAGGAAATGTCGCATGCCACCGGCGGGGCCAAGGTGTCGGTCATCGGCATCGGCATGCGCAGCCATGCCGGCGTTGCCGCAAAGATGTTCAAGGCGCTGTCGGATCGCGGCATCAACATCCGGGCGATCACCACGTCGGAAATCAAGATTTCGGTGCTCATCGATGCCGCCTATACGGAGCTGGCAGTCAGGGCTCTGCACACGGCCTATGGCCTCGACGCAACCTGATCTGCTAAGTCTGGCAAGATGACCAAATCGATCGCCAAAGCCTGCTGGGTACGAACCATCCCCATGGAGAGGGACGCCGCCTGATGCCGTCATCCGCCTTAGGCCCGCGTGTCCTTCTCCGGAGGCTGCGCGAGGTCATGGCGGGACCCGACACAGCCCAGGAAAAGCTCAACACGATCGTCAGCACCATCGCGGCCAACATGGTCGCGGAGGTGTGTTCGCTGTATGTGTTGCGGCCGGGCGAGGTTCTCGAACTTTATGCTAGCGAAGGTCTTAAGGCCGAAGCCGTCCACAGGAGCCTTCTGAAGCTCGGCGAGGGTCTGGTCGGCACCATCGCAGAGAGCGGCGAGGTGCTCAATCTCTCCGAGGCCCAGACGCATCCGGGGTTCAAGTACCTGCCGGAGACGGGCGAGGAGATCTATCATTCCTTCCTCGGCGTTCCAGTCATGCGGGCAGGCGATACCATCGGCGTGCTGGTGGTGCAGAACCGCACGCCCCGGCATTATTCCGAGGAAGAAGAAGAAGCGCTGCAAATCACCGCCATGGTGCTGGCCGAGATCGTCGCGGCAGGCGCCCTGGGAGATGTTGCCGATGCCGTCGAGGCCGATGTGGCGCACACGCGCTCGCATCACCTGCGCGGCCAGGCGCTGGCTGGCGGCATCGCTCTCGGCCATGCGGTGCTGCACGTACCGCGAATCATCATCACCAATTTCATTGCCGAATCGATCCCCGATGAGCGCCAGCGCGTGGAAGTCGCCATCGAAGCCTTGCGCAACGAGGTGGACGACTTGATCGCCAAGGTCGATGTCGGGCGTGGCGAGGCCTCCGGCGAGGTGCTGGAGGCGTTCCGCATGTTCGCCTATGACCGCGGCTGGGTGAGCCGCATCCGCCAGGCGGTGGATACCGGGCTTACCGCCGAGGCGGCGGCCGAACGGGTCCACACCGACATGCGCAACCGATTGTTGCGCCAACCCGATCCGTACCTGCGCGAGCGGCTGCACGACATCGACGATTTGACCATGCGCCTGTTGCGCATTCTCACCGGCCACGCCGCTACCGCCTCGCAGACCAACATGGCGCGCGACGCCATCCTGATCGCCCGCAACATGGGGGCGGCGGAACTTCTGGATTACGACCGCCGGTACATGCGCGGGCTGGTTCTGGAGGAATCCGGGGCCAACAGCCATGTCGCCATCGTCGCCAAGGCGCTGGGCGTGCCGGTGGTCGGACAGGCCGAGGGTATCATCGACATCATCGAGACCGGCGATGCGATCATCGTCGACGGCGAGACCGGCGATGTGCATATCCGGCCGTCGCAGGTGGTGGAGCAGGCCTATGTGGAAAAGGTCCGCTTCTATGCCAAGCGGCAGGCAAAGTTCGCCCAGTTGCGCAAGCGTCCGGCGGTCACCCGCGACGGCGTAGCGATCAGCCTCAACATCAATGCCGGCCTGATGGCCGATATGCCGCACCTGGATGCAGCCGGTGCCGACGGCATTGGGCTGTTCCGCACCGAGTTGCAGTTCATGGTGGCGCGCTCGTTGCCCGGACGCGGCCAGCAGCGGTCCCATTACCGGGCGATTGTCGAGGCGGCCAGTGGGCGGGCGGTGGTGTTCCGCACGCTCGACATCGGGTCCGACAAGATGCTGCCCTATCTCAGGAGCACGCGGGAAGAAAACCCGGCGCTGGGCCTGCGTGGCACGCGCATGGCATTGGGTCGCAAGGCCTTTCTGGCCCTGCAGATACGGGCCCTGCTCGAAGCCGGCGCCGGTCATGACATGTGGATCATGTTTCCGATGATCGCCAACGTGAGCGAATTGATGGCGGCCCGGGCGGTTGCCGATGAGCAGCGCGCACTGGCTGAAAAATTTGGCCGGGCGCTGCCAAGAACCCTGCGGCTGGGCGCGATGATCGAGATTCCCTCGCTGGTATGGCAGCTTGACGAGTTGTTGCCGCAGGTCGATTTCGTCTCCATCGGTTCCAACGACCTGATGCAGTATGTCTATGCCTGCGACCGCGAGCACCCGTTGCTGTCGGAACGCTACGACCCCTTGAGCGCCGCCTTTCTCAGACTTCTTCAGCACGTGGTCGAGCGCTGCAAGGCGCATGGCGTGCCGCTGACGCTATGCGGAGAGATGGCCGGCCGGCCGCTCGAGGCGATGGCGTTGTTGGGCCTCGGCTTCACATCCGTCTCCATGACCCCGGCCTCCATCGGCCCCGTCAAGGCGATGCTCTTGTCGCTGGATGTCGAAAAACTGGGCCCCTTCATGCGCGAAAGGCTTGCCGCCGGTGAGGAAAACCTGCGGGCGGCCTTGCAGCGCTGGGCCGAGGACAACGGCGTCGCCATCGCCGTTTAGCTTCTGCTTACCATTTTTCTGCATTGTTATGGACATACAGCGCGGCGGGTTCGCGCGTCATGGGTGGCGCAGTCCCGTTCACGGGCTACGCGGCCGTCGGAAAGTTGGTAGCAATCATGGATCAATCAACCTTAGCTCACAGGCAGACGGCGCTGGAATTCTTCCGCCCCAAGCCCGACGGCTCCATCAATCCGGCCGGTGAGGCGGGGTGGTATCTGCAGCGCGAGCGCGAGCGAAACCACCTGATGATCGAAGATGTTTCGGCAACCATCGGCATCCATCAATATCATCTGGAGGCCATCGAGGCCGGCGACCTCACCGGCCTGCCGACCCGCAGCGAGGCGCTGGGGATGATCGGCGCCTATGCCGAGTACCTGGGCTTCGATCCGCAGCCGCTTATCCTGCATTTCGCCAATTTCCTGCCGTTGCCGACCTATCCCGACCGGACACGGCGCAAGAAGAAGCCGCAACCCCTGGGTAGTGCCAAGATCATCGACTTCGGGATCTCGCAGCGCCTGCGCGCCATGACCTCGGGCGTCGGCGGCATCGTCACCAGCTGCCTTGCCGCGGTGATGTTGTTCGGCGTCGCCAGCTACTGGCTCATCCCGGTGCCCGATCATGGCGCCGCGCAGGTGGCTCAAGCGATCCACCGCCCGGCGGTAGATGCGCAGGCCGTCGACGAGTTGCCGGTTGCCTCGACCAGCAAGATAACCGAAGCCCCCTTGTCCGACACCCGGTCAGCGGCGGACAACAGCCTTGGCGCTGAAGCCGACCGTGCCGCCAACTCGCTCAGCGGGATTGCCGCCCTCATCAAGTCCGATGTTCCGTCTGCCGACAAGGCGCAGCAGCCGGCCAAGCAGGCCCAACCCGTCGAAGTCAGCGACCTGGCAACCGGCGTCTCCAACCTCACGCCGCCGCAGGAAGAGCTGGGCGGGCACGTCTACGGCCAGGAAAACCGTGATGCGCGCCTGGTGCTGAGCGCCAAGGCGCCGGTATGGCTGCGCATCGACGATGCGCGCGGCAACGTCATCGTGACCACGACCCTCAATGCCGGCGACAGCTACCGGGTGCCCAATCGCCAAGGCCTGGTGATCATCTCGCGCGATGGCGGCCGCATCGCCTATTCCATCGACGGCAAGCCCAAGGGCGAACTCGGCAAGCCGGGCGAGATCCTGGTGGGACGCTCGCTCGATCTGAAGAAGCTGGCCGGACTGTGACCAGATACAAGGCAGAGCATGATTGCATCCGGAAAGGGCCGGTGCATTTCCGATCATGCTCCCGGTGTTGCCCGGCGGCCGGATGCGTGCATCTTTCACTACGCAGCGATCTCGGATAGAACCCCCGGCCTGAACGAGGTCGGATGATGGCACAGGTTTCCCAGGACAAGCTCAACAGGCTCGAGGCGCGCTTTGCCGATCTCGAGGCTCAGCTGGCGGCCGGCGGTGGCGGCGAGGACTTCGTGCGGCTGTCGAAGGAATATGCCGACCTCGAGCCGGTGGTGAAGGCGATCCGGGCGCTGAAGGCGGCCAGCAGCGAACGCGACGGCCTCGAGGACATCGTGGCGCAAGGCGGCGATGCCGAACTGGTCGCCATGGCGGAAACGGAAATCCCGGCGCTCGATGAGCGCATCGAAGACCTCAACCAGCGCATCAAGGTCGCGTTGCTGCCCAAGGATGCTGCCGATGAACGCAATGTCATCCTCGAAGTGAGGGCCGGTACCGGTGGCGACGAGGCGGCGCTGTTCGCCGGCGATCTGTTCCGCATGTACCAGCGCTATGCCGCCCTCAAGGGCTGGCGGGTGGACATCATCTCGGCCAGCGAGGGCGAGCATGGCGGGTACAAGGAAATCATCGCCGGCATCTCCGGGGCCGGGGTGTATGCGGAACTCAAGTTCGAATCGGGCGTCCACCGGGTGCAGCGGGTGCCGGCGACCGAGGCGCAAGGGCGCATCCATACCTCCGCTGCCACCGTCGCCGTTTTGCCGGAGGCCGAAGACGTGGATATCGACATCGAGGACAAGGACCTCAGGATCGATGTCTTCCGCGCCTCGGGGCCGGGTGGCCAGTCGGTCAACACCACCGATTCGGCGGTGCGCATCACCCATATTCCGACCGGTGTCGTGGTCAGCCAGCAGGACGAGAAATCGCAGCACAAGAATCGCGCCAAGGCGATGAAGATCCTGCGGGCGCGGCTGTTCGAGCGCGAGCGCGAGCGCATCGATTCCGAACGTTCGGCGACGCGTCGCGGCCAGGTCGGCACCGGCGACCGCTCCGAACGCATCCGGACCTACAATTTCCCGCAAGGCCGGGTGAGCGATCACCGCATCAACCTCACACTTTACAAGCTGGACGAGGTGATGCAGGGCCTGGCGCTGGGCGAACTCATCGAGGCGCTGTCAGCCGAGCACCAGTCCGAACTGCTCGCCCACAGCGACGTGGCATGAACATCGCGCCAGAGGTGGGGGCGGGAGAGGCCCTGCGGCAATTGGCCAGGCGCTTTGCAGCGGCCGGTCTGGCCAGCCCTGATCTTGATGCCCGCCTCATGGTGCTGGCGGCCACCGGGCTCAGCCATGCAGCGCTCATCGCCGCGCCGCAGACGGTTGTCGCAGGCGAGCGATTGCGTGATCTCGAAGCCATGGCCGAACGGCGGCTGGCCCGCCAGCCGGTCTCGCGCATTCTTGGCAAGCGCGAATTCTATGGGCGCGAATTCGCCTTGTCGGATAATACGCTCGATCCGCGACCGGACACGGAAACGCTCATCGACCATGTCCTCGGCTGGGCGAAGGCGACGGGACGCAGCCAGGCCCCTTTGCGGGTGCTCGACCTGGGCACGGGCTCCGGCATCCTCGTGCTCACGCTGCTCGCCGAACTGCCGCTTGCCACGGGGATCGGCAGCGACATTTCGTCCGGGGCCCTCAACCAGGCGCGCGCCAATGCCGGCATGCTGGGCATCTCTGAGCGCGTTGAGTGGCGGGAGGCAGGCTGGTGTCGAGGTCTGGACGGCCGGTTCGATGTCA
Source organism: uncultured Rhizobiaceae bacterium (assembly GCA_964568825.1). GTDB lineage: Bacteria > Pseudomonadota > Alphaproteobacteria > Rhizobiales > Aestuariivirgaceae > CAVVDT01. Next base: position 2,234 of record CAZMSA010000069.1, on the reverse strand, counting down.
TTGTCTCGAACCCGCCCTACATACCGAGCGATGACCTGCCGGGGCTCGAACCCGAAGTTCGGCTGAGCGATCCGCCAGTGGCACTGGACGGCGGCGCTGATGGGCTGGAGGCCTACCGGGTGATCGCGCGCGATGTTTTACCGCTGCTTGCCGAAGACGGTCTGCTTGGCCTGGAGGTGGGCGCGGGTCAGTCAGAGGACGTGCAGAATATCTTCTGTGCCGCCGGTTTGAGGCTGCATCCCTTGAGCGGTGGGACCCATCGCGACCTGGCCGGAAGAGTGCGCGTGGTGAGCTTTTCGGCGGCTCGTTAGGCCTCGTTGAGGATGTTGCAAAAAAACTGTTGGAAATGATCGGCTGAAAGGCTAGTTTGCGCCCTACAGACTCACCTCCGGTGTTCTCGGAACGAAGGTTCCGCTTCTGGTGGTGCATGCGATCTATACATGCCCATGTCATGAAGGCCCGCCTCAAGGACGATGGCGTGGTGTGCTGGAAGTGCAGACGTTTCCATATCTGGTACGTCGACTGCGGGGGCAGGACTCTCGGGCAATGTTCGCCTGATTTGATGGAATCCTAGGATCGGCACGACTAACCAGGTGGGACAAATTTCCGTATCGGACACTGCTCTGGATCGCAGGGCTGAAGGTTTTTCAAACCGAGAGTGAGACTATGAGGCAAGGCCAACACAAGAACAGGTCACGCAATCGCAGCCGGCGCCCGAGCAATTCGGTCAACCGCGTCTATGAGAGCAACGGGCCGGATGTGAAAGTGCGGGGCACCGCGCAAACGGTTGCCGACAAGTATCTGCAACTGGCGCGCGATGCGGCCTCATCGGGTGACATCGTCAAGGCGGAAAGCTTCTATCAGCACGCCGAACACTATCTCAGAATCATCGCCCTCAACCAGCCCGCCGGCCAGCAAGGTCAGCAGCAGCGGCGTTCGATGTATGACGACGACAATTACGAGGACGGCGACGACGGCGATGGCGGATCAGATGACGCCAACGAGACCCGTCACCAGCAGGCGAACCAGGACACCGACAGCGAGCGAGACGACAATGCCGATGCCGATGAGCCCCGACGGCAGCAGCCCCGGCCACAGCCGCGCGAACAACCTCAGCCACATGTAGAATCGCAGCCACAGCCACAGCCACAGCCTCAGCCTCAACAGCAGCCGCAGCGTGAGAGCGCCAGCGACGATGATGGCGGCAATGGCTGGGACGGACACCAGCCGGATTTCCTGCGGCGCGGTAGCCAGTCCAACGGCGCACCGGCGGCCTCCACCACCTCCCCTGCCTCGACCCCGCGTCCGCGGCGAGAACGGCGGCCGCGCCAGCGCCCGCCGCAGCCCCAGCCGGAACTCGCAGGCAGCGAACAGCCGCAGATCCCGGTTGTTCCGGCCGACGACGGCGAAAACACCGGCGACAACAGCTGAACGGATTTCGAGCCCCGTAACGGATCCTGGACGGCGTGTGCCATTGGGCCGTGCCCAGTGGGCTTGTGTTGCCGTTATGCCACACTATATCTCCTGCAGGGTCGTGAAGGACTGGGTTCGTCGCAATGCTTGTCGCATAGGTTGCGGGGGACAGTTTACCCACGTCTGCGTAACGATGATCCATAGCGTGACGCTCAAGGCGATGCCTCCTCGAAAGGGTCCCCTGTAAGAGCGTGCCGAGGAGGACAAATGGACTTTGAAAAATACACCGAGCGGGCGCGCGGTTTCATTCAGGCCGCCCAGAACCTGGCCCTCAGGGAAGGCCATCAGCGGTTCACTCCCGACCATATCCTGAAAGTTCTGATCGACGACGAGCAGGGCCTGGCTTCCGGCCTCATCAAGTCGGCGGGCGGCGATCCGCGCGTTGTGCTGGCATCCGTCGAGGGCAATCTGAAGAAGCTGCCGAAGGTCGAAGGCAGCGGCGCCGGCCAGATCTATCTGGCGCCGGAAACCGCCCGCGTCTTCGAGACCGCCAGCCAGCTTGCCACCAAGGCCGGCGACAGCTTCGTCACCGCCGAGCGCCTGTTGCAGGCGCTGGCCATCGAAAAGACCGATGCGGCGAGCGCGCTGAAGAATGCCGGGGTCACCCCGACCAGCCTCAACAAGGCCATCGACGAATTGCGCAAAGGCCGTACCGCCGACACGGCATCGGCCGAACAGGGCTACGATGCGCTGAAGAAATATGCCCGCGACCTCACCGAGGCAGCGCGCGACGGCAAGCTCGATCCGGTCATCGGGCGCGA
>CAZMSA010000068.1:0-18000 GCA_964568825.1 uncultured Rhizobiaceae bacterium | reverse complement strand
GCCTACGCGCCGGAAATCCCCGTCAGCTTCAAGGTTCATGAATAGGGCGGGTTAGCGGTCTTTTCGAAACGGTTGGAATTCAGTGGTTACATTGTGTCTCGTCAGGCGCGGATGGGACCCGTTGGGAAGTGACGGGGGCGTCGTTGCGTTGCTCCTCCAAAGTCGAGAACGTGGGGTCGACCTTTGTCCTACAATTCTCTCGATTGTAGATTTTTAAAATACCATAAGACATTGAAATGTAATCGTTTTATATCTAAGCGGAACGAGTGGCCTCCTCGATCACCCCGCCTAGGCCGGCCGCTTTAAGCCAGGGCATCTGCGGTTTGACCGTGACCGTCCGGTGAAGGCGCTCTGGCTCGGCAAGGCGGTTTCTGGTTACGCTGCGGAGGCAGCGTAACGCCATGGGAGCAGTTCGTCGATACGGGTGATCTTGTGGTCGGCGATGCGGCTCAGAATGTCGGTGAGCCAGGCCTGCGGGTCGACGCCGTTGAGCTTCGCCGTTTCGATCAGGGTAATGGCCATATTGCAAAGAATGAACGTGTTCTTGCGTGCAATGGGAAGACGGAGCCGCATGCGGGAACTCAACGATGTTCGCTCCGTTACCATTGCTAATGAGATGCCAAAGCGGCGGCGGCAATTCAGGTAGCTCGTCGCTCACCACCGCCTGTACAAAGGCGTCGAGGTCTTGCGGGCGCTCCGGGGTATATTCATTGTCATCAACACGGCGCGCCCCGGGGGCCACCACAAAGCCACCATGACCTCTAATGTCCACACCCTTGGCTAATCTGCTGGTGCTGTTCTTGATGGGTGGTCCGGCGGGCTGCCTAAAATAGTAGTGCTTACCGCCAGAAGGCGTGCGCACGCGGGGCACACGTTCTAGGCTACCGCACGGCCCTGCAGAAGGCCCAATAGTCCTGGTCCGCGGCCACTAACGGCGGGGTCCAGGTCAAATTCGTCACCGGCAAGGTCGTTCCGATCCGGATATCGTTCGACCGCACGGTCGATGAGTTCAAGTCCCAGATCAGGACTTTTGTGTGTGACATAAGGAGACTTAAGATTGTCGAACAGGGTCAAGGCGATTGCCCTGACTGGCGTGGTTTTCCTGATTTCGGGGCCGGCTGCCCTCGCGGAAATGGATGCACATTGGCAGGCTGAAAGGCGTACCTCCAACGAACTCTCTACGAAGGCGTGCAACGGAGATGAGGACTCCCTTAAGGAAACTCAAGAAACTCGCGCTGGAGGAGAATTCTCCGACCGCTATCACCGCTGCATCAGCCCTTATTGAGGTGGCAACCAACCGCGCCCGCGTCGTTGTTGATGCGGGCGCTGTGCGAAACCAATGGCTACGCCGCTTCGTGCCGGCTCGGGCTCACAAGCGAAGATGCCCCGGCAGGTGTTTATCGCTGGGACGTTCAGATTCGCGACCGCCATGCAGCGCTATCTTGGAGCACCCGATCTGCCGACGCACCGGCAACTTCCGGGCGGTTCAGTTGCTGCGTGGACACACCAAGGTCGAAAGCACTATCAGATGCCTCGAAAGCGAGGCTGATGATACTTTGGCAATCGCGAGGCAAATCAACTTCTGGAACATGAGGTCAAGCGGACAAACTCCGCTTCCCCCCAATCGGCAGCGATGGGCCAATTGCTGTCACGGATGTCATTTGGATTACCTGTATTTCCAGTCAGCGAATTGCCGCCTCCCGGTCTCGCTCAAGGGGTGAGAGTGTTACATATTTGCAATGTTGGTGAAGTGCTTTGCGGTATCGGACCCTATTATCTTGCCAAAACGGAACCGATCGGCAAAACAGGGTGGGGATAGAAGCGGTAATGGAGCTGGGGGATTTTGAAGCGGGTTGCCTGCACTAGCGTCCTAGTAGTGCTGTTAGCAGTTTGCGGTGCCGGACATCCAAACAGCGCCATCGCTGCCGACGATTCGGTGAAGACCGATTTCTCCGCCTCTCTGGGGCTCAACGAATACTACACCGACAACGTCTACTACAGCCATCCCCTGTTCACCGGTTCGCGGCTGGGCGACTGGGTGACAGTTCTCCTGCCTACCTTCAATTATTCCATCAGGGACAATTCAAACCAGGTGAACCTTGGTGCATCCGCGGAGATCGGCCGCTTTGCCAAATACACCAGCGAGAATTACGAGGATTTCAAACTCTACGCCAACGGGCGGCACCGTATCGACCCCCTGACGCTGATCGTCTGGGGTGGCAGTTTCGGCCGCAACCACGAAAGCCGCAGTTCGCCCGAACTGGGCGATATTGTCGGCAAATTCCCGACGATCTATTGGCAAACCAGCGCCTATGGCGCCATTTCTCACCGCTTCGGCGACAATTCGGTCAGAATCGGTGCCACCTTCAACCGGTATGATTTCCAGGACGTGCCGTCTATCGCCGGGCCCATCATCAACAACGACGACCGCGACCGCAACATGGTCACGAGCGGCGTGCGGCTAACCCATGATCTTGGCGACAACAAGCACGTTTACATCGAGAGCCTGTTTGACGGACGCTTTTACGACCACACCCCGGACGACAACACATTCAAGCGGGATTCAAACGGGTTTCGCGGCATTGTAGGGTGGCAGCAGAAGTTCGGCACCAGCCTCGATGCCGATATCTATGGCGGGATCATCTACCAGCACTTCGCCGATGGTCGCTTCAGCGACGTGGTGGCCCCCGACTTTGGCGGCTCGCTCAAATGGCGTCCCGCCGAGGGCACGGTGATAACGGCGCGCGGCGGCCGCAGCGTCGAAGAGACAACCCTTTTCGGCAGTTCCTCCTATCTGCGCACCTATGCCAGCCTGACGATCCAGCAGCTGGTTCGCGGCGATTTGAGCATCTACGCCGGAGCCTCGCTGTCCGACCTCAACTATCAGGACAGTTCGCGCGACGACAAGCTCACGAGCGCATGGCTGGGCATCCGCAAATACGTGACGCCGCGCATCTACGTGGGGCTCGAGGCGTCCTACCAGGAGCGCGATTCGAATATCCCTGCCGACGACTACACCGAATCGCGCATCATGGCCCGCTTCGGCGTGCAGACGGACAAGGCCTTCGAGGCCGGCCAACTCGGCGACACAGCGCCAGGCCCGGTCGATTTCTATGTCGGCGCACGCGCCGGTGTCTCGCACCTTGGCACCATGCTGGATGGACCGCGCGAAAATGGCACTGGCAGCCTTACTGCCGATTTCGGTAATTTCGGCGTGGCCGGAAACATCGCGGCGGGTGTCGGTGTCGATGTCGCCAGATGGTACATGGGACTTGAGGCAGACGCCGGACTGGCCAGCTTGAGGTGGGATCACAGCCGGTTGCCCGGCGGCCGCGTGTTCTCGGTCAGCCGGCACGAAGACTATGGGCTGTCGATGCTTGTCGGGCGCCGTCTGGCTGGCGGCACCCTGCTTTATGCCCGCGCGGGTCCGCGGCTGGCCAATTTTGAAACGAGATATGCCTCCTCGATGAACGCGGCAAGACGCAATGAAACGGAACTGGGGTTCCAGTTCGGTGTCGGCGTTCAGGCACCAGTTTCGGACAGCATGACTGTCACCATGGAATATGTTCACGCCGTTTATGGCGACTACCCCATGGGCGTGGGCATGAAGAATGTACCGGATCGCTTCGCCAATACCGAAAGCGATGTCAGGCTGGGCATCGCCTACCATTTCAACGGTATTTCCCGTCGCGACGATCCGCCGGTGCGTTCGGATTTCTCCGGTGCCTATTGGGGCCTGCAGGCTGGCCATGGTGCCATCGCCTCCCACACCACCGGTGACCGCCAGCCCGAAGGCACACCACCTGTCATCAGTCAACTCAATGCCGACTTTGGGGACACCGGATTCACCGTCGGCGGACTGGCTGGATACAATCTCCAGTGGGGCAATATGGTTGTTGGCGGCGAATTCGACGCCGATGCCGCCAGGCAGCAATGGAACCATGTGCGGACCCCTGGGGGACGCACCTTCTCGGTGGAAAAACTGGCATCCCTGGGTGGCAGCCTCCGGGCCGGGTACGTTTTGGGCGGTCAGGTCCTGCTTTATGGACGTTTCGGGGTTGTCGGCTCGCTTTTCGATACGCGGTACGCCACCGGCATGGTGAGTGTCGCCGATGAAAGCTGGCAGGCCGGATGGCGGGCCGGTTTTGGCATGGAGGTTCCCCTCACTCAGGCCACGGCCGTGCGTTTCGATTACACCTATACCGACTATGGCAAGCACAAGCTGCCGACGTCGAACGGTGTCGAAACGTACAGGACCCGCGAAAGCCTCTTCCGCCTGGGCGCCATATTCAGGTTCTGAAGCTGGCCTGACAGCCGCTCATCACCGACCAAACGACGTCTCGATCGGCATCGGCTCGCTGCCCGGTCTCCTCATGTCGTTCCGCCCCGCTGCAGATGCATCGACATCGCAAATTTTCTTTGCCGTTGACTTGAATCAAGGCAGAGCGCTTCCCAAACTTTACATTTCTGTAATGCACTTAAACTGGAGGTCAGTAATGATCACAAGCAAAACGACCAGGGGCTGGAAAGCAGCCCTTTTTTGTGGTGCCACTATCGTGGCTATTGGGCTTATCGGTGGTGTTCCATCGCTAAGTATGGCGCAGACTCACACTGAGGGCACCCACGATCAAAGTGATCACGCTTCCGGCCACGATGATGGCGGCATGAAGGGCGCACAGAAGCGCAAGGGCCGGAGCACGATGGATAGCGGCGAGCATGGCTCGTTGCGTGACGTATTCCGCGATATGGAGGATGAAGCTGCCACCGATGCCGCGATCAGCAAGGGCAAGAAGTCCCTGGACTCCAAATCCGCCAGCGAGACCTCGAAAGGCAAAAAGACCGACAAGGTCGAGGAAAGCGAGGAAGATTCCGATCGGCCGGAGTGGGCCGGCACGTCTGGCAAGGAAGGCAAACCCGGCCAGCCTAATCAGGAGTCAGGCACCAAGAAGGGTGATATCTACGGTGATCTTTACGTCGTCGTCCGCGACGCAAACGGCGTCCCCATTCTCGACGCGGATGGCAATGTGCAGGTCTACTACATCGACCCAACCACGAAGGTGCTGACTTGCTGCATCCCGCGTGATGCCGAAGGCAACCTTCTGCCGACGCTTGCCGATGGCACCCCGGTTCTGCCGACCGAGGTCGAACTGGGCCGGCTCAGCGTAGGCCGCTCGCCGACCCGGGTGCTGAGCGCACAGTATGAGGAGGCGCTCAACACGATCAACAGTGCCACGTCCGTGGATGGCGTGGCGTCGATCGCGCTCGACGCGGCAGGCCGGATCGTCGTCACCTTGGCCGACGGCACCATAAAGACCATCGACTCGCCGTTGGAGAACCTCGCGCTTTATGTGGAGTTGCTCAACACTGGGACTTTGAGCGGGGTGACCGTGACTCTGCCCAGCAGCCTGTCCTTCCTCACGGACGGAACGTTGACGACTCAGGATTTGCAGATTGCGGCATCGCTCTTTGCCGCCGCCTCAGACAAGACGGTCACAGTGACGGTCGACAGCATTGAGTATATGAACTCGATCCTCAGCATCGATGGAAAGTTGCCGGCCGATTATGTGGACTACACCACGTTCACCTACGACCGGGCCGCTATCTACTCGAACCTGACGGTTGATGCGCTGGTTCTCCAGCCGGACGGCACGTACAAGGTGGAACCGGTCAACGTGTACGAGGCGGTGTTCAGCAGCACGCCTTTGACGGCCGACAATGTCGCAGGCTTCACCGCCGCAACTGACGATGCCCGTCTGGTGATCGACTACCTGCACAATTACGCACCGCCTGAGTCGTGAGAACTGGCGTTATTTGAACGCACTGCTACGGGGGCCGGTCAAACCGGCCCCCGGACGTTTTGGACCCCTTCCAATGCGAATTGGTAGCGCTGACGGTTGAAACCTGACATGGGTTGATGGCTGACCTTCTGTCGGTCGGCAAGGGGCTCGCGTATTCTCGATGGCTGCCGTTCGTGCTCCGGTGCATGGGTAATTTGTTCTGCATGAGGTTGTTCCCCTGATTTTGTGCGATCCCCACCCCCCGGTCTTTGGCCTTCGGGCGCCTGGACGTTGCCCACTACCGCTTGGCCGCCCGCATGGACATGCTCGACTGTCACCTTTGCTGGCCCTTGCCACGATGGCGGTTGAGGGCTTCGAGGAGGGTTGTCCATGTGCGTGAGAGCTTGTTGGCCTGGTTGAGGTTCTCTTTGCGTCCATCGAAGGTTTGGTCACCGATCATGGCCCGCCTGTAACACTCCATCGCGGCATTGTGGGCGGCGATCAGCTGGGCCGCCATCATCCCCTCCAACTCGTCCTCGGGTCGTATGCCGATCAAGGCGGAAATGGTGGCGCTCAACTGTTTGTCGCGCGTCTCGGCGTCGAAAATCTTGGTCCAGAGTGCATGCACCACCTGATTGGCGAGTGTGTTGTTCCAGTGATCGGTTTGTGAGCCACCAATAACCTTCAAACTGCCTTTCAGGTCGTCTGGATCGTTTGCGACGATGGTGGTCGACTCGTTCCCCTTCGAGAGCTTCTGTCTAGCCATGGTTGATGCTCGTTCCCGTAATTGCAGTTGATGCGATTTTGCAGCGGCCGTCTCTTTCAAGCAGACCCATCGCCAGACGGGTGGCCCGGCCAAGGCTTTGTGAATGTCCGGCGCGCTTGAAGGGAATACGGCCCTGTTTGCATTTCCAGACACTGCCATTGGGCTTGCAGATGCCGAATTTCATGGCAGTGCCCCAATCAGTGCCCTTGCACATGTAACGCAGCGCATTGAACCGGTCGGCGGCAGTCAATCGGTCGCACGAAGCAGCCGGTATCGTGAAGCCATCGCAGCGATCGGGGTGCCATTGCGGAAGATTGCCGAAGTGGTCGCGCCGGTCACGGCGACCACAAACAACCTGACACCCAAACATCAATGAGGTTGGGTGGGGGCTTGCGAAGCGGGTCACATCGACCGCCCTTTTCATCCCTGCAATATTGGCGCAGATTGGGGCCGGACGGCGCTAACAGAGCCAGCACTGATCAGCCCATGTTTGCGGGGTATGGGTGCAAGAGGTATGTTATGCCGTCAGCGGACACCCCGGGGAGGGCGTCATGATCATTTATCCGGATATCGAATTGCAGAAGGGGCGCTGCGTCAACCTCGTCGGCGGCCGTATGGAATCTCCCTTGGTCTATGATGTCGACCCTGTCGAGGCGGCCTGCGAGTTTGTCCGAGAGGGAGCGGAATGGCTGCACGTCGTCGATCTCGATGCCGTGTTCAACGTCGGCAATAACACCGGCATCATCAACGAAATCATCCGCAAGTCTGGAGCCAGTGTCCAGGTGGCCGGGGCTATTCGGTCCATGGACAAGGTGCATCGATGGATCGATGCCGGTGCCAGCCGCGTGGTTGTTGCCACGGCCGCCGTCAAGACTCCACATTTCGTAAAGGAAGCAGCCACGGCTTATCCCGCGCAAGTCGTCGTGAGCGTTGATGCGCGCGGCGGCAAGGTTGTCGTTGCGGGTTGGCGAGAAACGACGTCGTTTACACCTGTTGAGTTTGCCCGCGCCTTCAGCGACGTGCCCCTCGCCGCCATCATCTACACAGATATCGACCGTGATGAGGAGGCACCGGAAAGCAACCTGTCCCACACCACCGAACTGGCTGCCAAAGTCCACACACCGGTCATCGCGAGTGGCGTGGTCAAGTCGCTGGAGGATATCTCAACCCTCAAATATTTGCCGAACATCTCCGGGGCCATCACCAGCCGTGCGCTGTTCGGCGGCGTCTTCACGCTTACAGAGGCGCTGGCCATAGCAATAGCGCCACCTGAACCCATAGCCTCCTTCATTTGAGTGGGGGCCCCGGCCAATCCTGGGCACACAGCGCCCACGCGGCCGCCAAGCGCCAGCGCTCGGCATGAATGCGTGAGGATCAGGCGGCGGGGCGCGCGAAAGTGACCGTGACGCTGAGGCCCGGCGCGTTGTCGCCAAGCACCAGGCGGGCCTCGTGGAGGTCGGCGATGGCCCTGACCAGGCTCAGGCCCAGCCCGGAGCCTGGCGATGTCCGGCTCTTTTCCAGCCGGTAGAGGCGCCTGAGAACGTTGCCACGTTCGGCTTCGGGAACACCAGGTCCGTTGTCGGCGACGACGATGCTGCAAGTACTGGCATCGGCGGTCAATTCGCAGGCGATGCGCGTGCCCTGGGGGCAATGGCGGATGGCGTTCTCGATGAGATTGGCCAACAGCTGGGTCAGCAGTTCGCGGTCGCCGCGGATGCGGACGGGCGCCGCCGCGGTGCTCGTGTAGACCAGCTCTTGCCCGGCATCCTCGGCAACGTCGTTGTAGATGTCGGTGACGTTTTCCATCACCTCGCTCAGGTCGATGTCGGTGAAGCGGGACTTGCGCGCGCCGGACTCGATCTGGGCGATGCTCAGCAGCGCCGCGAAGGTCTCATTGATGCGGGCGCTCTCGGCGGCGGCGGCGGCAAGTTCGGCTTCGAGGTCAAGCCCTTTGGCATGCCTTTTCGCCGCCTTCTCGATGATCATCGACAACCGGTTGAGCGGCGTCTTGAGATCGTGGGCGATGTCGGCGCTGACCTGGCGCAAGCCTTCGACAAGATGCGACAGCCGGTCGAGCGCGGAGTTGATGTCCGACAGCAGGTGATCGAGGTCGTCTTCGTTGCCGAGCAGCGGGATGCGGGCGTCCAGTTCGCCCTGCGCGACCTTGTCCATGGCCCCGCGCACGGCTGTGAAACGGCGCTCGGCACGTGCCGCCAGCAACGTCCCGCCGGCAATGGCAAGCCCGACGACGACCAGCGATGCCCAGCTGAAACTAGCCAGCACGATCTCCTGGACTTCGATGGTCTGCTCGTTGCTGGTGCCGACGATGAGGCGATAGCCGTGCACCCTGCCGGCGAACAGGCGGTATTCGTAATCGACGTCGATGCCCAGTGCGGTGCCGGAGACCGTCGACCAGCCGTCGGGCAGCTTCAGCTGCGGCATGTTGGCCGCCAGAACGCGGCCGCCCGGGTCTTGCAGCATGAAGACGCTCTGCTTGCCGCGGCTGGCGGCGATATTGACCTTGGTGGAGTCGATGATGTCCTTGATGTCGGTAACGGAAAAGGTTTCCGAAATGACGTCGTACATTTCCGAGATGCGGCGGTCGTAGCGAACCTTGAGATCGTTCCTGATGAGGTCGAACGCCACGAAGCTGGAAAGCACGAAGGCAATGACGAACAGTGCCGCGAAGGCCAGTGCCAACCGCAACGAGGTGCTGCGGTAAAGGCTAGCGCGGCGCATGCAGGGAGTATCCCGTATTGCGGATAGTATGCAGCAATGCCACCGCGTAGGGCTTGTCGATCTTTGCCCTGAGGCGGCTGATGTGGGTTTCGACAACGCTGGTCTTGGGATCAAAATGGAAATTCCACACCCGCTCCAGCAGCATGGTGCGGGTGACCACGCGCTCGGCGTTACGCATCAGCACTTCCAGCAGCCGGAACTCCTTGGGCTGCAGCTCGATGCGTTTGCCGCCGCGCGTCACCTGCCGGGTAATCAGGTCGACCTCAAGGTCGTGCACACGTAGCAGGGTTGCCGCGTTCTGCATGGGCGGGCGGCGGGCCAGGGTGTTGATGCGGGCCAGCAATTCGGAAAAGGCGAACGGCTTGACCAGATAATCGTCTCCACCGGCCTCCAGGCCTTCCACCCGGTCGTCGACGCCACCGACCGAGGTCAGGAAAAGCGTTGGTGTCCGGTTACCCGCCGCCCGCAGCGCCTTCACCAGCGACAGGCCGTCGAGGCCGGGCAGCATGCGGTCGACGATGACCACGTCATAGACTTCCCGCGTTGCCTGGAACAACCCGTCCTGACCATCTGCCGTCACGTCACACACGTTGCCGACCTCCACGAGGCCGCGCGCCACGTAGTCAGCCGTCTGGGTATCGTCTTCGATCAGCAGGATGCGCATGCCGCAGTGGCTAGGGTGCCACAAGGGGATGAGTCAAGCGATTTCCCGATTTTCGTTTTGGGCCAGCAGCGCCTGCGGGAGGGCCTGGCACGGCGACGCGATGAGCACCGCCGAGCGCAGGGTTTCGCCCTTGAAGTGGCCCCTGACGGCCAACAGCCGCGTGGTGATCTGGTGCGCCGGCATATGCCGTTGAAAAGCCGCGACGACTTCTTCGCGTGCATAGCTCCAGGTGGTCCCCGCCGTGCGCGTGGTCACCGAGGCGGCAGAAAAACTCAGATAATAGATGGTGTGGGGGCCGCCCAACGTCGTCATTTTGCGGCAATAGTCCTCAAGGTCGCGAGGCGGGACGTGCATGAGCACCGCAATGCTCATGACGAAACGCGGATGCGCCGCCGCACACGCCGCAAGGTTGCGATCATTGATCCGCAGAATGTTCGGCCGCTTGTCGCCCAGCCGCTCGCTGCCCACCATGGTGCGGCCGATATCCAGAAGTTCATCGTTGAGGTCGAAGCCCCAGTAGCCGCCAGCCTCGAGGAAGTCGATCAGATAACGGCCGATACGCAAGGTGCCGCAGCCATAGTCGACAACAACATCGTCGGGCTTGAGGCCCAGGTCCAGCAGTTCCTTGAACCGGTTCTTGCCCGAGTCGGAATCCATCGTCGGGACCACGACCCTGCGGCCTGCCCCCGCAACTGCCGGTGCGGGAACATTGGGGCCGAGCGTATAGTGCGCAAAGCCGAGGCGGATGACCCATGTGGCCAGCCAGGCATAGAACCGGCCCATGGTCAGCTCGGGGTCGAAGCGGTGCAGTATCCAGTAGACGCAATCGGTGAACATGATGTCGACCCGGCGTCCGAGGTTCGACATGATGAGGCGTCGAAAATCCAGCTTGGCAGATTTGATCACGGTGTTTCTCTTGACTGGTATCCAGGTTTTGGTTTCACCGCTCGGGGTTACCGCTGCGATGCCGCCGGCAGGGCATGCCGGGCTCAGGTCTTCCTGGCGTTGAAGATCAGCCTTTCGGCCTCGCCTTCGAGCTTTGCCAGGTCGAGGTCGGCGGCGATCTCATCGCCATCTCGGGTGAGGGTCATCCAGGCTATGAGGCCGGCGATGCTGGCGAGGAAGATGACGCTGGTGATCACCGTGCCGAAGCCCAGGCCGCCGTCATGTAGCGGTTGCGACAGCAAGTCGCCGAACGAGGCGCCCATGGGCCGGGTCAAGATGTAGGCCAACCAGAAGGCGGCTATGCCGTTCATCTTAAAGGCATAATAAGCAAAGGCGATGACGGCGATGATGGCACCATAGATCAGGCCGGCCTGCAGGTAGCCCAGCCCCAGCCCTTCGGCGGCCAGATCGCCGGCCGCGGTGCCCAGCGCGAAGGTGAACAGGATAGCCAGCCAGTAGAACGCCTCGCGCCGTGGCGTGTAGATGGTGTGGATCGACAGGCTGTTCTCGACGGCGTACCAGATGGCAAAGGTCGCCGTCAGCGCCGTGGCGAACAGGATGCTGGAGGCTTCGAGCGTCACCCCGAGATTGTCCACCAGGTTATCGGTGATGAGGGTACCGACCACGCTTATGAGGACCACGCTCACCCAGTAGATCCATGGCGTGTAGCGCATTTGTGCGAATTGCACGCCCAGTGCGGCGATCAGGAACCCCGCCATGATCAGCGATGTCAACGGCAGGCCGAGGCCGAAGTACGAATTGAGAAAGTCGGCGGCGGTCTCGCCCACGGTGACCGCCAGGAGCTTTATCAGCCAGAAGTCCACGGCAACCTTCGGCACCCGGTTGTGGACCAGGGCGGGATTTGGCTGGGCATTTGACGCCACGACTGGTTTCCTTCGCATGGGGGGAACCGTCGCAACTGTCTGGGCGGCGATGTTTACCGCCGTCTGTCCGCCAGCATACGAATTTGTATAAACGGTGCCGGAGCCGGGCACCGCCGCTCAATTGCGCATCAACGATCTGGCAAAATGGGAAAAGGCGGAAAACGGCCGGTTCAGTGCGGCAACATCACCCTGGCATCGGCATAGCGCTTGATGACATCGCCGGCGAGGTGGCAGGTGTAGTCGCCCTCCACATATGAGCCCGCCACATAGGCATCGAAGGTGACCTCGGCACCGCTCTTGAAGAAGCTCCAGTGCGCCAGATCACCGACATAACTGGCGATGGCCGCCTTGTAGCCCGCAAGGTCCCGGCGGGCACTGGCCGCGCTGCTGTCCATTTTCGCACGCTTTTGCGCTATCAGCTGGTCACTGCACAGACGAACGAATACCGGCAGGGCGGAAGCGGGAAACAGGTTGGCGAAGGTAAGAAGGCGGCCGTTCCTGAGATCGACATTCACAGCGCGGGTCCAGGAATTGTCGTGGGCACCGCCGTCATAGCGCCAGCCCTCACCGGTCGCCGAGATGAAGGCGGGTGAGGCCCAGGTCACCTTGACGGCAAGATGGTAGGTGAGCTCGCCGGCGCTATCGAAGTCCACGGTCTTGTCGAGAGGCGCATCGGCGTAAAGCGCTGCTACGGCAGCATTGAAGGCGCGCTCGCCACTGTTGCGGGGATCGGCAAAGGCAATGGCGGAAATATCGATGCTGTAGGTCCTGGCCTTGCCCTTGCGGACGATCACCACCGGGTTGAGGCGATCCATCCCGGTTCCCGGGCCGGCTTCGGCGCTGGCGCAGTTGGCCTTGTCGGGCCCGGTCGACCCATTGGCGCAATCCCCGGCGGCCACCGGCGATGCGGCAGCGACCAGCAGCAACAGTGAGGAACAAAGGCAGCGACCGCACATGACGCCGGGACTTCGCACCATCTTACATCTGGCGCTCGACCATCAACTTCTTGATCTCGGCGATGGCCTTGGCCGGATTAAGGCCCTTGGGACACGCCTTGGCGCAGTTCATGATGGTGTGGCAGCGGTACAGCCGGAACGGATCTTCCAGGTTGTCGAGGCGTTCGCCCGTTGCCTCATCGCGTGAATCGATGATCCAGCGATAGGCCTGCAACAGGATGGCCGGGCCCAGATAGCGGTCGCCGTTCCACCAGTAGGACGGGCACGAGGTGGAGCAGCAGGCGCACAAGATGCATTCGTAGAGCCCGTCGAGCTTCGCCCGGTCGTCGTACGACTGCAGCCATTCGCGCTGCGGCTCAGGCGTCGTCGTCTTCAGCCAAGGCTCGATGGAGCGATGCTGGGCATAGAAGCGGGTGAGATCGGGCACCAGGTCCTTGACCACGTCGAGATGCGGCAACGGATAGATGCGCGCCGGCCCGTCGATCTCGTCCAGCCCCTTGGTGCAGGCCAGGGTGTTGGTGCCGTCGATGTTCATGGCGCATGATCCGCACACCCCTTCGCGGCAGGAACGGCGGAAGGTAAGGGTTGAATCGTGGTTCGACTTGATGGCAATCAGGCCATCGAGCACCATCGGTCCGCACTTGTCGAGATCGACGAAGTAGGTATCGAGCCGCGGGTTGCCACCCTCGTCCGGGTTCCAGCGATAGACGCGGAACTCCTTGACGCGGCCGCCCTCGGGCCGGGGCCACGTCTTGCCGGGCTTGATGCGGGAGCCTTTCGGGAGATTGAACTCTACCATCTTGTCACCTCGACGGCCGCCGGCGGATGCCGGGTGAGCCCCTTTGCTACTGCGTGCACTGATGTGGCGCCTGGGTCATGAAGGTCCCGACGCCGACGATTTCCTGAACTGTCATGGCGCCCTGCAAGCGCGCCGTTTCGGTTGCGTTTTCGGAGATGGAGGCGACAAGCCAGGCGCGCTGGGCATCGTCGAGGTTCTTCATGGCGCGATCGGCGACGCACGGACAGGCGCTCGCGGCCACATAGCCATGCCGCTGGCACGCCGCCAGCACATCGGTCCGGCCGGCGGCGGCCATTGCTTCCGGTGCCGCCGATGCCATGCTCATGATCGCCACTCCGCTCAGCCACCATGCCCTCATCCTGTCGCCCCGGCCCTGTGTCCGGCACTGCCCACCATCAGTAGACCCTGGCCTTCGGTACGATGTAGTCGATGTCGTCAGTGAGCGTCCACGAGTGCACCGGGCGATAATCGATCTTCACCTTGCGGGTCGCGGCATCGGCCCAGGCGAGGGTGTGCTTCATCCACGTCTTGTCGTTGCGGTCAGGGAAGTCCTCGCGCGCATGGGCGCCACGGCTTTCCTTGCGCGCCTCGGCGCCCTCGATGGCCACCGCCGCCTGCATGATCATGTTCTCGTATTCGAGTGTCTCGACGAGATCGGAATTCCAGATCAGCGAGCGGTCGCTGACACCGATGTCGGAGATGCCGCCCCAGATCTCGTGGATGCGCTTGACGCCTTTCTGCAGAGTCTCGCCGGTGCGGAAGACGGCGCAGTCGTCCTGCATGGCGCGCTGCATCATGCGGCGGAACTCGGCGGTCGGCGTTTTACCCTTGGCGTGGCGGAAGTGATCGAGGCGGGCGATGGCGGCTTCGCCGGCATTGCGCGGCAACTCAGGCATCCGCCCCATACCTTCAAGCGTCTCGGCACAGCGCAGCGCGGCGGCGCGCCCGAACACGATGAGGTCGGTCAGCGAGTTGGACCCCAGCCGGTTGGCCCCGTGTACCGACGCACAGGCCGTCTCTCCAGCCGCCATCAGCCCCGGCACCGTTGCATCGCGATCCTTGCCCCTGGGCGAGATCGCCTCGGCCATGTGGTTGGTGGGAATGCCGCCCATGTTGTAGTGCACCGTCGGCAATACCGGGATCGGCTCACGGCTGACATCAACGCCGGAGAAGATGCGCGCCGATTCCGAGATGCCCGGCAGGCGTTCGTGCAACAGTTCGGCGCCCAGATGGTCGAGGTGCAGGAAGATGTGGTCCTTGTCGGGGCCGACACCGCGGCCTTCGCGAATCTCGATGGTCATGGCCCGCGACACTACATCGCGCGATGCCAGGTCCTTGGCGGTGGGGGCATAGCGCTCCATGAAGCGCTCGCCTTCGGAATTGACCAGGTAGCCGCCTTCGCCGCGCGCCCCTTCGGTGATCAGACAACCGGCGCCGTAGATGCCGGTGGGGTGGAACTGGATGAACTCCATGTCCTGCAACGGCAGGCCGGCGCGCAGAACCATGGCGTTGCCGTCGCCGGTGCAGGTATGGGCGCCGGTGCAGGAGAAATAGATGCGCCCGTAACCGCCGGTGGCCATGATGGTGCGGCGCGCATGAAAGCGGTGCAACGTACCGTCTTCGAGACACAGCGCCATGACGCCCCGGCACACTCCCTCATCGTCCATGATCAGATCGAGGGTGAAATATTCCACGAAGAATTCCGCCGAGTGCCGCAGCGACTGGCCATAAAGGGTGTGCAACAGCGCATGGCCGGTACGGTCGGCGGCAGCACAGGTCCTCTGGGCCTGCGGGCCTTGGCCGAAATTGGTGGTCATGCCGCCGAACGGGCGCTGGTAGATGGTGCCGTCCTCGTTGCGCGAGAAGGGAACGCCCCAGTGCTCCAGTTCGTAGACAACCGCCGGCGCCTCGCGGCACAGGTATTCGATGGTGTCCTGGTCGCCGAGCCAGTCGGAGCCTTTCACCGAATCGTACATATGCCAGCGCCAGTCGTCGGTCCCCATGTTGCCGAGTGAGGCGGCGATGCCGCCTTGCGCTGCGACCGTGTGGCTGCGGGTGGGAAAGACCTTGGTGATGCAAGCGGTCTTGAGGCCGGCCGAGGCCGCCCCCACAACGGCGCGCAGACCCGCCCCACCGGCCCCGACGACCACCACGTCGAAGGTGTGGTCGATGATGTCATAGGCCCGTCCGCCGATGGAAAAGCTGCGGGCCGGGCCGAAACCGTCATTGTCGCTGGTGTTTTTCTTCGCCATCTCGCCGCTCAATTGCCAAAACTGATCTTGAGCACGGCATAGACCGCCGCCATGCCGACCGCCGTGCAGTAGAAGGTGCTGGCCAGCAGCACCACCGTGCGCCGCGCATTGTGCGCCACGTAGTCCTCGACAATCACCTGCATGCCCAGCCACATGTGATAGGCGATGTTGACGATGGCGAGCAGCAGACCGACGGTGATGAAGGGATTGCGGATGGCCCGCACCACACTCACGTAATCGGCGCCCGACATGGCGATAATGAACACCAGCAAGAACAGCACCAGCGGTATGCCGGCGAGCGAGGTTATGCGCTCGCGCCGGAAATGCGTCGTACCGGAATGGCCGGTGCCGAGGCCGCGAACCTTTCCAAGTGGTGTCCGCATGTTCATGATCCTCACCTCACCAAGTAGATGACGATCCATACCAGGAGCGTCAGGACAATCGATCCGGCGGCATTGATCCACGCAAACAGCTCGACCGTGGCCAGATCGAAACCACGGCCGGTATCCCAGATCAGATGCCGGATGCCGCCGAGCAGATGGTACATCAGCGCCCAGCTGAAGCCGAACAGCACAACAAGCCCCAGCCAGCTGCCGAACAGCCGCTGCACGAAATCGAAGTAGTCGGGCCCCGAGGCCGCCGCCAGCAGCCACCAGGCAAACAGCAGGAAACCGAAATACAAAGCCGCCCCGGTGATGCGATGGGTGATCGACACCATCATCGACAGCATCGGCGTATAGACCTGCAGATGCGGCGACAGGGGCCGTGGGTTGGACTTGGCCTTCGACATTGGACCTCGTTCCCGTTTGATGCGCGGCGCAAGGGGCCGGTCAGACATGCTGTCCAAGGGTTCTACTATGTGCGGTGCAAAAAAGTAAATCACCCGATGGTTTTATCTTCGCATCGCCGAAGTCTCAACGCCGCGGCATCAACGCCCAGTAATCGAACTCCAGGATCACCCCTGGGCCCTCGGGCGTCGCGGCCTGGCGCGGAAAATCGCCGCAAGGGCAATCGCGGGTGGCGCGGGTGAGGAGCCTGAGCGCCCCCACGTCGCGACGGCCGGGCACCTCGGCCGTGGCCAGAACCTCGCTCCAGGCGAACACCGTGCCGCCGGCGAACAGCGGCGCCACATGCCGCCCGCCATTGATGGCCGCCACGTGGAAGGCATTGGCGAGGCCGTTGAAGGATAATGCGCGGGCCAGCGAGATGGCATGGCCGCCATAGATGAGGCGGCGCCCGAAGCGGCCCTTGCCCTCGCTCAACTGGTTGAAATGCACCCTGGAGGTGTTCTGGTAGAGGCGCGTGGCCAGCATGTGCTCGGCCTCCTCGACCGTCATGCCATCCACATGATCGATGCATTCACCTGCCTCATAGTCCTCGAAGCGGTGGCGGCTTCCGGCCAGATCGTCGTTCCAGTCGACCGTTGAAATCTCCGGGCACGCCGCCCCCAACCCGGCGGATGGCACGCTCTCTGGCAGGTCGGGAACCACCGGATCGGGGGCCGTGCTTTCAGGATCGCGCTTGTTCACCATGACCCAGCGCACGTAATCGATGACCGTTTCGGCATGCTGGTTGACGCCGGTGGAGCGCACATAGACGACGCCGGTCTTGCGGCTGGAGTTTTCCTTCAGGCCGATCACCTCGGAAACCGTCGACACGGTATCGCCGACACATACAGGCTTGAGGAAGCGCCCGTCGGCATAGCCGAGATTGGCAACCGCATTGAGGGAGATGTCGGGCACCGTCTTGCCGAACACGATATGGAAGGCAAGGAGATCGTCGATGGGCCATTCGGCATAGCCGACGGCCTGCGCAAACGCGGCCGAGGACTGTACCGCAAAGCGCGACCCGAAGAGCGCCGCATAGAGCGCCTGATCGCCGCTCGTGACGGTGCGCGGCGTGGCATGGTAGATCCTCTGGCCGAGCCGAAAATCCTCGAAGAAATTGCCGGCGCTGGTCTTCATCATGCTGCCTCGAGAGCCTTGATGGCCTCGGCGATGGTGACGGTTCGCTCGGCCATGGTGAGATGCAGGCGCTCGACCATGCGCCCGTCGATGGTGATGACGCCTCTGGCGGCATTGTCGGGCAGGGCGAAGGCCGCAATGATCTGCCGCGCCCAGTCGACTTCCTCGGGCGTGGGCGAGAAGATGGCGTTGGTGAGCGGCACCTGGGCGGGATGGATGAGGGTCTTGCCGTCCATGCCGAGGGTGCGGCCCTG
>CAZMSA010000067.1:0-18181 GCA_964568825.1 uncultured Rhizobiaceae bacterium | reverse complement strand
GCGACTGGTTCCAGCTCTGCCTGAAGGAAGGTCTGACGGTCTATCGCGACCAGGAATTTTCATCTGACATGCGTTCGCGGCCGGTCAAGCGGATCAGCGACGTCAAGCTTCTGCGCGCCCAGCAGTTTGCCGAGGACGCCGGGCCCCTCGCCCACCCGGTGAGGCCGCAGAGCTACATGGAGATCAACAACTTCTACACCGCCACCGTCTACGAAAGGGGTGCCGAGGTGGTGCGCATGATGGCCACCCTTCTGGGTACCCGGGGTTTCCGCAAGGCGATGGACATCTACTTTGCACGCCATGACGGCCAGGCCGCCACAGTCGAGGACTTCGTCAAGTGCATGGAAGATGCCTCGGGGCGCGACCTCAGCCAGTTCTTCAACTGGTACGAACAGGCCGGCACCCCGCAGGTGGTGGCGGAATCGCGGTGGATCGCCGCCGATGGCGTGTTCGAACTGACCCTTACCCAGTCGCTGGCGCCGACGCCGGGCCAGGCGACCAAGCCGGTCTTGCACATTCCCCTCACCATTGGCCTGGTGGATGCGGACGGCGAAGACATGCCGCTCGATCTCGAGGGCCACGGGGTTCTCAACAACCCGGTGATCGAGTTGAGAGAACAGACGCAGACCTATCGCTTTCGCAATCTGCCGCAGCGGCCGGTTCCTTCCCTCAACCGGGAGTTCTCGGCGCCGGTGCGGCTGGTCAGCAATCTGTCCGCCGATGATGAACTGGCCCTCATGGGGCATGACAGTGATCCGTTCAATCGCTGGGAAATGGCCCAGAACCGCGCTTGCGAAATCATCAAGGCGGCCATGGGCGCGCCGGGGCACGAAGCCCCTGCCGACATGGCGAGGCGCTATGGCGAGGCTCTCGGGCGGGTGCTCGGCGACGACACCCTGGAAGACGCCTTCAAGGCGCTCATGGCAACGCTGCCCGGCGAGCAGGATCTGGCGCGTGAACTGGGCAGCAATGTCGATCCGGCGGCCATCCACGCAGGCCGCGACGGTCTGCGGCAGGCGCTCGGTGCGCAACTCGGCAAAGCGCTCAAGCGTATCTGGGCAGCGTTGCCGGCCGGGGATGCCTATAGCCCGGACCCGGCATCGGCCGGCCGGCGCAGCCTCGGCTATGCGGCTCTCGATCTTTTGATCGCCGCCGATGCCGCCACTGGTGCCCGGTCGGCACTGGAACATTATCGCGCAGCGACCAACATGACCGACCAGATGGGCGCCCTCAATGTGCTGGCCCGGGTCGATGCGCCGGAACGCCAGGAAGCACTCGATCACTTCTTCGAAACCCATCGCGATGATCCGCTGCTGGTCGACAAGTGGATGACGCTGAACGCCATCGCCCCCTTCGACGGCAGCATCCAGCGGGTGCGGGCGTTGATGGATCACCCGCTTTTCGACATGACGAGGCCGAACCGGGTGCGGGCGCTGATCGGCAGTTTCGCTGCCATGAACCCGGTGCAGTTCAATGCGCCGGACGGTGCGGGCTACGACCTCGTAAGCGAGGTGATCGAAAAGCTCGATGCCTTCAATCCGCAGGTCGCAGCGCGCCTTGCCACCAACTTCAGGAGTTGGCGGGCGCTTGAGCCGGTGCGGCGCGAAAAAGCCCTGGCGGCGCTCTCGCGGCTGCGCGATTTGCCGAACGTCTCGCGCGATACTTACGAAATCATCTCCAAGTCACTCGAAAGCTGACCTCGAAGCTGTTTTACCGGCCGAGCAGACTGGACAAATCAGTCCAACTTCGAATCAATGGCTTTCGTTGATTCGGCGTCAGCGGCGTGGACGGCTCCAGCGGGCCAATGTGTCTCCGAGGCAACTCGGCACGGGGGATTTCAGGCTTGTCCAAGGCAGAGCTGGGAGGGTTGTTTTTCAAGGAGCGCGTCCTGCGTCTCCCGCTGACCCCTCGCCGCTGGTCGGGGATCACCATTTCCGAACGCGCCCTTCGTCGGCTGATCATCGTTCTCATCGTCTTGTTCGTCGTCAGCCTCGGTACCGCTCTCGCCCTGCAGTTGATGATCGGGCGCAACACCCACATCAGGGAACACGACCATCTTTCCAGCCTCTATCTGGAAATGACCGCCAGCCGGCTGCGTGCCCGTCTCGATGCCGGTGTTGCCAAGGGAACAACGCCGCGCGCGCCGGTGAGCGAAGATTTGCTCCACGCCCTGCCGGACGGCGCACTGGCGGCGGGCCGAACCTACGCGATCGTCGGCGATGACGGTATTATCAGTGCCTCGGTGCCGGCGTCAGCCGGTTATCTCGGACGATCGCTGGCGGAGATCGTGGCGCCCAATTTCTTTACCGACGCCACCCGCGATTCCTCCAAGATGAGTCGAACGGTGCTGCGCAGCGGCGAGGAGGTGTATTTCGCTTCGGCCTCACTCAGCCCGTACCCTGCGACCCTCGTGCTCATTCACGATCGCCAGCAGGTGCTGGCCGACTGGCGCAACAACGTCACCCGCATCACCACCCTGTTTCTGGTGACGCTCGGCGTTCTCATCCTGCTGGGCGGGGCCTTCAACTGGCAGGCGGCCCGGGCAGCAGAGGCCGACCTCAATCTGGCAGTGGCAACTGAACGGCTGGACAAGGCGCTCGACAGTGGGCGCTGTGGGCTATGGGACTGGGATATCGCCCGCGGCCGCATCTTCTGGTCGAAATCGATGTTCGACATTCTCGGACTGCAACCGGAAGGAGACTTCCTGTCGTATGGCGAACTGGCCGAGCGCCTGCATCCCGACGACGACCCCATCGACCGCATGGTCGATCACATGCTGCGCGGCGGGCGCCCGTCGATCGACCAGGAATTCCGCATGCAGCACCGCGATGGCCACTGGGTGTGGCTGAGGGCGCGGTGCGAACTGTCCAGCGCGCCGGGTGAGGAAGCCCCGCACCTGGTCGGCATCGCCATCGACATCACCGACCAGAAGCTCGCCGACCGGCTCAACCAGGAAGCCGAACTGCGCCTCAAGGACGCCATCGAGAATATCTCGGAGGCCTTCGTCCTGTGGGATGCCGACAACCGGCTGGTCATGTGCAATTCCAAGTACCAGCAATTTCACAACCTGCCGGCCAGCGTGTGCATACCTCACACCAGCTACGAGGATGTGGCGCGCGCCGCCAAGGAGCCGGTGGTGCGCCAGCGGGTGCCGGTAGAGGGCGGCGTCGAGGGCGAAGGCAAGACCTTTGAGGTGCAGCTCGGCGACGGCCGCTGGCTGCAGATCAACGAGCGGCGGACCAAGGACGGCGGCTTCGTTTCGGTCGGCACCGATATCACCGCGCTGAAACGTCACGAAGAGCGGCTGCTCGATTCCGAGCGCGAACTGATGAACACGGTGCGCGATTTGCAGAAGTCACGCATGACGCTGGAACAACAATCACAACGGTTGGCCGACCTGGCCGAGAAGTACTCGCGCGAAAAGACCCGTGCCGAGGCCGCCAACCGCTCGAAGTCGGAATTTCTGGCCAACATGAGCCACGAGCTCAGAACGCCGCTCAATGCCATCATCGGCTTCAGCGAGGTGATGGAGAAGGAATTCTTCGGCCCCATCGGCACCCGCAAATACATCGACTATGCCCGCGACATCCACCGCTCGGGGCAGTATCTGCTGGACGTGATCAGCGACATCCTCGACATGTCGAAAATCGAGGCAGGCCGGGTGCAGCTCGATCTCGAACGCTGTCAAGCGATGTCAATCGTCGAGGATACGCTGAGGATTGTCATGCCGAAAGCGCATGAGAGCGGCGTCGAGATCCGGGTGGACGTTGCGGCCAAGCTGGCGGCCGTGGTCGACAAGCGGGCGATGAAGCAGGTGCTGATCAACCTGTTGGCCAATGCCATCAAGTTCACGCCCGATGGCGGGACAATCACCATTTCCGCCGAAGGCTCGGCTAAAGACCTGACCATCACCATCGCCGACACCGGTATCGGCATTCCGGCTGAGCATATCGACAAGCTCGGCCGGCCGTTCGAGCAGGTGGAAAACCAGTTCACCAAGACCAAGAACGGCTCAGGTCTTGGCCTGGCGATCTCACGCTCGCTGGTCGAGCTGCATGGTGGAAGCCTGGCTATCGCCAGTCAGGAACACCAGGGAACGGTGGTGACGCTGGTTCTTCCCTATACCGAGGTCGAGCCGGCGCACGCCTAGCGCAATTTGCCGACCAGGAGCCGATACCCATCGGATAAAATCATACTCAACCTTCTGGAATAGATGAACTTTTCCGAGATTGGGTGGCGCCAACCGAGTGCGGGTTGATCTGCTACCAAAGGACCTGAAGTTTAACGGCAGATCATTGCGAATTTTGTTTTGTGGGTAACCTCGAACCGGCCCGTGACCGCAACTTGAGCCTTTCGGCGAGTTTTTTCCGTTCTGCAGGTGTCAGGTGCGATACCACGTCCTGGGCTACGCTGGCGCCCATGTCGATCAGCGCGTGCCCGGTCTTCGCGAAGTCCTGCAAGGCCTGATCGAGTTTGGCCTGATCGAAAGGCTCAGCCTCCAGCGCGTCGGCAACGGCGCGCGCGGCCTGCCGCAGCTTGGCGCGGCCCCGGCCGAATTCGTGTCGGTGCTGGCGTATGAGTTTCACCAATTCGTCGCGCCGGCTATCGGAGAGTTCGGCAAAAAATCGATGGGGCAAGAGTTGTGTGAAGCCGGGACCATTGATGCGGTCGCCGTGATGGCGATCCCAGATGTGATGCGCGATCACGGCACCGAGCACGAACAGGTTGAAGGCCAGGGAAACGATCAGAAGCGCCGATAGCCAGCCGCCGCGAAGCCGTGACATAAAGGCGGGACGAGCATCGGGTCGCTGGGGCGTGGTCATCCCATATCCTCTTGCAGATCGGCCAGGACTTGCTGGACGATGTCGTAATCCGTGGACGTGGCACTGGCCGAAGCCGGCGTTGAGGAAATGAAACCGTCGGTCAGGCCATTGGCCCCCATATAGACTCCAAGCAACAGCGAGGCGGCCATGGCGGCAATGCCTGAAAACCGTGCAAAGCTCGGCGTGGAGTGTCTCGCCTCAGTTCTCGCTGCCAGATCGACAAGCACACCGCCAACCGCCGGGGTCTGGTGGTCTTCGGCGGCAAGGGCCGCCACCACGGCCCGCGCTGCCGCACCGGCGGGGATTTCGGGTCGACCGGCCGCATCGAGAAGTTCATCGAGGTGCCCTGCCGCTTTGCGGCCTTGCGCTATCTCCGCATCGTCGCCCTCACCGTCTTCGGTCGATCGGTGAGCGGCAGCGACCGGCCAACGCCGGGCATCGGCACCATACGCCGCGTAGAGGCGCAACAGTGCCGTCCTGCGCACGTCTGCGGGGTCCTTGGGTTCAACCATGACAATATCCTCTGCAACTCATTCCATGCCGGCAAGTATTTCCTCGCGGCTCGGCTCCAGACATTCCTTCAACTTGCGCCTGGCTCTCGCCAGCAAGGATTCAACCGCCTCGATGCTGACTCCAAGCGCTTCGGCAACATCGGCGTTAGACAGTTCCTCGTAGTAGGTGAGGACGATTGCCGTGCGCTGGCGCTCCGGCAGACTGGCGATGGCGGCGTCGACGGTCCGACTGGCTGCATGGCGTTCGGCCTGGCGCTCGGGCCCATCCGCCGGATCGGCGAGGTCAGGCAACTCCGAAGACGTATCGGGCCGGCGCCGACGCATCCGGTCGATGGCCAGATTGGAAGCCACCCGCGCCAGCCATGGCCGCAAGGAACGAGCCTCGCGCAAATCCCCGGCGCTGCGCCACAAACGCAGGAACGTTTCCTGCGCCACGTCTTCGGCCTCGCTAGGCCCGCCCAACATGCGCCAGGCAATGCGATACACAAGCGTGTAGTGAGCCTCGACCAGCTTCGCGAAGGCAGTCTCGTCGCCAGCTGCGAGCGCGGCGATAAGTTCCACGGCTTCGACGGTGCCGGCGGCATCCATTTCCTGCTGGTCAGGAACTGACATGCCGGCTGGTGGCACTCCGCAGCCTCCTTCGCTCTCTCACCGTTGACCAGCAGTCGATCCGCAGAATGGCGCACAGCCAGCCGATCAGTTCTGCTGACGCTTGGCCTTGCGCGCATCGTGATATTCCTTGCGCTTGGCAGCATGATAGGCCTGCGCCTCGGCGATTGTCACGCCACCATCGGCATTGGCATCGGCGGCGTTGAAAAGGCCGCCAATATAGCCATCCACCTCGGACTTGCTTATGGCGCCGTCGTTGTTGGCATCCATGCGCTTGAGAATGCCCTGTTTGCGCTTTTCGGCCATGGCTATCGTCGCGCCGGCGAAGGCGGCGGTGACGGTCAAAAGGATTATTGTCTTATGCATGGCTTGTCTCTCGGAAATGGCGATCATTGACTGCTACAGCCTGAAGACGAATCAAGCCCCGGATATCCGTCGCTGCAACAGGAGAAATCTTCAGACCGGGCCGACAATACGATCAAAAATTTGTGCTACTGCGCATTCGGTTTCCCCAAGCAGCGCCTCGGCGGAAGCGATATCCGGCACGACGGCGGCCTGGGCGACCAGCCGCACAAGATCGTCTGGCGCCTCGCTTACCTTAAAGGCCCTGGCAAGGCACAATCGCAGGATTTGCGTCAGCCGGTGATAGAGCGCGCCGGCTTCGCCGAGCACACGCGCATCGGCTTGAGCCAAAAGTCCGGCATCGGCGAGACCCTTCAGCGCCATCGCCGTGTTGGTTTGAAGAACGCCTGGATGATCGCGGGCGTGAATGATCTGCAACATCTGGCTGATGAACTCGATCTCCACCAGGCCGCCGCGCACCTGCTTCAAGTCCCATATGCCGGTGCCGCCGAATTCCGCTAGCATGCGGCGGCGCATATCAAGAGTATCGGCGCGCACTTTTTCGGCATCGCGCGCCTCCTGCAGGGTGGCTGCGATGACATCGCCAACTTGGATCACAAAGTCCGGATCGCCGGCTACGACTCTGGCGCGGGTCAGTGCCAGGCTTTCCCAGGTCCACGCCTGCTCGCGATGATAGGCGGTAAAGCTGCCGATGCTGGTGGCAACCGGCCCCTTGTTGCCGGAAGGCCTGAGACGCATGTCGACCTCGTACAGCACACCCTCCGCGGTGGGTGCGGATAACGCCGCGATCAGCCGCTGGGTCAATCGGGTGAAGTACTGGTTGGTGGAGAGCGGACGGGCGCCTGCCGATTCCTCGACGGCGGCGTCATAGATGACAATGAGATCGAGGTCCGACGACGCCGTCATCTCGCGGCCGCCGAGCTTGCCCATGGCGACCACCGCGACGCGGCCGCCGGGCATGGCGCCGTACCTCTTTTCAATATCGGCGCGCACACTGACCAGCAGCTCGCCAATCAAGGCATCGGCCAGTGCCGACCAGGCGACGCCGGCTTCGATTGCGCTGACTGTCTCGGTCAGAACCCGCACGCCGATGCGGAACATGAGCTCCTTGCCCACCACCCGCGCCCGGTCGACGCACTCCTCCAGATGAGTGCAGCCAACCAGAGCTGTGGCAATTGCATCCTGCATCTCGCCGGCGCCGGGCATGGCGTCGAAGAAGCCGGGGTCGAGCACCGCATCCAGGACTTTCGGCCGGTTGCTCAGTTCCTCGGCCAGGCGCGGCGCCGTGCCAAGAATGGTTGCCATCAGGTGCAGGAGTTGCGGATTGGCGCGCAGCAGGGAAAACAGCTGCACCCCGGTCGGCAGGCCACGCAAAAAGCGGTCGAAAGCGAGAAAGGCCTGATCGGGATCGCCAGCGCCCCCCAGCGCGGCCAGCAGCGCCGGCATGATTTCGGTCAGGCGTTCGCGGGCATGGGCGCTGCGGGTTGCGGCATAGCGGCCAAAGTGCCATCCGCGAATGGTGGCCGAGACTTCGCTGGCCTGCCGGAAGCCCATGCGGGTGAGGGTGCTGATGGTCTCCGGGTCGTCCTCGCCACCGGTGAACACCAGGCTGCCGGTGTCGGTGCCCAGTTCGGGCGTGTGCTCGAACAACGCCACATAGTGTCCCTGTACGAGTTCGAATGTCGTCTTGAGCTGCCGCTCGAATTCCCCGACGTTGGCAAAACCGCAAAAGCGGGCGAGGATCGCAAAGGCTTCTTCGCCCACCGGCAATTCGTGGGTCTGCTGGTCGGCGGTCATCTGGATGCGGTGTTCCACCATGCGCAGGAAGAGATAGGCCTGCTTCAGATCCCGCGCCGTCTCGGGGGCTATCCATTGCGCTTCGGTCAGGGCGTCCAGCATGTGAAGGGTGCTGCGACCGCGCAGCGTGGGATTGCGGCCCCCGGCGATGAGTTGCTGGGTCTGGACGAAGAATTCGATCTCACGAATGCCGCCACGTCCGAGTTTCACATTGTGGCCGCGGATGGCGATGCTGCCATGGCCCTTGACGGCGTGGATTTGGCGCTTCAGCGACTGAACATCGGCGATGGCGGCGAAATCGAGATGCTTGCGCCATTTGTAGGGGACGAGGCGTTCAAGGAACTCTTCGCCCAGCGCCATGTCGCCGGCTACGGGGCGCGCCTTTATCATCGCGGCCCGTTCCCAGTTCTGCCCCATGTACTCGTAGTAATTGGCGGCCGCCTCGTAGGCGATGGCGATTTGGGTAGCCCGGGGGTCTGGACGTAAACGCAGGTCGACGCGGAATACATAACCATCCTCGGTCACCTCCTGCAGCAGGCCCACCAGCCGGCGGGTGAGGCGCACGAAGAACGAAGACGGCTCCACGCCGGCCGCCAGCGGCGCTGTGTCGGGATCGTAGAGAACGATGAGATCGATATCGCTCGAGTAATTGAGTTCGCAGGCGCCCTGCTTGCCCATGGCAAACACTACGTAGCCCGATCCACTTCCAACCTTGCCTGAATGGCCGGTCACCAGGCGGCCGGCGCGAGCGGCTTCGGCCAGCAGCCAGTCGACGCTCGCCGTCAGGACCGTGTCGGCGAACCGGGTCAGGGCGGCGCAGACGGCCACCACATCCCAGGCCCCCGCAATATCAGCCAACGCGATGACAAGCGCGGCGCGATTGCGTGCCTGGCGCAGGCGCTTCTTGACCGACTTCTCATCGAGCCTACTGGCAGCGATGTCGGCCGCATCGCCCACCGTAGCATCGAGGATGTCCTCGGGTGCCCCGTCCATACAGGCGAGCGCAAAGACCGGGTCACGGATGATGAGATCGGCAAGAAAGGGTGAGCCGCCAAGCACCGCATCGAGCAAGCGGCCGGCGGCGGTATCGCCCGAGACCATATCCGCAAGACTACTCGCCGCCGCGCCGGCGTCAGGTTCATTCACTTCCCGCAAGCGGGCGAGCGCAAGATCGACCGCCCGGCGATCATGGGCAGGTGGTATGTCGCCGGTGCGTTGTCGAAGAGGTCCCCTCATGCCGGCGATACTAGAGCAACCTGACGGTGGACGGAATCATTCCGACGCACGGCAATCGATCTATTCACTCGGGTTCCCGGACTATTCGAGGCGGTTAGCAGTATTGCGCGGCGATGAAATGACGTCTTTTGCGCTGTGCTCAAGCCTTGGCAGCACCAGCCGCGCAACTAGCCCGGGATGGTTGTCATCCAGTTCTATGCGGCCGCCATGCAGCTTCATGATACCGACAACAAGGCTCAGGCCCAGGCCGTTTCCCGGCTGACTGCGGCTTTCATCAAGGCGAACGAAGCGCTCCTTGGCATGCTCACGTTGCGTCTCGGGTATCCCGGGACCATGATCGCCAACCGCTATCACCGCCTGATCGCCCTGGCTTGACAGGGTGAGGCTGATGATCGGTCCCTCGGCGGATTCGGGATCACAGCCATATTTGATGGCGTTGTCCATGAGATTGGCAATCGCCTGGGTCAGAAGCTGGCGGTCGGCACGAATGCTGATGCCCGGTGCCAGATCGACATCGAGGCGCCCCTTGGCTTCCTCAATGGTCGGTCCATAGAGCTCGGCGACATCGGACAGAATTTCCGCGGCGTCGATCGGCTTCAATCCCTCCCGCACCTGGCCGGCCTCGGCGCGGGCGATCGACAGGAGCGCGTTGAAGGTGACCAGCAGCCGATCGATATCGTCCAAGCCCTCGTTAACGGCAAAGCGGTAGTCAGCCTTGCGGTCGGACGCGATGGCGTTTTCCATGCGCGCCCTGACCCTTGTCAGGGGAGAACGCAGGTCATGGGCGATATTGGTCGAGATTTCCTTCATTCCCGACATCAGCCGCTCTATCTGTGAAAGCATCTCGTTAAGGCTGGCCGCCAGCCTGTCGAGTTCGTCGCCGGTGCCGCTGACCGGCATGCGCTCGCTCAGATCACCGGCCATGATCATGCGGCTTGCGCCGGTGATGGCATCGATACGGCGCAGGAAGTTGCGGCTGACGAGAACGGCGCCGCCGATGCCGAGCACCAGCGACAATCCGAGCGCCCACATGAGGCTGGTCCGGATGATGTTCGCCAGTTGCCGGCGCTCTTCGACGTCGCGGCCGATGACCAGCCGGTAACCGCCTTCCAGTTCGGTATAAAACGCTCGTGCGGTATGGCGCTCCAGACCGTGCGATGTTTCCACCGGAAAAGAAAACTCGATCCAGCCGTGCTTGCCCACGGCCTGCACCGGCAGGCTGGGCAGGTTGCCCGCCATGCGGCGCCCGAGCGCGTTGGTGAATATATAGAGCGCCCCGCCGCCCTCCTGGCTACGCCTGGTGACCGTGTCGATCACGCCGGCAATGCCACGTTGCTGATATTGCTCGGCAATGCCGCGAACTTCGGCGGCGACGGTGTCATCGCTTTGCTGCTCGATGAGGACGGCGGTGTTCCAGTAGACATAAGCCAGAATGGCCGACACCGACACGGCAAACAGCACGAGATAGACGGCCGCAAGGCGGAACGTCGAAGTGCGCAGAAGCTTGAGGTCAACCCGCACGGATCGAATAGCCGGCCCCTCGGACGGTCTGCAGCAGGGGTTCGTCGAAATCCTTGTCGATCTTCGATCTGAGGCGGGAAATATGCACGTCGATCACATTGGTCTGCGGATCGAAGTGATAATCCCAGACGTTCTCTAGGAGCATCGTCCGGGTAACCACCCTGCCGGCATTGCGCATCAGGTATTCAAGCAGCTTGAACTCGCGCGGCTGCAAAAGGATCGGGGTGCCGTCGCGATGGACTGTGCGCGCCAGCAAATCCATTTCCAGGTTGGCAACCTTGAGCCTGGTAAGCGGAGGCTCACTGGATCGCCGCCGATGCAACCCTTCCAGGCGCGCCAGAAGTTCAGAGAACGCATACGGCTTACCAAGATAATCATCACCGCCCGAGCGCAGCCCGGCGACCTTGTCATCGACATCGCCGAGCGCCGAGAGAATGAGAACGGGGGTCAATACGCCTTCGGTACGCAAGGTCTCGATTGCCGTAAGCCCATCCATGCGCGGCAGCATCCGATCCATGATGATGGCATCGTGGACACCTTCGCGGGCAAGCGCCAGGCCGGTCTCGCCATCGCTGGCGAGATCGACGATATGGCCGGCTTCCTTCAGTCCCTTCAAGAGCCAGGAAGCGGCCTCCCGATCGTCTTCAACCACCAAAATGCGCATGCACAGACTCCGGAAATTTGTGGAGTTTTCCAACACGTTCGAATGTAGCGAAGTTGTCATCATTGTCACCCGTGCAGTTCAAATGAACTTGTTCGAGGGGTGCTCCGCGCAACTCGGCCTCACCTAGGGTACAGGGGATTCGGGGGAAACCTTGCTGCGCGGAGCGAGCGGCGCGCCGAGCGGGGGGAAGCGCGTCGCTCATTCTGTTATGTCAAGACTGGCGGGTTGGCAATGCCACGAAGCGCTGCCTGTCGCCTGAGCGGATCAGAAGCAACGCGCGCTTCTGACCGCCTTTTGCCACCTTTGCAATTGCTGCGTTGAAGGCCGCAGGATCATCTATGCCGACGCCACCGATCTCAAGAATGACATCGCCTGGCTGGATACGCTGCTCGGCGGCGGGGCTGCCGGGATCGACGGTCACCACAACCACACCGCGACCGTCATCGGCGGTTTCGAGCGTCAGGCCCAGCGTGTCCTTGGTCAATGTCGCGGACTTCGGTTGGCGGGTGCTGTCCTTGACCGCCAGTTCCTTGTCGCCGGGCATGGTGCCGATTTTCACTTCGACCGTCATCTCCTTGCCGTCGCGAATGATCTTGATGTTGGTAGGGGTATTGGGATGGATCATGGCAACCCGGCGCGCCAGTTCACGCGGTCCGGCCACCGGTTCGCCTGCGACAGCAATGATCGTGTCGCCTGTCTTGATGCCGGCCCTGAGCGCCGGTGAGTCCGAAGTCACATCTGCAACAATGGCGCCCTTGGCATCCTTGAGATTGAGGCTTTCGGCGATATCCTTGGTCACCGGCTGAATTTGTACGCCGAGCCAGCCGCGCGTCACCACGCCATTTTGCTCCAGTGAGGCTATCACGCTACGGGCAATGGAAGCGGGAATGGCAAAGCCGATGCCCACACTGCCGCCGGAGGGTGAAAAGATCGCTGTATTGATGCCGATCACTTCGCCTTTCAGGTTGAAGGCCGGGCCGCCGGAATTGCCCTTGTTGATCGGCGCGTCAATTTGCAGAAACTGGTCATAGGGCCCGTTGCCGATGTTGCGTCCGCGGGCCGAGACGATGCCGGTCGTCACCGACCCGCCGAGGCCGAACGGATTACCTACCGCGATGACCCAATCGCCGACCCGGGGATCCTTCTTGGCGAATTCGACGAAGCGGAACTTGCGGTTCGTTTTGACCTTGAGCAGGGCAAGATCGGTCTTGGGGTCGGTGCCGACCACCTTGGCTACGTATTTCTTGCCATCCGAAGTGAGGATGTCCACTTCGATGGCCTTATTGACGACGTGATTGTTGGTGACGATATAACCGTCGGCCGAAATGAAGAATCCGGAGCCCTGCGCCATGCGGGGCGACTGGCTATCGGGGGTGCCAGACTGAAAGCCCTTGCCGAACTGATCGAAGAACTGGCGGAATGGGCTATTCTCGGGAACCTGAAAGCGGAAACCCTGGCCTTGCTGATTGAGACTGACCGCCGGGTACTTGACATCTACGCTCACCACAGCCGGCATGACACGCTCGACCAGGTCGGCGAAGCCCTCGGCCGGGGCATGGTTGAAAACATTCTGCGCCTGGGCAGGACTGAGCAATGGCAAGGCCGTAAGGGACGTGGCGCCCACAAGGCCGGCAACGACAAGCGCCATTATGGACTTTCGCGACCGGCTGGGACGGGACGTTGGCTGACCAGACATTCAGGATCCTTTCAGTAGAAAAACAGTGAATTCGATCAACGACCGTAGTCGGCGTGAACTTACGCCAACATGGCTGCTTGATGAATCTTCGGTAAGGTTCAGGACATGTCGGCCAGAGTCAAACCGCCAGGGGGGCCCGGCCGCACCTTGATTGCGCACTCAGCGACTGCCCTTGAGAACACGTGCAAGGCGTTCTTTTTCTTCGGCGCTCAACTCATTTTCCACTGCCGTGGATTCCACTGGTCGCGACCGCTTGCTCCAGGCTATCGCAATGCCCAAAATCAGGATCGCAAACGGTCCCAGCCAAAGGAACAAATTGCGAAGATCAAAGCGTGGTTTCAGCAGCACGAACTCGCCATACCGGCCGACGAGAAAGGCGATGATCTGACTGTCGGTGTCACCGGCCTTGAGGCGTTCGCGAATGAGGATCCGCAAGTCGCGCGCCAGGGGCGCATTGGAATTGTCAATCGATTCATTCTGGCAGACCAGACACCTGAGGCCTTCCGAGAGGTGTCGCGCCCTAGCCTCGAGCACGGGATCTTTCAACATTTCATCAGGTTGCACGGCATGTGCGGGCGCAATGAGCGCCACAAAAATCAGAAAAACCGCAGCGAGCCTTGCCATCGCTTATTCCGCCGCCTGCGGCAGGGCATTTCTCGCCCGGCGTGGCGCGCCTACCCGGTAACGGCGGTCTGAAAGCGACAGAGCGCCACCGAGGAACATGATGACGCCGCCAAACCAGATAAAAGGGGCCAGCGGGTTGAAATAGATGCGCACTGTGCGTCCGCCATCCGGCGCCTTGTCCCCGATGGCGAGATAGAGGTCGCCAGTCGCGAAGGTATGGATGCCCACTTCCGTGGTGGTCTGGTGACTGGGCTCGAAGGTGCGTTTTTCCGAGATGAGGGTGGTGACCTTCCGGTCGCCCACCTTGACGTCGAAATGACCAGCATCGGCAGTATAGTTGGGCCCTGTTGCCGGCGCCTCGCCAAGAAAGGTCACAGCCATCCCAGCAATGTTCACTGTGCCGCCCGGCTTCATCACGGTGATTGACTCATAACGCCAGGCCGTCACGCTGACGATCCCGATGACCGTGACACCCAGTCCAAGATGGGCCAGCGTCATGCCGAATGAGGATCGCGGCAGACCGCGCAAGCGGGTCGAGAGACGAGCCAGGGGAATACGAAATATCATCGTCCGCTCGGCCAGCTCGGTGAGACTGCCGAAGATCAGCCATATGCCGAGACCGATACCGAACGGCGCAAGCCACGGCCCGCGATGCTGGAACGCCAACACCGTAACCGAAACGACCAGCGCAATGACCGCCGCCACCCAGAGACGCTGAGCAACGCCCCAGGCATCGGCTCGCTTCCACGACAACAGTGGTCCGGCCGGCACGAGTATCAGCAGGGGCACCATGAGCGGTCCGAACGTCATGTTGAAATATGGCGCTCCAACGGAAATCTTTGCCCCGTTCAAGGCTTCCAGAGCCAAAGGATAAAGGGTTCCGATGAACACGGCGGCGGCGGCTGAGGCCAGCAGCAGGTTGTTGACCACCAGCGCACCCTCACGGCTGACCGGAGCGAAAAGCCCTCCCTGCTGCAAGGACGGGGCGCGCCAAGCATACAGTGCCAACGCTCCGCCGATGAACACGGTCAAGATACCCAGGATGAAGATGCCGCGCTGGGGATCGACCGCGAACGCATGGACCGACGTCAGCACCCCCGAGCGCACCAGGAAGGTGCCGACAAGCGACAGTGAAAAGGCGAGGATGGACAAAAGGATCGTCCAGACTTTCAACGCATTGCGGCGCTCGACGACGATCGAGGAATGCAACAGCGCCGTTGCCACAAGCCACGGCATGAAGGAGGCATTCTCGACCGGGTCCCAGAACCAGAAGCCGCCCCAGCCGAGTTCGTAATAGGCCCACCATGACCCCATGGCGATGCCGACGGTGAGAAACATCCAGGCACCCAGCGTCCATGGCCGCACCCAACGCGCCCAGGCAGCATCGACCTTGCCTTCGATCAGCGCCGCCATGGCAAACGAGAATGCCACCGACATGCCGACGTAGCCGCAATAGAGCATCGGCGGATGGAAGGCGAGCGCGGGGTCCTGAAGGATGGGATTGAGGCCGTGGCCCTCGATCGGCGCCGGGTTCAGGCGGAGGAAGGGATTGGATGTCAGCAGAATGAAGAGCAGGAAGGCAACCCCGATGGAGCCTTGCACAGCCAGCACGCGCGCCTTCAAGGTCAAGGGCAGGTTGGAGCCGAAAAACGCCACGGCGGCGCCGAACACCGAGAGAATGAGCACCCACAGCAGCATCGAGCCCTCATGGTTTCCCCATACACCGGCGAACTGGTAGAGCAGCGGCTTGGCGGAATGCGAGTTCTCGTAGACATTGGCAACGCTGAAGTCGGATGTGACGTAAGCCCAGGTCAGCGCCGAAAATGCCATGCCAATTAGCACGAACTGGGCGCCGGCGGCCCATGACGCCGAGCGCATCACCGCCACATCGCCCTTCCAGGCGCCGAGCAGCGGCATGACGAACTGATAGAGCGCCGTGGCCAGCGCCAGTATGAGGGCAAAATGACCGATCTCGGGTATCATTGCACGCTTCCCTTGGGCGCCTCGCCCTCCTGCCACACACCCTTCTTCTTCAGGGCGTCGGCGACTTCCTTGGGCATGTATTTCTCGTCATGCTTGGCGAGCACCGTATCGGCCACGAAGACGCCGGCAGCGTTCAGCTTGCCTTCGGCAACCACCCCCTGGCCCTCGCGAAAAAGGTCCGGCAGCACGCCCGTATAGCTAACCGGCATCTGCTTGTCGGTGTCGGTCACCGTAAACGTGATGTGGGTGCCTTGTCCACGTACCAGCGAACCCTTCTCGACCAGGCCACCGAGGCGGAACCGAGTGCCCGGCGCGACGGACTTGGCTATCGCTTCGCTCGGCGTATAGAAGAACACCAGCGTATCGGAAATAGCATAGAGAATGAGGCCGCAGGCCGCGGCCAGAAGCCCCAGACCACCGACGATCATTGATATGCGTTGCTGCTTTCGCGTCATCAACCGATACCCATGCCGATCTTTCCTAGTCGAGTTGCAATGACTTGCGTAGCGAGCTTATGCGCTCCAACGCTGCTGCGTCATCCTTGAACTGGCTTTCCGCCTTGGCCAGAGCCTCGCGGGCGGCGTCGGTTTCGCCCAGGACGCTGCGCGCCCGCACCAGACGCAACCAGCCATCGAGATCGTTGCCGTTGCTGGCCAGACGGGCCGCCAGCCGGTCGACCATGGCATGGATCATCGCCTGCTGGTCCGCCGCCGGCAACTGTTTCACAGCCGACATCTGGCTTTGGCTGGGCATCGGCACCTTGGCACTGTCACTTGCGGGACCATCGAGTTGCAAGGCCTTGCGAAGCGAGGCTACGCGCTCCAGCGCTGCTGCATCTCCCTTGAACTGGCTTTCCGCCTTGGCCAGCGCCTCGCGGGCGGCGTCCGGTTGACCCAGGACGCTGCGCGCCCGTGCCAGCCGCAACCAGCCATCGAGGTCATTCGGGTTGTTGGCCAGACGGGCCGCCAGCCGGTCGACCATGGCAAAGATCATCGCGTGCTGGTCATTCGCCGGCAATTGCTTGACGGCTGACATTTCGTTTTGGCTGGGCGACGGCACCGCGGCGGCTTCACTTTCAGCGTGCGCGATCTGGTTCTCCACGATGGAACGCCACGACGCATCGGCAGGGGCGCTGGCCAGCATGCCGCGCCATACGGCAACCGCCGCTGTGGATTTGCCTTCCTGGCGCAACGCAAGGCCCTTGTAAAAGAGCGCCTTGTAGTTGTTCTTGTCCATGGCCAAGGCCTCGTCGAGGGCCTTGCTGGCATCGGCGCTGACAATCCCCTGATTGGCATGCACCAATGCTTCGCCGTAGTCGGCGAGGGTTTCCGAGCTGGGACCTTTCAGCCGGATGATCTGGGCATAGGCGTTAGCCGCATCGCTGAAGCGTTGAAGGCGCGTATAGGCCGGTGCCAATACGGTCCAGCCCTTTACGTCATTCGGCTTGGTGGCAAGATGCTTCTCGACCTGCGCCACGAGCGCTGGAAAATCATTGTTGGCGACGGCACGGGCCATGCGTTCGGCATGCGGCATCGAAGGCAGGTTCGGACTGCCCTGGCGGAGATAGAGACCAACGGTCAGGACAGGAATGGCGACCAGCACGAAGGCCTGTGCCAACCTCCTGACCAAGGGTGAGCTACGGGCCGGCATTTCACTGGCGCGGCCCTGATCAACAGCCAGAATACGGCGAGATATCTCGTTGCGGGCGGCCGCGGCTTCCTCGGTACCGATTACACTGCGCTCGAAATCGCGGTCGATTTCGTTGAGTTGATCCTTGTAGACGGCAAGGGCGGCCTCAGATGCATTTGCAGCGCCTTTGCGACCCGACCGCATTCCCCAAAACAAGGCGAGCATCAATGCTGCCGTCAATATTGCGAAAAAAATCCAGGAAACCATTATCCGATCCACTACCCAAGCCGATCACATCTGCAATTCGCATTGATGCGAACGCCGATTCAAGCCATTACTGCCGCTTCGCGGCCCCTTGTCGCACTTTGCCTATGTGTTGTCGCTAGAAGATAGAGACAAGGCTTGCGCGATGATAGGTTGCGCCCGCATCACGTAGGGATGAGAGTCAAGCTGCCGAGGTCGATTTCGGCGCGCCATACCCTGGAAATGTGAATGCTGCAGGGACGAGCCATGAACAGATACTCCGTATTATCGCTCGCGCGCAATGCCGTTACCTATCACAAGGATTGGGCACGGGCATGGCGGAGTCCCGAGCCGAAGCCTGCCTATGACGCGGTGATCGTGGGCGCGGGTGGTCATGGCCTTGCTACTGCCTATTATCTCGCTAAAGAGCACAAGCTCACCAACATCGCGGTCATCGAAAAAGGCTGGCTGGGCGGCGGCA
>CAZMSA010000066.1:0-18345 GCA_964568825.1 uncultured Rhizobiaceae bacterium | reverse complement strand
TCACTATCGCCGGCTGCGAGATCCGCAACCGCATCCTGTCGACCGGGCACGACACCGCCATGCCCACCGACGGGCAAGTGAACGACCGCCTCATCGCCTATCACGAGGCGCGCGCCAAGGGCGGCGTTGGCCTCATCGTCACCCAGGTAACGGGAGTGCACGAGACGGCGCGCTATACGGCCCACCTGCTCATGGGGGTGAGCGATGAATGCATCGCCCCCTACCGCCGCCTCACCGATGCCGTGCACGCCCACGGCACCCGCATTTTCGCCCAGCTTTTCCACCCGGGACGCGAGATCATGGAGACCTCCGATGGCACCGCCCCTGTCGCTTATGCCCCTTCCGCTGCCCCCAGCGAGCGCTTCCACGTCATCCCGCGGCCCCTGAGCCAGGCCATGATCGCCGAGATCGTCGCCGGGTACGGTGAAACCGCCCGGCGCATGGCCGCAGCCGGCGCCGACGGGGTGGAGATCATTGCCAGCCACGGCTATCTGCCCTCGCAGTTTCTTAACCCGCGTATCAACCGACGTGCCGACGAGTATGGCGGCAGCTTCGAGAACCGCTTGCGCTTCCTCACCGAAGTTATTGCCGCGGTTCGCAAAAAGGCCCCAGGCATGGTGGTTGGCATGCGCATCTCAGGCGACGAGAAGGACCATGAGGGCATGTCGGAGGAGCTTTCCCTCGAGGCCATCGTGGCGCTTGAAGGGCACCTCGACTATGTCAGCGTGGTCGCCGGGTCCTCCGCCTCGCTCGCCGGCGCCACCCACATCGTGCCGCCGATGCTGATGGAAAACGCCTATGTGGCGCCGTTTGCCGCCCGCGTGAAGCACAAGGTCGCACTTCCTGTCATGGTCACCGGCCGCATCAACCAGCCGCAGGAGGCAGAAAAGGTGATCGCCTCAGGCGCCGCTGACATGTGTGGCATGACCCGCGCCCTCATCTGCGACCCCGGTATGCCGGCCAAGGCCGTGCTGGGCAAGACCGACGATATCCGCGCCTGCATCGCCTGCGACCAGGCCTGCATCGGGCATTTCCACAAAGGCTATCCCATTTCCTGCATCCAGCACCCCGAAACCGGGCGTGAAGGGCACTACGGCAGCATGACCCCGGCAGCAACCGCCCGCAAGGTGATGGTGGTGGGCGGCGGCCCCGGCGGCATGAAGGCGGCATCGATTGCCGCCCGCCGCGGCCATGACGTAACGCTTCATGAAGCCGCGTCGCAGCTCGGCGGACAGGCGCTGCTGGCCCAACTCCTGCCGGGCCGCGCCGAATTCGGCGGCATCGTCACCAATCTGGCGCGCGAGGTGGAACTGGCGGGCGTCAGGGTGGCGACCGGATCGCGCATCGACCGCGCCTTGATCGAGGCTGAGAGACCCGATGCCGTCATCGTCGCCACTGGCGGCAAGCCGCGCTGGCCCGACGGCATGGAAATCGCCGATGACGCCCATGTGGTCGATGCCTGGCAGGTGCTGCGCGACAAGGTCAACGTGGGCCAATCGGTGGTGGTCGCCGACTGGCGCGCCGACTGGGTGGGCATGGGGGTGGCGGAGTTGCTGGCGGCGGCGGGCTGCCGGGTGCGTCTCGCCGTCAACGGCCTGCACGCCGGCGAGCTCCTGCCGTTTTACGTGCGCGACATGGGGGTGGCGCGCCTGCATCGCCTGGGGGTCGAGATCATCCCCTACACCCGGCTTTATGGCCGCGATGCCGAAAACGTCTATCTGCAGCACACCGCCAGCGGCGAGCCGGTCATCATCGAGGATGTCGATACGCTGGTGCTTGCCCAGGGGCAGATCCCGGAAACATCCCTTCTCGATGCCCTTGAAGGTTATGCCGGCGATGTCCGCGCCATCGGCGACTGCGTCACGGCACGCACGGCTGAAGAAGCGGTGCTGGAAGGCCTCAGGGCCGGATGGGACGTCTAGAGCGTGATCCGGTCAGGTAGAATCATTTGATGGAGCCAAATCAGCCCACTCGGCTAGGCGATGAGCGCGGCGCGATGTGGTGCATCGGGCAAGCTCATCAACAACGCCGATGGGCTGATTTGGCCCACCGAAGGCCGGCTTTTCGCGCCCGCTGGACGTCGTTGGGTCCACCTTGTGGTCGGCCAGACCACGGCGGCGAACCCGCCTAGCCAGCAGACGCGAAAACCCGGTCAAATGGTTCTACCTGACCGGATCACGCTCTAGGACTGCTCGGGGCCGGCTGGTGACGATCACCCGTGCGGGCCGCCATCAACCGCATAATCGCCGATAATGACGGGCCAACGGCCGCTAATACAGCCCTTGCAGCTTGGTGGGAGCCACCCTTGTCCATTTCTGGCTGTCGCACAGGATATAGGCAAGGCAGCCTTCGACCTTCAGCACATCGTCGTGCTTGAGGGTCAGCGTCACATCATAGCTCTTGCCGTCATCGGGGTTGTAGACAGAGCCTTGCCACTCATTGGGATCGCCCGCCGGCTTCAGACCTGTCAGGATGGTGAGACCGAGGATCGGCTGGTTCCTGAGGGCCGGATCGGGGTTGTTGACGTCCAGCGCAGGGCCGTTCTGGCTGTTGTGAGGCTTGAGAATTTGCAGGATTTTGCCACAAAAGGCGTCCCCGCAGGGTGCTATCTCGATTTCGGACTCACCTTTTGCCGTCAACCACACACCCGTCAGGTCGGCGGCCATTGCCGCATCTGTCAGGCAGGTCAGGCCTGTAATGAACACCAAAGCAGTAAATTTACGCCACATGATGACCTTCGCCGGTTTGAGGGCTTCGGCTTCCAGATAGTTCGGAGCCAGCAGCCGCATATATTAAGGGGCAATCAGTCGCACACGTCATTGCCGCGCTAAATTTGCGACGATAATATGCTCGCCAACGTGACGGTTCGCTATCCTGCATCGGATGAACAAGCAAGGAAACTCCCATATGAACACCATCGCCGCACTGCGCAAGAGTGAAGCCACGGGCGCCGACGAATGGCAGTTGCGCGTCGACCTGGCCGCGGCGTTTCGTCTGGCGGTGCGTTACAACTGGCATGAGGCGGTGGCAAACCACTTCTCGCTGGCGGTATCCGCCGACGGATCGAAATTCCTCATGAACCCCAAATGGCGCCATTTCTCGCGCATCAAGGCCAGCGATCTGCAGCTTCTCGATGCCAACGACGAAACCACCATGTCGCGTTCCGATGCGCCCGATCCTTCCGCGTGGTGCATCCACGGTTCCATTCATGCCATGGTGCCGCAGGCGCGCTGCCTGTTGCATGTGCATCCGGCCTACGGCACCGCCATCGCCTCTCTGGCCGATCCCGAGATCAAGCCCATCGACCAGAACACCGCCCGGTTCTTCAACCGCGTGGTCTATGATGACCACTTCGGCGGCATCGCCGATTCGGCCGAGGAAGGCAAACGCCTGGCGGGCCTGCTGGGCGAACACCGCATCATGATGATGGGCAATCATGGCGTCCTGGTGACCGCCGACAGCGTCGCCCAGGCCTTCGATACCCTCTATTACCTCGAACGCGCCTGCCAGACCCTGGTGCTGGCCTATTCGACCGGCAAGCCGCTCAACGTCATGTCCGACAATCTGGCCGAGCACACCGCGCGCGGCTGGGAGACCTATGCCGACGCGGCCGATAGCCATTTTGCCGAAATGAAGCGCATCCTCGACGACGAGGACCCCAGCTACGCCGATTAGCCGCCAGTCAGCCTGCCAGTCCGGCGGCAAGGACGGCCACGCCCCCGGCCACAAAGATCACGCCGGCGCCCAAGGAGAGGGCCCGGCTTTCGGCATAAAGCTTCTCGGCCATCATGACGAGGCCAAGGCAGGCCATCCAGACGAGGTTCATCAGGCCCGTCGCGAATGCCACCAGCATCAGGGCCCAGCAGCAGCCGAGGCACCACAGGCCCTGCTTGAGGCCGAGACGGAAAACACCGGCCGGCTTGTCGGTCCAGTTGGTGAGGAAGAACGGCATGGGGTTCTGGCACTTCGACAGGCAGGCCTGCTTGAGCGGCGTAAACTGATAGGCACCAGCCATGATCAGCACCACCCCGGCGAGCACCATGTCGAGCGAGCCCTGCCACAGATCGAGCACCCCGGCGGCGCGAAGCCCGGCCTGCAGTGCCGCGGCGGCCAGCGAAAAGCCCAACCAGACCGTCAGGTAGCCGCCCGCCAGCACGCTCGCCGGCACCACGCCCTTGCGGCGTGCAGATGCTGTCTCGGCAATATCCATGTAGACCGAGATCATCGGTGCCGCGGTCGGCAGCATCATGGCGAGCGACATGGCCGCCCACATGACGAACCCGGCAGCAAGGCTTTGAACACCGAAGGCGGCGGCGTCCGGGCTGCACAGCGCCGTCAACAGCGTGCCGCCTTGTTCTGCCATGGCCAGGGCGATGAGCAATGCCCAGGCGGCAGCGGCGGTCACCGCCATGCCGGTCCAGACGATGAGCCGCGTGCGGGCGGTGAAGCGGCGCAGCAAGGCGTTATCGATGCCGG
The DNA here is from genome assembly GCA_964568825.1 of uncultured Rhizobiaceae bacterium. Classification (GTDB taxonomy): domain Bacteria; phylum Pseudomonadota; class Alphaproteobacteria; order Rhizobiales; family Aestuariivirgaceae; genus CAVVDT01. The sequence goes on along the minus strand of CAZMSA010000066.1, from coordinate 13,869 downwards.
GTGTCAAACTCACTAGCGACCCTCGAAGCGGGCTTTTCGCTTTTCGAGAAAGGCGGCGACGCCCTCGCGGAAGTCGGCGGTCTTGCCGGCCTCGTGCTGCAATGCCTTTTCAAGCTCCAGTTGGGCGCCAAGATCGTTGGTCGCCGCAGCGTGGATGGCCTGCTTGATGAGCGCCAGGGCGCGCGTCGGCTGGGTGGCAAGGTGGCGGGCGAGCTTTTGCGCTTCGTCCATCAAGGCCTGATCGTCCACGACCTTCCAGATGAGCCCCCAGCGTTCGGCGGTCTCGGCGCTGAGCGGTTCGGCGAGCATGGCGAGGCCCTTGGCACGGGCTTCGCCCACAAGCTGGGTCAACGACCAGGTGCCACCGGCATCGGGCACCAGTCCGATGCGGGCAAAGGCCTGAATGAAACTGGCCGAACGCGCCGCCAGCACGATATCGCAGGCCAGCGCGATATTGGCCCCTGCCCCGGCCGCCACGCCGTTGACGGCGCAGATGACCGGGAACGGCAGGCCTTTCAGGCGCTTGACCAGCGGATTGTAGTTCTCCTCCAGCGCCTCGGCGGCATCGAAGTCGGCCGCGATGTCAAAATCCGGATCCGCCAGATCCTGCCCGGCGCAAAAGCCGCGCCCTGCCCCGGTGAGGATCATTGCCCTGACGCCGTGGCTCTCGATGGCATCGAGCGCCGCCCTCACCTCGCGATGCATGGCACCGGTAAAGCTGTTGAGCTTGTCGCGCCGGTTGAGGGTAATGACGCCGACCGGGCCATCCAGTTGAAGAGTGATGCAGGCGAAATCCACGGTGGCACAGCCTTTTGCATAGAGGGTTTGCGGCGCGAAACTAGCAGACCGGCCGCAGCGCGACAAACCGCCTTTGTGGGCAAGGGATATTGCAGCGGCAGCGCATGTCGCCCATCCTGTCGGGATGACGGAAGGACGCGACGACTATCAGGCGGTGGTGGCCGGGCATGGACCGGCGGGACTCGCTGCGGCGCTGGGTCTCGCCACGGCAGGCCTGAGGGTTGCCGCCATCGGGCCGACCACCGCGGCGGATGTGGCAGATGAAGCGCGCACCGTGGCGCTGATGCTGCCGTCGCTGCGCCTGCTGCGCCATCTCGGTGTCTGGCCGGACCGTCTGGCCGAGATTTCGGCGCCGTTGCAGCGGCTGCGCATCGTCGATGAAACGGCGAGCCTGATCGCCGGCGGCGAGACGATCTTCGAGGCGAGCGAACTGGGCGAGGAGGCGTTCGGGTGGAACATCCCTCTCAAGGCACTGGTGCCGGCGCTGAGGCAGCGGGCGGGCGAACTGGGCGTCGCCTTGATCTCAGACGACATCGCCAGCGCCGAGACATGTTCAGGGGGCGTGCGCGTTCATTGCGCCAGTGGCCGGTTGATTGCCGCTCCCGTCGCCGTTGCCGCCGACGGGCGCGGCTCGCGCCTGCGGGCGGCAGCCGGTATCGCCGTCAGAGAAAAGACCTACCCGCAATCGGCACTGGCGACGGCGTTTGACCATTCAGGGCCGCATTATGCCATGTCCAGCGAATATCACCGGCCCGGCGGTCCGTTGACCACCGTCCCCCTGCCCGGCAACCGCTGCGGCCTCGTGTGGATGGATACCCCCGACCGCATCGCCGTTCTTGCTGCCATGGATGAGCGCGCCTTCTGCCGCGAGCTGCAGGCGGCGATACATGGCGATCTCGGTCTCATCAGCGCCTGTGGACCGCGCCAGACATTTTCGATGACCGTGATGAATGCGCTCGCCATGGCGCGCCGGCGCGTCATGCTGGCGGGCGAAGCCGCGCACGTCATACCGCCCATCGGCGCCCAGGGTCTCAACATGAGCTTGCGCGATGCCGGCACCGCCGCCGAACTCATCGGCGATGCCGTAAAGCGTGGCCAGGATCCCGGTGGAGAAGCGGTGATGAACGCCTATGATACCGCGCGGCGGCGCGATACCGGCCCGCGCATCGGCGTCATCGACACCGTCAACCGCTCGCTGCTGGCCGGGGTCGGCTGGATCGATGACTTGCGCGCCCTCGGCCTCAATGTCATGTCGGCCGCACCCTTCCTGCGCCACCGCGTCATGCGCGCCGGTTTGGCCGAAACGACATCGCTTCCGAGAATGATGCGCTAGCGTTTCAAAAGCTCGTCGTTGTGGGCGCCCAGCGCCGGCGCCGAGCGCGGGGTTTTTGCATCCACGCGCAGGGCCGGCACAATGGCGACCGGGATGGCCGGCAGGTCCTCGCCGTCCTCGTTGATGAGGGTATGGTCGAACAGGCCGCGCATATGGAAGTGCGGCTCGCGCATGGCCTCTTCCAAGGTAGCCACAACCGAACAGCAGCAGTCCTTGCCACTAAACGCCGCCTTCCAGTACTCGGCCGGCTTTTCGGCGATGATCTCGCGCACCTTGGCGATGACCGCGCGTGCATCGGGCTTGTCGTCGATAAACTCTTCGGGCAGCGCAATGATTTCGCAAAACGTCTCCCAGAATTTCTGCTCCAGTGCCCCTACCGCCACGTGGCGGCCATCGACGGTGGGATAGAGCTGGTAGCGCGGCGAGCCGCCGGTGAGCTGCTCGCGGCCGGGTTTGGGCCATTTCCCGGTCACCAGCGCCTGCCCCAGCGCCCAGTTCATCAGCATGAACATGTTGTCGGTCATGGAGATGTCGATGCGGCAGCCCTGGCCGGTCTTGTCGCGCTGCATCAGCGCCAGCAGGATGTTGACGACGGCCGGATAGCTGCCGCCGGCGATGTCGGCGGCGAGTACCGGCGGCACAGAAGGGTTCTTCGGACGGCCGGGATTCAGCGACAAGAGGCCGGTATCGCCGATGTAGTTGATGTCGTGGCCGACCACCTGCGATTTGGGGCCGGTCTGGCCGTAGCCGCTGATTGAGCAATAGACGAGGCGCGGATTGATGCCCTGCAGCGCCTGATAGCCCAGCCCCAGGCGGTCCATGACACCGGGGCGGAACTGTTCGAGCAGCACATCGGCCTGGCGCAGCAGCGGCTCCAGCATTGAAAGCTGGCGCTTGTCCTTGAGATCGAGGGCGAGGCTCTTCTTGCCGCGGTTGAGCATGGCGAAGGTGACGGCATCGCGCCCCCACTTCGGCTCGTAGTGGCGCATGTCCTCGCCCTCGCCGGGCCGTTCGATCTTGATCACCTCGGCCCCCGCCTCGGCCAGCATGAGGCCGGCCAGGGGTCCCGGCAACAAGGTCGAAAAGTCGAGAACCTTGATGCCGTCGAGCGGCAGGCTGCGTGGCGGGTTTTCACTCATGACGTTGACACTCGGTGCGATTGATCAGGGAATGAGTCCCATCTTGATGGCGTAAATCAGAATGGGAACGGTGAAAGCCGACAGCAGCGTCGATACCAGGATGCTGCTGGAGGCGCCCTCGACATAGGTTTCGTACTGGCTCGCGAGGACAAAGACGTTGGCCGCGGTGGGCAGCGCCGCCATCATTATCGCCACGTGCAGCCACAAGGGATCGAAGCCGCCGACCAGCGTCAACAAGCTGTAGGCCAGCAGCGGGTGGATCGCCAGCTTGAACATGAGGAGCATGGGGAATTCACGGCCGATGCCGGCAAAATGCCGCAAGCCGACGGTCACGCCGAGGGCGAAAAGCGCCACCGGTCCGGCGGCCTTCGAAAGGGTTTCGAGGACCTGATCGATGATGGCGACGCCCGGCACCGTGAAAGTTAGGGCGGCGATGTCCGGCCTGAAATAGGTGAGCCCCGAGGCAAACCCACCTAACAGGGTGGCGACGATGAAGGGATGCGAGATGATCGACCACGCAATGTGGAGGATCAGCCGTCCGGGCGAGAGTTCGCGAGCGCGGCTATGGCCGAGGGCGGCCAGCATCGGCGTCAGGGTGAACTGCAGGATGTTGTCGAAACAGAAAATGAGTACTGCCGGCACCACCGCCTGGCGCCCGAAAAAGGCGATCGCCAGCGGCAGGCCCATGTAGCCGATATTGCCGTAGCTTGCCGCCATGCCCTGAATGGCGGCGGGCGCTATGGGGGTCCTGAGCACCAGCATCGAGAAGGCAAACGGCACCAGGAAGGCCAGGCCGGTGGCAAGCGTCGTGGTGGTGAAGAACGGCCAGGCGATGAGTTGCTCGAAGGGCGCCACGGCGATGGTGCGGAAGATCAGCGAGGTCAGCGCGAAATAGACGACAAAGATGTTGAGCCAGTAGAGGTCCTGGCGCTCCTTTCCGAACATCCGCGCCGCGAACATGCCCAGCACGATCAGTCCGAAAAAAGGCATCGCCAGGTTGAGGATGTTGATCATCGTTCGGCCGGTGGCAGGGAGAGCGTTCGCCGGGCTTGCTAGCCGCTGCCTCGGGAGGCGTCAACCGGCGAGGGTCTTGCCGGCACCGCGGCGATGGCCTATTGCCCCTGCCCGAGACCCCCATTTTCGGCTGAAGGAGGCGATAACTGCATGCGTCTGCCATCACATTTCTACAAACCGCTGGCCATCGGCGCCCCTGCCCCGTGGCGCGAGCCGCCGGTCAGGCTGGAGCGCATGATCCATTTCTTTCCGCCGCAGGTGGAAAAGATGCGCGCCAAGGTGCCGGCGATGATCGCCCGGGCCGATGTGCTGTTGGGCAATCTTGAAGACGCCATTCCCGCCGACCAGAAAGAGGCCGCGCGCGCCGGCTTCATCGAGGCAGCCCAGGCCAACGATTTCGGCTCGACCGGCCTGTGGACCCGCATCAATTGCCTCAACAGCCCCTGGGCGCTCGATGATATCGTCGATATCGTTTCAAGCGTCGGCGACAAGCTCGATGTCATTATGCTGCCGAAGGTCGAAGGGGTGTGGGACATTCACTATCTCGACCAGCTCCTCGCACAGCTGGAGGCACGCCACGGCATCGCCCGCCCCATCCTCATCCATGCTATCCTCGAAACGGCTGAAGGCGTTAAAAACGTTGAAGAAATCGCCGCCGCATCACCGCGCATGCACGGCATGAGCCTGGGTCCCGCCGATCTGGCCGCGTCGCGTGGCATGAAGACGACACGAGTGGGCGGCGGCCATCCGGCCTACGGCGTGCTGGCTGACAGTTCTAGCGACGGCGGCACGCGCGCCTTTTACCAGCAGGACCTTTGGCATTATACCGTTGCCCGGATGGTCGATGCCTGCGCCAGCAACGGCATCAAGGCGTTTTACGGGCCGTTCGGCGATTTTTCCGATCCGGCGGCGTGCGAGGCGCAGTTTCGCAATGCCTTCCTGCAGGGTTGCGTGGGGGCCTGGTCGCTGCATCCCAGCCAGCTCGACATTGCCCGCCGGGTGTTCTCGCCGCCGGTCGATGAGGTGAAATTTGCCCTGCGCATCATCAAGGCAATGCCCGATGGCACCGGTGCGGTGATGATCGACGGCAAGATGCAGGACGATGCCACCTGGAAGCAGGCCAAGGTCATTGTCGACCTGGCCCGCATGGTGGCATCGCGCGAGCCCGACATGGCCGTTCAGTATGGCTTATGACATGATAACAGTGGCCAACCTCTTGCCAAGCGGGCGGACAACGCTATTTGATAGGTTATGGTCACTGTGAACAGAGAAGCGAAATTTCGCATCGGACAGGTGGTGAAGCATCGTCTTTTCCCGTTTCGCGGGGTGATTTTCGACGTCGATCCCACATTTTCCAACACCGAGGAATGGTGGCAGTCGATCCCCGAGGAAATTCGCCCCGCCAGGGACCAGCCGTTCTATCATCTGCTTGCCGAGAACGAGGAGACGGAATACGTCGCTTATGTTTCGGAACAAAACCTGCTGGCCGATGATTCGGACGAGCCGGTGCGCCATCCGCAAGTGCGCGAGTTCTTCTCCAGCTACGATGCCAAGACCCGCAGCTATCGCTATCGCGACGGCGTCGTGCATTAAGGTCGTGTAAAAATCGATCCTGCATTCTGGCGCTTGTTCAGGCAGCGACGCGAATGTAGTGCGACGGGGCCCAAAACCAAACGCGATGCGGACAGCGGCTGGATGCGACCAATCCGATACATTCAACAAGCGATCACACGGCTGAAGGTGCTGGCTTTGTTGGCGTTGATCCTGGTTGCCTACGGCCCTGCCTCATTGAAGGAGGTCTGGGGCGATCCGCAGATCGAGATGAACATCCCGCGTCTCGCCGCCATCGCCGAAGCCGCCGGCAAGACCGACCTGGGCCGTTCGTTGTCCAGATTGCGGGCCGATACGTTCCATATAGCGGCCAGGCCGCATTCGTCGCCGAGGAAGGTGGCGATTTACTACGACGACATCTCCTACGGCCCGAACAAGATGTACGGCCAGATCTATTCGCGCTTCACCTACAACCTCTTGGGCCATTTCGATATCGTGCCCGCAATCCTGCCGATTTCCCGTTACAAGGCAGGCGATATCGAGCACTTCGATGTGACCTTCTATGTGGGCACCGATCCCTCGACGGTCATGCCGAAGGTGTTCTTCAGCGACGTTGTCGCCACCTCGAAGACCGTCGTGTGGCTGGGCGAGAACCTCTACAACATTCCCACAGCGAGCGATGCCGCCTTTGCAGCGAAATACGGCTTCAGGAATTACGGCACCCTCTACGTCGGCGAGCAGATGCTCGGGACCCGCAAAAACCCGAATTTCTATGACGTCGTCACCTACAAGGACGTCGATCTCACACGCGATGCAAAGTTCGACACCTCGTTCGCGGGCGTCCAGATCACCGATCCGGCAAAAGTCCATGTGTGGGCCCAGGTGCGCAACCTCACAAGCGGCGATGCGCAGCCCTATATCCTGCAATCGGCAAACTTGTGGTTCGTGGCCGGCATGCCGTTCAACGCGCTTGAGGCCGACAGGCCCTATCTGGCGTTCTGCGACATCCTGCACGATATCCTCGGCATCCAGCACGCCGGACGCCACCTGGCGATGCTCAGACTTGAGGATGTTCATGCCAAGAACCCGTCCAGCAGCCTGCGCGAACTGAACCGCTTCCTGAAGGCCCGTCACATCCCCTATTCGATCGCGGTGATCCCCCACTATATCGACCCCCTCGGCCGCTACAATCATGGCGTGCCGGAGGAGTTGCCGATCGACGGCGGCGGCCTTGCCACGGGCGTGCGCATGGCCCTGCAGCAGGCCGTGAAGGACGGCGCCAAGATTGTCATGCACGGCTACACCCACCAATACGATCCACCCGGATCGAAGGGCGTCACCGTGAGCGCCGAGGGGTTCGAATTCTGGGACAAAGCCCATGATCTGCCTCCCGCCGCCGAAACACCACGCTGGGTGCTCAGTCGCCTTGCCCGCGGCATCGCCGAACTCGACGCGGCGGGGCTGCATCCGGATTATTTTGAAATGCCCCACTACAAGGCATCTCCACTTACCTATCGCCTTGTGCCCATCGCCTTTGCCCGCACCTATCAGCGCGCTGCGTATTTCTCCACCGACCTCAGGGACGTTGCCAACCACCCCAAACTCGCAAAGGAACAACTCGAACAGCAGTACCCCTACGTCATTCACCGGGACTATTACGGCCAGTACATCGTGCCGGAGAACATCGGCTATCTCTACTATTCCAAGGGCGAGAGCAGTGTTGACGATCTTTTGCACAAGGCGCGGGCCATCACCGTGGTTCGCGACGGCATCGCCTCATTGTTCGTGCATCCCTACCTGTTCAACAGCGATTTGAAGGACCGCGCCTGGGCCGATCTGGCGAGGATCATCGACGGCATTTCGGCCCTGGGCTATCAGTGGACCAACGATCCCGACCAGCCCGACAATGCTATCATTGGCGCTAAGGCCGACCCTCACGGTTGAGGAAGCCGGCGACCATCCATTTGCGCGCATCGGGTTCGGCGAGACCGCGCGGTTCCAGGACATGGCGCATGAGAAAGTGGCCCGTGAGCTCAAAGCCTGCAGCGATATCTTCGCGATGCGTTGACCCGGCCTGGCGCCCCAGCAGGAAAGCCGGCAATTTCAAGAGTTTGTCATGCCAGGCTGCACCTGCTGTTGCACTGACTGCCTGGGCGCTGCGCGGTGAAACATAGATCAGATCGTCCATGGCGCCGCTGGCGGCGCAACGGGTGAGATCGAGCCCGAAACCCAGTTCCTCAAGCAAGCCCAGTTCCCAGCGCACCATCAAGGCCGGCCAGTGGTCGCCCTCTTCGAGCGCGGCAAGCACGATGCCGGCCGCCTCGTAGAGCCGGGCATGCGGCTCGCGCTCCGGTAACAGCCGGCACAGGGCAGTCAGGCTGGAGAGCGCGGCGAGCTTTTCGGGTTCATCGATGAACGCTGCCAGCCGCATGGCCAGTGGCTCGACGGCAAAGGTGCCCAGGTGATCCTCCAGCCGCGCCCGCCAGGTGACCGTCACCTGGTTGCCTTGTTGCAGGACCGGCCGCATGCGGCGCGAGCACCCGGCCCGCACCAGACCCGAATGGCGGCCGTGGTCGCGTGTCAGGACGTCCAGCAGCGCCGATGTCTCGCCATGCCGGCGCGCACCCAGCACCAGGCCCTCGTCGTGCCATTCCATGCGGCTTTCACCTCGATGACGACGATCTTAAGGATCGAGCCCCATCATGCGCAAGCGCTCAGGGTCGGCCGACCAGTTCTTGCGCACCTTGACGAACAGGAACAGGTGCACCTTGTGACCGAAGGCCTCGGCCATGGCGGCGCGCGCCGCTGAACCGATCGCCTTGATGGTCTGGCCCTTTTCGCCCAGCACGATGCGCCGCTGGCTTTCGCGCTCGACATAGATCACCTGATCGATGCGCACCGAGCCGTCCTTCATCTCGCGCCAGCTTTCGGTTTCCACCGTCGAGGCATAGGGCAGTTCGTCGTGCAATTGGCCAAAGACCTGCTCGCGGGTGAGTTCGGCGGCGAGAAAGCGCATCGGAAAATCCGCTACCTGATCTTCTGGATAGAGCCAGGGGCCCTCGGGCATGGCGGCAAACGCATAGGCTCGAAGGTCGGCGATGCCATCGCCGGTCAGGGCGCTGATCATGAAGGTCTGAGCGAACTTCACCCGCTCGTTGAGGCTTTGCGAAAGCGCCAGCAGCCGCGAGCGTTCGATCACGTCGATCTTGTTGAGCACCAGCACCACCGCGGTCTTGACGTTGGCGAGGCGCTCCAGCAGCGCTGCCACCTCGGCGGTGATGCCGGCACGCGCATCGACCATGAGGAGCGCCAGATCGGCCTCGTCCAGCGCCGCCCAGGCCGCCGTCACCATGGCCTTGTCGAGTGACCGGCGCGGGGCGAAGATGCCGGGGGTGTCGACGAACACGATCTGTGCCCTGCCCTCGATAGCGATGGCACGGATGCGCGCCCGGGTGGTCTGGACCTTGTGGCTGACGATGGAGACCTTGGTGCCGGTCAAGGCGTTGACCAGGGTTGATTTTCCGGCATTGGGCGCCCCGACGACGGCAACGAAGCCGCAGGTCGTTGGGCCGGGTGTTTCGATCATGTGCGGGGGATTCCGTGGTGGTCTATGAAGGCTTCGGCGGCGGCCTGTTCGGCCTCGCGCTTGCTTTGTCCGGTGCCGGTGACCGGCGCGTGGCCTTCGACCGTCACCTCGGTGGTAAAGATCGGCGCGTGGTCCGGCCCCTCGCGCCCGACCACCGCGTAGACGGGCACCGGCAGGGCCCTGGCCATGGCCCATTCCTGCAATTGCGACTTGGGATCGCGGCGGGTTTCCTCAGCCGTCTCAAAGCCGGTCTCCCAGTGCTGCAGCACCACGGCACGGGCCGCCTCGAGTCCGCCATCCAGATAGGTGACGGCAAGCAGCGCCTCGCAGATATCGGCCAACACCCGTGGTGTCGCTTCATTATCGCCGACAAAGGTCTTGAGACCCATGGCTTCGGCGATGCCGGCCAGCGCCGGCTTGGAAACCAATGCATTGAAGCGCCGGGCGAGCGCGCCTTCGGATATATCAGGAAAGCGGCGGAACAATTCCTCGGCAACCACCAGCCCCAGCACCCGGTCGCCAAGGAATTCCAGGCGTTCGTTGTCGGCCTGCGGCTCGCCGGTGGGCCCGGCGTGGCGCAGCGCCCGCTGCAGCATGGATTTGTGGGTGAACTGATGCGCGAGCAGCGCCTCGAGAGCGGTGATATCGGTTGCCGAGAGTTCGCCTGCCATCAATCGATCAGTTTGAAGATGCGGCCCCAGCGAATGACGAACGGCCACCGCCAGACCTCCCACCATTGCGCATCGGGGCGATGGGAGAAGAACAGGATATCCGCCTTGCCGATCAGGTTTTCGTAAGGCACATAACCGACATCGAAGCGGCTATCGGTCGAATTGTCGCGATTGTCGCCCATCATGAAGAAATGGTTGGGGGGCACGTGGAATACACCGGTGTTGTCGCCTGGCGAATGATCACTGAGATCCCAGGTGACATAGCTGACGCCGTTGGGCAGGGTCTCACGGTATTGCTTGACCGGGAACCTGACCCCGGTATCGGCCGGATCGAAGCTGTCGGCGATGCGCACGCGTTTCACCGCCTTGTCGTTGATGTAAAGCGTGCCGTCGCGCATCTGGATGGTATCGCCGGGCAGGCCGATGACGCGCTTGATGTAGTCGGTCTCGTTGTCAGTCGGCAGCTTGAACACCACGACATCGCCGCGCTTGGGCATGGCAGCGAAGATATGCCGACCGGTAAACGGCATCGGTCCGAACTTGAACAGGTCGACGCCGAACACGTTGAGCCCGAAATTGAAGGAATAAGGCCCGTAGCCGTAGGAGAGCTTGGATACGAACAGATAGTCGCCCACCAGCAGCGTCGGGATCATCGAACCCGAAGGAATATTGAATGGCTGGAACAGGAAGGTGCGGATGACGAAGGCGATGAGCAGGGCCTGTATGACGACCTTGATGGTATCCCATACGCTTTCCTGCGGTTTGCTGTGGGCATCGCGCCCCGTCTTCTGCTTGTCGGCTTGTGGCAAATCCGCACCCATCCTTCTTAGGTCCGCCGGCGGCGGACGGTCACATCAGGTAAGCTCAAGGGGCAAGGCTATAACCCTTCGAATGCCATGCCGCAATGAAACCGGGGCTGCGGCCCGGAGTCGCTGATGGGGTGTTGCCGTGCGGCAACACCACGTCGATGCCGGCCAATTAGATGTCTTTGCCAAGCGGCAGCGCTGAAATGATGACGATTGCCTGGGCATAAGGGAAATCGTCGGTCAGGGTGAGATGAATGACGGCGCGATGTCCCGGCGGCGTCATGCCCTCGACGTGGCCCCGGGCGCCGCCATTGAGGACCAGTGTCGGGCGCCCCGAGCGCTCGTTGACCACGCCCATGTCGCGCCAGAAGGTGCCTCTGCGAAATCCGGTGCCCAAGGCCTTTGAACAGGCCTCCTTGGCCGCGAAGCGCTTGGCATAGGACGCCGCTCTCTGGGCCCGTCTTTCCGATTTGGCACGCTCGATGTCGGTGAACACACGGGCAATGAAGCGTTCGCCGAAGCGCTCCAGCGTCTGCTCGATACGGCGGATGTCGACAATGTCGTTGCCGATTCCGAGGATCATGCCTTGGTCTCCAGTTTGCGGCGCCGGCGGCGGCGATGCTGATAGCCTTCCACCGCCCGCTTCAGCATCAGGTAGAAAGCGGCTGAAACCGGCAGGCCGAGGACCACGGCCCCGATCGACATGGGCAAAAGGACCGGATGCAGCACGCGCCAGAACTCCTCCCAAAACAGCAGCGGATTGGAAAACAACCCCTTGGGAAGTTCAATTGCGATGGCGCCGCGGGAAGCCTCGCCGAGCAACATGGCGCCGACATTGTAGGTGGCCACCCAGATGAAGGGAAATGTCAGCGGATTGCCGATGGCTGTACCGAAGGCCGAGGCGACGATGTTGCCGCCCAGCGCGAAGGCGATGAGGCCCGCCAGGATGAAATGGAAGCCGATGAACGGCGTAAACGAGGCAAAGACACCAGCCGCGAATCCCAATGCGATGACATGCGGCGGCGCCGAGATGCGTTTCACCCGGTGGCCGATATAGTGCCAGCCGCGGCGCAAGCCCTTCCTCGGCCAGACAAAGTGCATTGCCCTTTGCCAGAAACTGCGGGGGGTGCGCATACGAAACAGCATCTCGAACCCCTTTGGCCTCTATTTGAGGTCACGGCTGCCGGGCTTGATGACCGGCAGAGCCGCCAGTTCGGGCGGCAGTTCATCGGCCTTGTAAGTGGCGATCGCCAGCCTTGCCAGAGGCACCAGCGTGGTGCCGAGATCGGCCTTGCCGCCGGATCGGTCGATGAGGCAGGCAGAGCCTACGATGACCCCTCCGGCCTCCTTGATGCCGGCGATGCATTCGCGCGATGAAAGTCCGGTGGTCACAATGTCCTCAACCATCAGGCAACGGGCACCTTTGGCCATGTCGAAGCCGCGCCGCAGCGTCAGCTTGCCTTCAACCCGTTCAAAAAAGATGGCCGGTACCCCAAGCTGCCGCCCCATCTCGTAGCCGACGATCACACCGCCCATGGCCGGCGAAGCGACAAGGTCGATGGGGCCTTCGATGGTTTGGCGAACCTTCAGGGCCAGGTCGCGGCACAGCCGGTCGGCGCGAACCGGGTCCATCAGCACCCGGGCACATTGCAGGTAAGCCCCGCTGTGCAGACCCGACGTCAACACGAAATGGCCTTCGAGCAATGCGCCCGCCTCTCTGAATTCAGCCAGAACCTGGTCATTTGTCAGCATCGAACCGCTTGCTGCTCCTGTTATTGCGATCGCGTTTCGGTTTCATTCGGCCCTGGACCGGCGCGGCGGTTGACCGATGAGACCAGGGGCCGGGTCTCCAGACCGTGGATGATCTGATTGAGATGCTTGATGTCCTTCACTTCGACCACAATGTCCAGATCGTAAAAATCGCTGGCCCGGTTCACCATCTGCAGATTCTCGATATTGCCGCCGTTTTCACCGATGGTCTGGGTCACCTGGTTGAGCGCGCCCACCTCGTTGTGGATGACCACCTTGATGCGGGCCGGAAAAATTTCATCGCCATCGGCGGCATCCCAGGCCAGGTCGACCCAACGGTCGGGCTCGTCGTCGAACTGCTGCAGGCGGCGGGCGAATATGGGATATATGGTGATCCCCTCGCCCGGTGTCAGGATGCCGACGATGCGTTCGCCCGGCACTGCGCCGGTTTCCGGGTTGATGCGGATCGGCAGGTCCCGGTTGACGCCGCGCACCGGAATGATGCGCTCGTGACCGTTGGCCCGCGCCTCGCGCGCCAGGCGCCTGGACGGCCCCGGTTCGGCAACGCTCAGTCCCATGGCCTTCTGAACATCGCTCGAGGCCAGTTCGCCGCGCCCGACGGCGGCCAGTGCATCATCGAGGTCCTTCAAGCCAAGCCGTGGCAATGCCTTGACCACCTCGCCGGGAACGTATTCGCGGCCCTGACGATTGAGGGCGCGCTCGATGATTTCCTTGCCCAGGCCGGCATACTGGGCGCGGATGGCCAGACGCGCGGCGCGGCGGATGGCGGCGCGGGCGCGGCCGGTGACGACAAGCTTTTCCCATGCCGCCGGCGGCGACTGCGCCTTGGAGCGGACGATCTCGACCTCGTCGCCGTTTTCCAGTTCGGTGAGCAGCGGCTGATGGCTGCCGTTGACCAGGCAACCGACGCAGGAGTTGCCGACATCGGTATGCACGGCATAGGCAAAGTCGATGGCGTTGGCGCCTTTGGGCAGAGCGATCAGCTGCCCCTTTGGGGTGAAGCAGAACACCTGGTCGTGGAACAGTTCGAGCTTGGTGTGTTCGAGGAATTCCTTGGGATTGTCGCCCTCCGACAGGATATCGATGAGATGCCGCAGCCACTGATAGGCGTTGGCTTCGGCGGGTCCCGGCCGGACGCCGCGCTCAGCCTCGTCTTCATGCCGGGCTTCCTTGTAGGCGGCGTGGGCGGCGATGCCGGTTT
>CAZMSA010000065.1:0-18402 GCA_964568825.1 uncultured Rhizobiaceae bacterium | reverse complement strand
GCGACACTTATCAGGCGCTGGCCGTGACACACGCACTTTTCAAACACGCTCTTATCTTCGCTTCTGGCGGAAGAGTAAACTGACCCGATCAAAATCAGGCAAACAACGAAAAGACAGCTAGCGAAACGACCGGTCATTGCCGACCATCGCAAGCGTTTTCTGCGTTTCCTACATAATGCCGGAGATGCTCGATGTCTCGATGATCGCCTCGGTGGCGGGTGTGCTGGCCGGCGGAAAGCTGTCGCGGCGGCGACCGTTCCGCGCCCCGCACCACACTGCCAGCCAGGCCGCCATGGTGGGCGGCGGCATCAGGGCCAAGCCGGGCGAGATGGCGCTCGCCCATCACGGCGTGCTGTTTCTCGACGAGTTGCCGGAGTTCCAGTCGCGCACCCTGGAAGCGTTGCGCCAGCCGCTGGAAACCGGCCAGACCGTCATCGCACGGGCTAATCATCATGTCACCTATCCCGCCCGCTTCCAGCTCGTTGCGGCCATGAACCCGTGCAAATGCGGCATGTTGAGTGAAGGCTCGGGGCCGTGCAAGCGCGGGCCCCGCTGTGCCGGCGATTATCAGGCGCGGACTTCCGGCCCGTTGCTTGACCGCCTCGATATCCAGATCGAACTACCGCCGGTCAGGCTTTCCGATCTGACCCTGCCAGCGGCCAAGGAGGCGAGTGCCAATATTGCAGCGCGCGTGGCCGAGGCACGCCGTCTACAGAAGGAGCGCTTTGCCCGGCTGGGTGTGGCTCATTTGCGCACCAACGCCGAGGCCGATGGCGAGTTGCTCGAAGAGATTGCTCGTCCGGAAGCCGCGGGCCTGCGGCTACTCGGTGAAGCCGCCGAGATCATGCGGCTCACGGCGCGCGGCTATCATCGTGTTCTCAGGGTAGCGCGCACTCTGGCCGATCTTGAGTCTTCGGAAGTTGTTTGCCGGCAGCATGTGGCCGAGGCGTTGTCCTATCGCCAGCGCCTGGCAGCCTTCTCGCAGGCAGCATGACTTGACATTTAACCGACTTGGGCCCATGTGAGCCCGGCAAGAAGAACTGGCGACCGCGTAAGACTACGGTTTTTTTCGAACCCGCAGTCCAGTCCCGATAAAAATCCCGAAACAATCGCTTTATCCCAGTACGCGTGGGCCGAGGCATTTCGCCCGGCAGGCAGCTTTTTTCAAGGCTGCTTCCCTAATGGCGTCTGAGGACATATTTTCAATGAATATAAGTGAATTCGCAACGCTTGGCGTTGCTCAGCCGATCGTGCGTGCCCTGGCCAGCGAGGGGTATGCCGAACCCACCCCGATCCAGCGACAGACCATTCCCGCCCTGCTCGCCGGCCGCGACCTTCTCGGCATAGCCCAGACCGGCACCGGCAAGACCGCCGCTTTCGTGCTGCCGATACTGCAGCGGCTGTCGGAGGAAACCGGACGCAGCGAGCCGCGCCGTCCACGCGCACTAATCCTCGCTCCGACCCGCGAGTTAGCCGGCCAGATCGGCGAGCGCATCACGGCCTACGGGTCCAATCTGCGGCTGCGTCATACCGTGATCTTCGGCGGCGTCGGGCAAGGCCCGCAAGTGAGCGCGCTCGGACGCGGCCCCGATATCGTGGTCGCCACGCCCGGGCGATTGCTCGATCTCGTTGGACAAAGGCACGTGCGCCTCGACCGGGTAGCGATCCTGGTCCTCGACGAGGCCGACCGCATGCTTGACATGGGCTTTGTGCGCGACATGCGGAAGATCCTCGCCATGCTGCCAATGAGGCGCCAGTCACTGTTGTTCTCGGCCACCATGTCGCGTGACGTTGCTGGGATCGCGGCAGAATTCCTGCGCGACCCGCAGGAGGTCCGGGTCAGCCCCAAGGAGATCACGATCGAGCGCATCAACCAGGAAATGATCATGGTTGACATGGGTGGAAAGCCGGACATGCTCGACCACCTGCTGCGCGACAATGACCTGTCGAAAGTCATCGTTTTCACCCGCACCAAGCATGGCGCCGACAAGGTGACCAAACGCCTGATCGCTGACGATGTCTCGGCCCAGGCGATCCATGGCAACAAGTCGCAGGCCAACCGCCAGACGGCCCTGCGGCGGTTTCGCGAGGGCGAGATCAGGGTGCTGGTGGCAACCGACGTCGCGGCACGCGGCATTGATGTGCCGGATGTCTCCCACGTCATCAACTTCGACATTCCCAATGTGCCGGAGAGTTATGTGCATCGCATCGGCCGGACCGCGCGGGCTGGCCAGGGCGGAAGCGCCATTTCTCTGTGCGATCGAAGCGAAGTGGGTTTTCTGCGCGATATCGAGCGTCTGATAAAGCGCACCATTGCACACCGCGAGGTGCCTGGCATGGCTCGCAGCCACTCCGAGCGGGCGCGCCCGGTCTCAGCGACTGCCCCTGCCTCGGCTCGGCCGGCCGGCAAGCCTCGCCAGCAGCGCCGGCGGCGTAATCGCAATGGTAACAATCGGGCCGCCGCATGAGGCATCGCACTGCAGCACACAAAGATATTTGCGCCCGGGCGGTGCTGTGACCTAAAAGGCCTAACCGAGCCTCCTGCGATCATACCGGCCAAACCCCGGTGCGATCGCGGGTCGGACGGGAAACCAGGAGAACCATTTATGGCCAAGGAAGAACTTCTCGAATTCGAGGGCGTCGTCGTCGACGTCCTTCCCGATGCTCGATTTCGGGTCAAGCTGGACAACGACCACGAAATCATCGCCTACACGGCGGGGCGCATGAAAAAGCATCGCATTCGTACTCTTGTCGGTGACCGGGTCACCATCGAGATGACGCCCTATGATCTCGACAAGGGGCGGGTCATATACCGCCACAAGGACGAACGCGCCTCGACCGGCGCCCAGCCGGCCCGTCGCACCTTCCGCCGCCGCTGAATGCCGGTTAACGGCTCATTGACCAAAAGGTGCAGCGCCCTGGCGTCAGCATCTTAACAAACAGGGCTTCTTAAGGTCCGCATGGCATGCTCAGTCCGGTTGGGCAGGGTTTGACATGGAAAAGAAAGACGGCACCGGCATCACACCGGTCAGCAAAGATCAGGTAAACGCGGACACCCCTTCACCGCCATATGGCGAGGTTGACGTCGGCATTGCCGCCGTGGGCATAGCGATGTCTGCCGCGGCGACTGTTTTCCTATTTGTTAGCGCCCATTTTCTCTCTGCGCTTGCCGGCTTGACAACCTTGGCGGGCATCGTCTTTTCCATCTATGCCGGCTCGGCAGCAATTTACATTCTGCGTGCCGCACAGCGCCGGATGGTGGCTCTGGAAGGCGCCATGGCCGAGGTCCAGGATGCACGTGCCCAAGCCGAGAGCGCCAACCGTGCCAAGTCCCAGTTCCTGGCAGCCATGAGCCACGAAATCCGTACGCCCATGAACGGCGTCATCGGCATGAACAGCCTGCTGCTCGAAACCGACCTGACGGCCGAGCAACGCAGCTACGCCGAAACCGCAGATGCTTCGGCACGTGCCCTGCTTTCGATCATCGACGAGATTCTGGACTCGTCCAAAGCCGAACAGGCTGAAATGGTGATCACTCCCGTCGAGTTCGATCTGTCGGAACTCGTCGAGGGGGTGACCGAGCTACTTGCGCCGCGCGCCCACGCCAAGGGCATCGAAATTGCCTCCCTGGTTGATCCCCGACTCACCGGAACATTTGTGAGCGATGCACCACGCCTGCGCCAGGTGTTGCTCAATCTGGCCGGCAATGCCATCAAGTTCACCGATGCTGGCGGCGTTAGGCTGCTCGTTCGGCAGATCGGGACCGAAACGGATGACGGCGGTGCTTGCGACGTCGAGTTCGCTGTCATCGACAGCGGGCCGGGTATCGCCGCCGACGACCAACAGCGCATCTTCGATCGCTATCAGCAGACCGAACTCGGGGCCAGGAGCAAATACGGCGGAACTGGGCTGGGCCTTTCCATATCGCGCACGATCGTCGAACGCCTTGGCGGACGGCTTGATCTCGACAGTGAAGCCGGCCGCGGTTCGACTTTCAGCTTTCGTTTGCGGCTGGCTAGTTTGGGCGGGGTCGATCCGGAGTCTGTTGGTGGGCTTGAGGGGCGCAGCATGACAATCGCCGCACCCGGCGGACCGGCGGCAGATCTTCTGGAACAGTGTCTGACCGGATATGGGGCCATCGTGTCCAGAGTGCAGAATGCCGACGCCCTCAAGGCGTTCCTGGGCAAGCCTGCAACCGAGTCTCCAGGCGGTATCGATCTCATATGCGATTCGCACTTCGCGGGAACGCTGGCCGGTGAAGTACAAGCCGGATTTTGCACCCGTTATCCCAATGCGCATCTGTGGTTGTTGCTACAACCTGAGCAACGGCGCGAATTTCGCGATCTCCTTGCCGGACATGCGGTGGGCTACCTGCTGAAGCCGTTCCGTCGGTCGACCGTGCGCACCCAACTCGTCGAACGTGACAGCGTGGTCATCGCCAGAGCGGCGGCGGCATTGCGTCGCGCAACGCGCAAAGATTCGCTGGTAGCCAAGCGCAGCCTCAACGTGCTGCTGGCCGAGGACAATCTTATAAATGCCGTGCTTTCGCGCACCATTCTGGAAAAGCTCGGGCATCACGTGACCGTGGTCGGCAATGGCGCTGAAGCGGTCGAAAGGGCGCGCACTGGTCTCGATGGGCGGACACAGCGCTTCGATCTGGTGCTCATGGATGTCATGATGCCGGTCTTGAACGGGCTTGAGGCAACGCGGGCCATTCGCGCCTTCGAGGCCGAACGCCAAGCACCACCGATGCCAATCCTGGCACTCACGGCCAATGCCCGACAGGAAGACAACGATGCCTGCATCGAGGCCGGCATGGACCTCTACCTCTCAAAGCCATTCGACCGGGCCGATCTCGAGGAAGCTATCGCCATGCTGGCGAAACGCGCCGTGGCCTGAAGTCATCGAGGTCCTGCCGCGACTGGCCACACCAACAGCAAAGCCAGCAATCAACGCGGGCCCTACAAAGACCGGCGGTTACCGACTAGTTCAGCCGTTGATATCAAAGGCGGCGATCACCGCCAGGTTGAGAATATCCGAGGCCTTTGCCGACATGGACGCAATCTGAACCGGCTTGTCCATGCCCGCAAGCAATGGTCCGATCACCGTCACCCCACCCAATTGCTGAAGCATCTTGGTCGAGATGCTAGCGCTATGGGCGGCCGGCATGACGAGCACGTTGGCCGGCGCCGACAGGCGACAGAACGGATACAGAGACATGACGGCCTTGGACAGGGCGACGTCGGGGGCCATTTCCCCATCGTATTCAAAATTCACCTCGCGTCGGTCGAGTTCTACCACCGCATCGCGTGTATTCTGGACGCGTTTACCCTTGGGGAGACCGAAGGTCGAATAGGACAGAAAAGCCACCCGCGGTATGTGACCGAAACGGCGGGCGACCCGCGCCGCCTCCTCGGCAATATCGGCGAGCTGGCTCGGGCTGGGAAGCTCGAGAACCGATGTGTCGGCCATGAAGATCGTGCGTCCCTCACAGAGGGCCATAGACACACCGATTCGCCGGTGGCCTGGGCGTGTGCTGATAGCCGTGGAGACATTCTCCAGCGCCACCGAGTAGTTGCGCGTCACTCCTGTGACCAGCGCATCGGCATCGTCCAGCGCTACCATGCATGCTGCAAAGACGTTCCGGTCATTGTTGACGAGACGCCGGCAGTCGCGTGCCAGCAGGCCATGCCGCTGCTGGCGCTCGTAAATAAACGATGCGTAATCGCCAATGCGGTCAGACAGTCTGGCATTAAGAATGCGCACCGCCGCATGCAGTTCGACGCCGGACAATTCGAGGGCCTGGCGGATCATCTCTTCACGGCCGATCAGGATCGCCTCGCCAAAGCCGTTGTGCGCATAGGCCTGCGCGGCGCGGATGACACGATCCTCCTCGCCTTCGGCAAACACCATCCGCCGAGGCCGGCGCCGCACCTGGGCATAGACGCCCTGCAACGAGCCGGCAATGGGATCCAGTCGCGCCGATAGCTTGCCCGCGTAAGCTTCAAAATCATCGATCTCGCGCTGTGCGACGCCCGATCGCATGGCCGCAAGCGCCACCGCGGACGGTATGGTCGAAATTAGGCGTGGGTCGAAGGGAACAGGGATGAGATAGTCCCGGCCGAAGCGCAGACGATTGCCATGATAGGCGGCGGCAACTTCATCGGGGACCTCTTCACGTGCCAGCATGGCAAGGGCCTCGGCGGCAGCTATCTTCATCTCGTCATTGATTTCGCGCGCCCGCACATCCAAGGCACCGCGGAAGATATAGGGAAAGCCCAACACATTGTTGATTTGGTTTGGATAGTCCGACCGGCCGGTCGCCATGATGGCATCGTCACGCACGGCGACTACGTCTTCCGGCGATATTTCGGGGTCCGGATTGGCCATGGCGAAGATGATCGGATTGCCGGCCATTGAAGTGACCATGTCGGGCCTCACCGCACCCTTGACCGACAAGCCGTAGAACACATCGGCGCCCTCCAAGGCCTCAGCCAGCGTGCGGGCCTTGGTATCGCTCGCAAAGGCCGACTTCCACTGGTTCATGCCCTCCTTGCGACCGCGATGGATGACACCCTTGGAATCACACAGCGTGATATTGGCGACGGGCATGCCGAGTGCCACCAGAAGCTTCATGCAGGCGATTGCCGCGGCTCCTGCGCCGTTGCACACCATCTTGGTTGTGGCAATGTCGCGATCGGTGAGAAGCATGGCGTTGATGAAGCCGGCGGTGGCGATGATGGCGGTGCCATGCTGATCATCGTGAAAGACCGGAATGCTCATCAGTTCCCGCAAGCGCTCTTCGATGATGAAGCAGTCAGGTGCCTTGATGTCTTCCAGATTGATGCCTCCGAATGTCGGCGACAGGAACCGCACAGCGTTGACGAACTCATCGACATCGCTGGTTTCGACCTCAAGGTCGAAGGCATCGACGTCGGCGAAGCGCTTGAACAGGGCCGATTTGCCCTCCATCACCGGCTTGGAGGCCTGGGCACCGAGATTGCCAAGACCGAGGATCGCCGAGCCGTTCGTAATAATCCCAACCATGTTGCCCTTGGCCGTATAATCGTATGCAAGTTCCGGCTTTTCGGCGATCGCTCGTACCGGCACCGCGACGCCCGGACTGTAGGCCAATGACAGATCCCGTTGGGTCACCATCGGCTTGGTGGCTCTGATTTCAAGCTTGCCGGGCTTGCCGAGACCGTGAAAGTCGAGCGCTTCCTGATCGGTGAAATTGGGGCGCCGGGTCGGGGTGCTGTTAGGCGACATGAGCGTGCGAATGTCCTTGGTTTGGCTGCGCCAACGTGGCACCAACGGTTTCTATTGGCCAATCCATCGCATTGAACGGCAATTCTGGCGGAGCGGCAACGGGCAATCGCCCTGCGTCGGCCATAACGACCGAGGCTCGCGGGATGTGGAAGAATCCGGTGGCAGGCGCGACAGTCCCGGACACCTTTGCTAGGGTCGGGCACCATCCGGTCGCCAGGGACAATTACGAGCACCAGCATGTCTGACAGGGGCGGAGACGAAGGCGCCACGCCAATGATGGCGCAGTACCTCGACATCAAGCGAGCCCATTCCGGTTGCCTTCTGTTCTATCGAATGGGTGATTTCTACGAGTTGTTCTTCGACGACGCACAACTGGCGTCGAAGACACTGGGGATCGCCTTGACAAAGCGCGGACGCCATCTGGGTGCGGATATTCCCATGTGCGGCGTGCCGGTTCATGCCGCCGGCGACTACCTGCAACGCCTCATTCGCGCCGGCCACCGCGTCGCGGTGTGCGAACAGATCGAAGCGCCTGAGGAGGCAAAGAAGAGGGGGAGCAAGTCGGTGGTCCGGCGTGCTGTTACACGGATTGTCACACCGGGAACTCTCACCGAAGACAGCCTGCTCGATGCCGACCGTCACAACTATCTGGTCGCGCTGGCGCGGCTACGTGGTGATGATTCACTTGGATTGGCGTGGGTTGACATATCCACGGGCGATTTTCATGTCGCGCCTCTCGAGGCGGGTGATCTGGCCGCGGAGCTCGCCCGCCTCGATCCGGGCGAAGTGATTTTCCCCGACACGCTGGATCGCGAAGCTAGCATCATCCGAACCCTCAAGGAATATGGAGCGGCCCTCACGCCATTACCGGCATCGCGTTTTGATTCGGGCATGGCTGAGCGGCGTCTCCTGGAGCATTTCGCTGTGGCTTCGCTGCAAATGTTCGGCGATATGCAGCGCGCCGAGATCGCCGCTGCGGGAGCGCTGATCGACTATGTGAAGCTGACGCAGGTCGGTAACCTGCCGGTCATCAGACCGCCGCATCGCGCGGCGGGCGGCACGACGATGCTCATCGACGCGGCAACCAGGGCCAATCTGGAATTGCTGCGCACGACCTCCGGCGAGCGGCGCGGCAGCCTGCTTGACTGCATCGACCTGAGCGTCAGTGGCGGTGGCGGCCGTCTGCTTGCTTCGTGGCTTGCAAGCCCGCTCACCGACGTCAAGGCGATCGAAGCCCGGCATGATGCCGTTGGTTGGCTGGTATCGCATGGTGAATTGCGCGCCAGCTTGCGCCGGGCACTCAAGGGTGCCCCCGACCTCGACCGTGCACTTGCACGCTTGAGCGTCGGTCGAGGGGGGCCGCGCGATCTCGGCGCTATCGGCCGCGGCCTGGAGCTGGCGTGCGAGATTGCCGACAGCCTTCACAGCAGCGATCCCCTCGATACCCCGCCAGCGATTATCGGCGACATTGCCCGAGATGCCGCTCGCGACGACGGCGGCCTGGCGGCGCGCCTGGCTGCGACACTTGACGACGACGTTCCGCTGAATGCGCGTGATGGTGGGTTTGTTCGGACCGGAGCCAACGCCACGCTTGATGAACAACGCAGCCTGCGCGACCAGACCCGCAGCATCATCGCCGGGCTCCAGACCCGATATGCCAATGACACCGGCATCAAGTCGCTTAAAGTTCGCCACAACAACATGCTGGGATACTTCATCGAGGTTACCCAGCAGTACGGTTCGATACTGCTGGCACAACCTTTTGCCGCCACTTACATCCATCGCCAGACCATGGCCAACGCCATGCGTTTTACGACTGCCGAGCTGGCTGATCTTGAAAGCCGCATCTCACTGGCGGCAACGCGTGCCCTGGCGTTGGAGCTTGAAGTATTTGATGCCCTCGTTGCCGACATAACTGCTGCCGCTGAAGATATTGCCGCCCGTTCTGCGGCACTTGCCCAACTCGACGTGCTGGCGGGCTTGGCAGAGATTGCCGAACGTGATGGCTATGTTCGTCCCCACGTCGACGATAGCGCCGAATTTATCGTCGAGAAGGGTCGTCATCCTGTGGTCGAGGCAGCCCTTGCCAGACGTGGTGAGGCGGCATTCGTTCCCAACGACTGCAAACTTGCGGGCGAGGAAGACAAGGCCCGTATCTGGTTGGTGACCGGCCCCAACATGGCAGGGAAGTCGACTTTCCTGCGCCAGAATGCGCTGATCGCCCTCATGACGCAGATCGGATCGTTCGTGCCGGCAGCGGCGGCGCGAATCGGTATTGTCGACCGCCTGTTCAGCCGGGTGGGCGCAGCCGACGATTTGGCGCGCGGACGCTCAACTTTCATGGTGGAGATGGTTGAAACAGCAACCATACTCAATCAGGCGGGCCCGCGATCGCTGGTCATTCTCGACGAGATCGGCCGTGGTACCGCAACTTTCGACGGCCTGTCCATCGCCTGGGCCACGGTGGAGCACTTATGCGAAGTCAACCGCTGCCGGGCGCTGTTCGCGACTCATTTCCATGAGCTAACGGCCCTGACCGCCCGCCTGGAAGGTATGGCCAATGTCGCCATGAAGGTACGTGAATGGCATGGCGATGTGATTTTCTTACACGAGGTGATCCCGGGGTCCGCGGACCGGTCCTACGGCATCCAGGTGGCTCGCCTGGCGGGTCTGCCGGCCGCGGTTGTCGAGCGCGCCGGGGAGGTTCTCCACCTTCTTGAAAAGTCCGAGCAGGGGGGCGGGCGCAAGGTACTCATCGACGATTTGCCACTGTTCGCTGCAATGTCATCGCGGCCGGCATCTGCATGCCAAACCGCTGGGCCGAGTCAGGTCGAGCGCCTGATCGACGAAACAATCGTCGACGACTTGTCGCCGCGCGAGGCGCTCGAACTGGTCTACCGGCTCAAGGCAATGAGACCCAGTGAGGCTTGAAAGCACCGGCGCGAGAGGGCATGGATATTGGCGATGAGCGTCACTTCAACACGTCATGCCACAGCGCGGCGCACCACAGCCACCTCGAACGCGGTGACAGCGCCGCCTTCGCTCGGCGTCGATGCGCTCGACCGGCTGATCAAGAATCTGTGCGACAGACATGGCTTGCACAGCGCCGACTTCCGGCCAGCGCTGGCGCTGGCCCTCAAGGACACCGTCGACACAGCCCGGGCCGAGGCCGAAGGCCTGTTGCTGGAAGAGGCAAGCGGCACCCGCTGCGCCGAACGCCTGTCGCTTGGAGAGGACAATCTCATTCGAGCGCTCTATGATCTTGCTTCGCGCCAGGTTTATCCGGCGCTCAACCCGTCAACCGGCGAGCGCCTCTCCATCGTCGCTGTCGGCGGCTACGGCCGCGGCACGCTGGCGCCCGGCTCCGACATCGACCTGCTCTTCCTAATGCCCTACAAACAGACGGCCTGGGGCGAGAGTGTTGTCGAGTTCATTCTCTACGTGCTTTGGGATACCGGTTTTAAGGTCGGCCACTCGACCCGGAGCATTGATGAGTGCATTCGGCTGGCTCGCACCGATGGCACGATCATGACCGCCATCCTTGAAGCACGCTACATTTGTGGTGATGAAGGCCTGTGTGCTGAGCTTCACCGCCGCTTTCGCAAGGAGATCGTGAGCAAGCATACCAAGGCCTTTATCGCCAGCAAGCTGGCCGAGCGCGATGTCCGTCATTTGCACTCGGGACAGTCTCGCTATCTCGTCGAACCCGACGTCAAGGACGGAAAGGGGGGATTGCGTGATCTCCAGACGCTGTTCTGGATCGCTCGCTTTCTACACGACGTGAAATATCCCGCTGATCTGGTCGACACCGGCCTATTCACCCGTCAGGAGTTCAACCGCTTCAGGCGATCCGAGGATTTTTTGTGGGCGGTTCGCTGCCATCTCCATTTTATCGCCGGTCGCGGTGACGACCGCCTTGGGTTCGACAAGCAGGCCGAGATTGCCGAGCGCCTCGGCTACAAGGCACATGGCGGCCTCAAACACGTCGAGCGCTTCATGAAGCACTATTTCCTGGTCGCCAAGGACGTGGGTGATCTCACGCGGATTTTCTGTGCCGTGCTCGAGGCTCAGGAGATGACCAAGGCGCGGCCGTTGAGCGAATTGATATCGAGAATAGCCCGCCGAACCCGCCGCAAGGTCAAACAGACCGAACGCTTCCGTCTCGATGCCGGCCGTTTGAACGTAATCGATCCGCGCGAGTTCATCGATGATCCCGTGAGCATCCTGCGGCTGTTCGGCCGCGCGGAAGACAAGAATCGAGCCATTCATCCAAACGTGTTGCGCCTGGTGCGCCGCTCGCTCAATCTCATCGGCCCGGTGGTGAGAAACGATCCTGAGGCCAACGCCATTTTTCTCAATCTGTTGGTCAGTTCGCGCGATCCCGAAGGCATCCTCAGGCGCATGAACGAAGCAGGTGTTCTAGGGCGTTTCATTCCCGATTTCGGACGCATCGTAGCGCTCATGCAATTCAATATGTACCACCACTATACAGTGGACGAACATCTGCTGCGCACCGTCGGCGTGTTGCACGAGATCGAGACTGGCACCTTCAGGGACGCCCACCCCCTATCCACCGATCTGGTGAAGACGCTTACGCCCTCAAGCAAGCGTGCCCTTTATCTCGCCGCTTTCCTGCACGACATCGCCAAGGGACGCAAACAGGACCATTCCATTGCGGGCGAGGCTGTGGCCAAAGCGCTGGCACCACGCCTCGGGCTGTCGCCGTCGGAGACCGATATGACGGCATGGCTGGTTCGTCACCATTTGCTGATGAGCGAAACCGCGCAGATGCGCGATCTCAACGATTTCAAGACCATTCTCGATTTCGCAGGTGTGGTGCAGAGTCTTGAACGGCTAAAACTCCTGCTCATTCTGACGGTTTGTGACATTCGTGCCGTCGGACCCGGCGTTTGGAACGGTTGGAAGGGCCAACTTCTTCGAACCTTATTCTTCGAGGCCGAACCTGTGCTCAGCGGTGGCCACAGCTCCATTTCGCGGCATGACCGGATCGCCGATGCACAATCAGCCTTTGCCAAGCGCATGACAGACTGGAACAAGGCCGAGTTGAAGGCCTGGTTTGCGCGCCATTACGATCCCTACTGGCTCAATGTCGACCTCGATCATCAAATTGCCCACGCCGAGCTCATCACTAAGGCGGAAAAGGCAGGGCAGAGGCTTGCATCGACCGTCAAGACCGATGCGTTCACCGGCATAACCGAACTTACGATCTTCACCCCTGATCATCCCCGGCTTCTCGCCCAGATGACCGGCGCCTGTGCCGCCGCGGGCGCCAATATCGCCGGAGCGCAGATATTCACAACGGCCGATGGCATGGCGCTCGACACTTTGTTGATCCAGCGCGAATTCGACGCCGATATCGATGAATTGCGCCGGGCAGAGCGGGTGACATCGCTCATTGGCCGAGTACTGGTGGGCGATGTGCGGCTGCGCGAACTTCTTGAGAAACTTGCACGACCCAAGGGACGTATCAAGGCTTTCCGGATCGAACCGCGGGTCAATGTCGACAACGAATTGTCCAATCTCTATACGGTTATCGAAGTCAACGGCCTCGACCGCATGGGGCTTCTGCATGATCTCACCGAGGCACTTTTCCGGCTTAACCTCAACATCGCCTCGGCCCATATCACGACCTTTGGAGAGCGCGCGGTCGATGTGTTCTATGTCACCGACCTCACCGGTTCGAAGATTGTCAATACAACGCGCCGCAACAGCATCATACGCCACCTCACGGGCATCTTCGACCAGATGGAGAACAATGCCGATGCCGCCTGAGACTGCACGCGTCATCCACAGCTACCAGTTCGATGACTTCAACAAGCCGAACGCTCTTTGCCAGAAAGCCAAGGCCCTGGCCCTTCCGCCTGACAACGGTCACCGTGAATTTCAGCCGCGGAGATCCTGCAGTCCATGGCACTGATCAAATCGGCCGCAACGGTCGGCGGGTACACGCTCATCAGCCGTTTGCTCGGTTTCATCCGAGATATGCTTCTGGCTTCAATCGTGGGTTCGGGGCCCGTAGCCGAGGCCTTCGTCATTGCCTTCCGTTTTCCCAATCTGTTCAGGCGGCTGTTTGGTGAGGGCGCATTCAACTCGGCCTTCGTGCCGCTGTTCGCCAAGCGCTATGAAGGCGACGGCAGCGATGCAGCCCGAATGTTCGCCGAAGAAGTCTTTGCTGTTCTGCTGACCACTGTTCTGGGCCTGGTGGCGCTGTGCGAAGTCCTCATGCCCCTGCTGATGTATCTATTCGCGCCGGGCTTTGCTGCCGATCCGGCAAAGTTCGACCTGGCGATCGTCATGACCCGCATCGCCTTTCCCTATATTCTGTTCATGTCGCTGGTGGCACTGCTTGGCGGGGTTCTCAACTCGCTTCACCGCTTTGCGGCTGCCGCGGCTGCCCCAATCATCCTTAACATCGTCATGATCAGCGTGCTGGCTGGTATCAAGATCATGGGCTGGGGTGCCTCCGGCCTCACCGGTAAGGCCTTAGTGTGGGGCGTAACGCTGGCCGGGTTGCTTCAGTTCGCCATGCTGTGGATCGCTTGCGGCCGTGCCAACATGACACTCAAGTTGGTTCGACCGCGCATCACGCCGCAAGTAATGCGGGTGGTGAAACTCGGGGTGCCCGGCACCGTCGCCGGCGGCATAACCCAACTCAACCTGGTGATCAGCACGGTCATCGCTTCGATGCTGCCGGGAGCGGCGTCCTGGCTCTACTATGCGGATCGCGTCTACCAGCTTCCGCTCGGCCTTGTCGGCGTGGCGGTGGGCACGGTGTTGCTGCCTGAATTGTCGCGACGGCTGAGGGCCGGCGACGGCGCAGGTGTCGAAATGAGCCAGAACCGTGCGCTTGAGCTATCGTTGCTGCTCACGACTCCCGCCGCGGTCGGCCTGATGGCGTTGAGCAACCCTATTGTCAATGTCCTGTTCGAACGCGGCGCCTTCACGCCGGTCGATACGCGAGCGACGGCCGGTGCGCTGGCGGCCTTTGCGACCGGCCTACCGGCGTTTGTCATGATGAAGGTCTTCACGCCCGGTTTCTTCGCGCGCGAGGACACCCGCACGCCCATGTTTTTTGCCGTGATCGGGGTGGGCATCAATATCGCCGGGGCCCTCACATTGTTTCCGTTCCTGTCGCATGTCGGGATTGCGGTTGCGACATCGCTGTCTGCCTGGGTGAATGCCGGCCTGCTTGGCATTACCTTGCAGAGGCGAGGCCATTTCACCACCGACAACCAACTGAGATCCAATGTGATCCGAATCATCGTCTCCAGCCTCGTCATGGGCGCGGCTTTGGTTGTAGGCATGCAGACCGCTGCCGGTCTGTTTGTCCCGAGCATTGGCCTGATCGCGCGCATGAGCACGCTGGCCGCGCTCGTCGTGACAGGGGCGGCCGTCTACTTCGCCATCGCGTGGTCGACCGGCGCCTTCCGTCCCGCAG
Source organism: uncultured Rhizobiaceae bacterium (assembly GCA_964568825.1). GTDB lineage: Bacteria > Pseudomonadota > Alphaproteobacteria > Rhizobiales > Aestuariivirgaceae > CAVVDT01. The sequence goes on along the minus strand of CAZMSA010000065.1, from coordinate 3,674 downwards.
ATTTTTCGCAGGCATTTCGGCGCGGCTCCTGAAGGGGCTTTTCATGCCCCCGCAATGCGGGCATATAGCGTCGCGCAGTTCAGGAGTGGTTCTAATGGGTTCCTTCAGGCAACGGGTGTTTTCCGGCGTCCAGCCGACCGGCAATCTTCATCTCGGCAACTATCTCGGCGCCATCAAGCGTTTTGTCGAGATACAAGAGAGTTTCGAATGCATTTATTGTGTCGTTGACCTGCACGCCCTGACACAGCCGGTTTCAGTTTGGGGCGGGCCGAAGGAACTGGCGCGCAATACCCGCGAAGTTACGGCGGCCTACATTGCGGCAGGTATCGATGCCAAGAAGCATATTGTGTTCAATCAGAGCCAGGTGCCGCAGCACGCCGAACTCGCGTGGATTTTCAACTGCGTAGCCCGCCTTGGCTGGCTTAATCGCATGACCCAGTTCAAGGAAAAGGCTGGCAAGGACAGGGAGAATGCTTCCGTTGGGCTCTACGCCTATCCCAACCTCATGGCCGCTGACATCCTTGTTTATCATGCCACTCATGTGCCGGTAGGCGAGGACCAGAAGCAGCATCTAGAGCTGTCGCGCGACATCGCCCAGAAATTCAACAATGACTTTGCCGAAAGCATCGCGGAAGCAGGTTACGAAGACGGCTTTTTCCAGTTGCCCGAGCCGCTCATTGCGGGTCCGGCAACGCGGGTCATGTCTTTGCGCGACGGCACCAAGAAGATGTCCAAGTCCGACCCGTCTGATCTGTCGCGCATCAATCTGACCGACGACTCCGACGAAATCGTCCGAAAAGTCAGAAAGGCCAAGACGGATCCGGAGCCGTTGCCCAGCGAAACCGAAGGTCTGGCAACGCGACCCGAGGCGATGAACTTGCTCGGGATCTATGCCGGCCTCACCGGTCAAACCGTTGAGATGGTTCTGAAGGATATGGGCGGATGCCAGTTTTCGGCTTTCAAGCAAGCGCTCATCGACGTTGCGGTGGACAAACTCGGCCCCATCGGTGCGGAGATGAAGAAACTCATGGCGGATCCCAGCCACATCGATTCCATCCTTGTCGATGGGGCCGCCCGCGCTGAGGCCATTGCTCGCCCGATCTTCGACGACGTGAAGAAAATCATCGGCTTTGTGCGCGCTTGAAATGCCGGCGATACCGGATCGGAAGCCAGGAAATCCATCATCCAGACTTACCTTCACCTTGGAAGTGAACTAGACTGACGCCATATCTGCAAAATCAGGAATTGTCCAAGCCTCGAAAAGGCCAATACAGATGTTCATTCAAACCGAAGCCACACCTAACCCCGCGACCTTGAAATTCATTCCCGGCAAACCGGTGGTACATGGAAACCCCATCGATTTCCGCTCTGCCAGCGATGCAGTGAATTCGCCTCTGGCTCAACGACTGTTTGCGATAGCTGGGGTCTCCGGCGTCTTTCTGGGGGGCGATTTCATCACGGTCAGCAAAGACGATGGGGAATGGCAGCATCTGAAACCGGCCATTCTCGGCGTCATCATGGAGCACTACATGTCGGGTGCGCCTGTGGTGATGGATGCTGCTCCGCGCAGCTCAGCTTCCAGTGAAGAGTTCGAAGCCGAAGACACGGAAATCGTCAAGACCATTAAGGATCTGCTGGACAGCCGCGTGCGCCCGGCAGTTGCCCAGGATGGTGGCGATATAACTTTCCAGGGTTATCGCGATGGCGTGGTGTTTCTCAATATGAAGGGTTCGTGCTCTGGTTGCCCGAGCTCGACCGCAACTCTCAAGCACGGCATCGAGAACCTGTTAAGACATTTTATTCCGGAAGTAACCGAGGTTCGTCCGGTCTAGCTGGACGGGCACTGGCTGCATCGTTTCACATCGTTTTCCAACGGCGCTTACTGCGCATGATTATTCTTGCCTTCGATACAGCTCTGGCTGCCTGCTCGGTTGCGCTTTACGACGTGACCGGCGACCGGATGTTGGCAGCGCGCCACGAGCCTATGACCCGTGGTCATGCCGAGGCTCTGCCCGGCATGATCGAAGCCGTCATGACCGAGGGTGGTTTGACGATGGCGGCGCTCGATCGTATCGCTGTCACCAGAGGTCCCGGCACATTCACCGGGGTGCGGATCGGTATTGCCACAGCGCGCGGGCTGGCATTGGCTACGTGCCGTCCGATTTGTGCCATGACCACGCTAGCAGCCCTTGCCTTGGCGGTTCCAACACCGCGCCATGCCCCCACTGCGAGCGTTATCGATGCGCGCCGCGGCGAGCTCTACTTGCAGATATTCGATGTAGACGGCACGGCCGTCGACGCGGCACGCCTTGTCAGCATTGAAACGGCACTTCGGGAGATTCCATCGGGAACGATTCTCGTTGGCACAGGCGCCGCCATTTTGCTTGCCTCCGGGTGCAAAGGCGTGCCTGCTGTGGCGACCACCCTGCCCGATGCCGCCATTTTCGTTCGTCAGGTAGCGAAATGTGTTCCAGACCAAGAGGCGCTCGAGCCGCTTTATCTGAGGGCGCCGGATGCCAAACCGCAGGCGTTTGTCGTTGCCGCATCGGCTTCTCCCACATCGATCATTGAGGCCGGGCCAGCACATGCAATGATCCTGGCTGAATTGCACGCTGCCTCATTTGACCGCCCGTGGAGTACTTCAGAACTTGCAGTGATGATGCAAGCGCCCGGGGCTATTGCGCTTTTGGCGGTAGCGAGCGGCAGTCACGACGCACCGGTGGGATTCGTGCTTGCCAGAAAGGCGTCCGATGAAGCCGAAATACTTACCCTCGGCACTCGCCCGGCGGCACGTCGCCGCGGTGTTGCGAGGCAACTCTTGGTCTGTCTTGTGAGGCGCTTGGAAAAAGCGGGGGTTGTGTCACTGTTTCTCGAGGTTGGCGCCGACAATGCGCCAGCTATCGCTCTTTATAAGAATTCCGGGTTCGCAGAGGTGGGCCGACGTTCAGACTACTATGCCGGAGTCGACCATGGCTCAAGCGACGCAATTGTCATGCGACGCTACCTTGAACCAGCCTGAGCCTCGTTGTACCCATGCCCCGGAGTGCCTATAGGTGGTGACGAACGGGAACCTGAACCCATGAACCGGATCGAGATTGCCTGCCAAGACCGCGGCATGCGCATGACCGGCCAGCGCCGGATTATCGCGCAGGTCATTGCAGATTCGGAGGACCATCCCGATGTCGAGGAACTGTATAGGCGGGCCTCGAAAATTGATCCGCGCATCTCTATTGCCACCGTCTATCGGACTGTCAAACTATTCGAGGATGCCGGCATCCTTGACCGCCTGGATTTCGGCGACGGACGCGCCCGCTACGAAGAGTCGCGCGAAGATCATCATGATCACCTGATCGACCTGAATTCCGGGGCCGTCATCGAATTCCGTAATGAGGAAATCGAAAGACTGCAGGAGTTTGTGGCAAAGGAACTGGGTTATAAGCTCGTCGATCACCGCCTGGAGCTTTACGGCGTCAAAATCGACCGACAAACCAAGCCGCATGACTGATATCTGACGGGCTATTGTTGTCAGGCGCGGTGACAAGCACATCATGGCACGCAATTCACAGCCTGGGAAGCGTGATGCCAATCTTTCGCTCGCCTGCCGCTCGCGCGGAGCTTGAGTGTCCGTTTGAGAATGAGGGTTTGCAAATCAGCGGCGTTGTGATTCACGATTT
>CAZMSA010000064.1:0-18550 GCA_964568825.1 uncultured Rhizobiaceae bacterium | reverse complement strand
GGGAAGCCTGCTGCTGCGAAGGATCAGCCATTGAACACATTTTCAAACGGACTCTGAGAGGGCCGGTTCCCAGCGAATAGAAAAGGCGCTAAGGAGAACTCTCTTGCCCTGTTACGGAAATTACGCATGGCTCGCTCGCCGGTCCGCAAGCTTTTCATCCAGACGTATGGCTGCCAGATGAATGTCTATGACAGTCAGCGCATGGGCGAAATCCTGGGGAACCATGGCTTTGCCGTAACCGAGCAAGCTGAGGATGCCGATCTCGTCATCCTCAACACCTGCCATATCCGCGAAAAGGCTGCCGAAAAGGTCTATTCGGAGATCGGCAGGCTACGCCGCCTCAAGATGAGGGACGGCAGCAAGTCATCCAACGTGAAGATCGCGGTCGCTGGCTGCGTCGCTCAGGCTGAGGGCGAAGAGATCGTACATCGCGCCGACGCTGTCGATCTGGTGTTCGGGCCGCAGGCATATCATCGATTACCTGACCTGATTACTCGCCTCGACAGGGGGGAGCGGCATGTGGTGGCTACCGAATTTCCAACAGAGGCAAAGTTCGAGGCGCTGGGGTCGGTGGCAGTTACAAATTCTGGCTCGCACAGCGTTTCCGCTTTTCTCACGGTACAAGAAGGTTGTGACAAGTTCTGCACATTTTGTGTTGTGCCCTATACCCGCGGCGCCGAATTTTCGCGTCCCGTTGCCCAGATCATTGCTGAAGCAAAGCGGCTTGCCGCAGCCGGCGTGCGCGAAATTACCCTCTTGGGTCAGAATGTGAATGCCTACCGCGGCGAAGGCGAGAACGGCAAGCCGACCTCGCTGGCGCAACTTATCAGTCGCCTTGGCGATGACGCGGGGATTGAGCGGCTGCGCTACACAACCAGCCATCCCCGCGACATGGACGATGATTTGATTGCTGCCCATGGCAACAACCCGCGCCTCATGCCCTATTTGCATTTGCCTGTGCAGTCCGGTTCTGACCGTGTACTGGCGGCCATGAACCGCCGTCACGATATCGGCCTTTATCTCGATGTTGTGGCTCGGATCCGCTCAGCCTGTCCCAACATTGCCCTGTCCAGCGATTTCATTGTCGGCTTTCCCGGCGAGACTGATGCCGACTTCGAAGAAACGCTAGAACTCGTGCGTACCGTGGGATATGCCCAAGCCTATTCGTTCAAATATTCTCCGCGTCCTGGCACTCCTGCGGGCGAATGGCCGGACCAGATATCTGAGGCGGTCAAGAGCGAGCGGCTTCGACGCTTACAAGCTCTTCTCGCCAGCCAGCAGAAGTCCTTCAATCAGGCCATGCTTGGGGCCACATTCGACGTTTTGCTGGAGCGGACGGGACGGCATCCGGGCCAACTCGTCGGGCGTTCACCGTATCTACAAGCCGTCCACCTGGAAGCTGACAGGGCCCGCATCGGCGATCTGGTGAAAGTATGTGTCGATGCCGTTGGCGCTAATTCGCTTTCGGCCCATATTGTGGATGCGGCAGATGTGATTCCCGGCATGCGGCAGCACGCTGCCCAATGCGGTACCGTCGAGGGCATTGAGCAGAAGGCATGACACGCAGCAGCGGAAAGATGGCAACAGCAGGACGCAACGATGCCGCGGACAATTTGATCGTTGCATTCGACAACAATCGCTTGTTGACGACAGTTTTCGGTGAACATGACGAACATCTGGCCCTGATCGAGCAGCGGCTTGGCGTCACCGTTACGCCGCGTGGCAACCGCGTGGCCCTGAGCGGCGATGCCATCATGCGCGAGCGGGCGCGCCAGATTCTCCAGCATCTTTACCTGCGGGCCAGTCGCGGCCATGACGTGATCGCTGGCGACGTCGCAGGCGCGATCCGCATGACTGAAAGCATAACAGACAGCGAGAGCGATTCAGCGGCGGTGCGTACCCGCAAAAAGACCGTGGTGCCGCGATCGCCACGTCAGCGCGCCTATGTGGAGGCTATTGGCAGCCATGATCTGGTTTTTGGCACCGGCCCGGCGGGCACCGGGAAAACATATCTGGCAGTCGCCTGCGCCGCCGCAGAGCTTGAACAGGGCCGCATTGACCGCATCATCTTATCGCGACCAGCGGTGGAAGCAGGCGAACGGCTGGGCTTTCTGCCAGGTGATCTGAAAGAGAAGGTCGATCCCTATCTGCGGCCACTCTATGACGCGCTCTATGACGTGATGCCGGCCAATCTTGTCGCCCGGGGTCTCGCGGAAGGCACTATCGAGATTGCACCTCTCGCCTTCATGCGGGGCCGCACATTGACGTCAGCCTTCGTGATTCTCGACGAAGCTCAGAACGCTACATCTCCACAAATGAAGATGTTTCTTACCCGCCTCGGCGAAGGAAGCCGGATGGTCGTGACCGGTGATCCGACCCAGATCGATCTGCCCCGGGGTGTTGGTTCGGGTCTTGACGAAGCGCTTCACTTGCTGGCCCTGGTGCCCGGTATTGGCCACGTGACGTTCACCTCCGCGGACATCGTGCGCCACGAACTGGTCACGCGCATCGTGGAAGCTTACGAGGCCGACCATATTTCACGCATCGGAAACCCATGCGCATGACCAGACAGAGTGCTGTCGCAAGTTCCTGCGACGAAGGCGGCGTCGAGGTGGATGTGGTCATCGAGTCGCCCGAGTGGTCAACCTTGGCTGATCCCGAGAAACTCTTGCGTCGCGCTGCGGTAGCGGCTCTTAAGGTATCCCGTCTTCATGCGCATGTCGGAATCTCTATTTTGTTGAGCGACAATGCTGCGATTGCCGAATTGAACCGCGCCTGGCGTGGCAAGTCCGATCCGACAAATGTGCTTTCATTTCCAGCGGCACCCTTTCCGGAAACCGCGCCAACCATGGCTCGGCCGATAGGTGACATCGCTGTTGCCTGGGGCATTGTCGCTGCGGAAGCGCCTGCACAAGGCAAGACATTGGAAAACCACATAAGTCATCTTATTGTACATGCCGTGCTGCATCTTGTTGGTTATGAACATCAGACAGATGAGGGGGCGGCCGAGATGCAGACCCTTGAGATTACGGCGCTCGCCAGTCTCGGCATTGCCGATCCTTATGAAACTGATGCTGCCGCGACCCCTTAGGCCAAGGCGCATTCGGAAAAAAATGAGCGACGACCAAAAGCAGCAATCCGGACCGGTCCGCCAGTCTGACTATTCCCGCCCAGGTTATCTGCAGCGGCTGAAGGCCTGGCTCGGTGGCAGGGGCGACGACGACTTGCGCGCCAGCCTGGAGGGTGTGATCGACGAACACGCCGCAACCGACAATGCAGCCCCGATAGGACCGGAAGCGCGCTCCATGATGGCCAATCTCCTGCGCTTTGGCGATCTCAGGGTCGACGATGTCATGGTGCCCCGTGCCGATATAATCGCGGTTGAAGAAGGCGCCAACGTGCGCGAATTGCTACGGATATTCACTGAAGCCAACCATTCGCGATTGCCGGTCTTCCGCGAAACGCTCGACGATCCTGTCGGCATGGTCCACATCAAGGACCTATTGCGGTGGGTCGGAGAACGTTCCCGCGACGGCGGCCGTAAGGGCGGGCGCCAGACAAAGAGCAAGGTGTCTGCCACAACAGCGGGCTTGTCTGTGTCTCCGACCGACCTCGACCGGGCCGTGCGCGAGACAGGCATCATTCGCAAACTCTTGTTCGTTCCTCCATCGATGCCGGCTGCCGACCTCCTAGTGAAGATGCAATCCACCCGTATCCACATGGCCATCGTCGTCGATGAATACGGCGGCACCGACGGATTGCTGTCGATCGAGGATCTAGTCGAAGAAATCGTCGGCGATATCGCCGATGAGCATGACGATGATGAATCCACGTTGATCAAGGCGTCAGACAATGGGAGCTTTCTGGCCGATGCTCGCGCCGACATCGATGATGTGGAGGCGCAGCTTGGCATTGATCTCTTACCAGACGAAGATGAAGAAGACGTCGATACCCTCGGCGGGTTGATGTTCGCCATGCTGGGCCGCGTTCCGGTGCGCGGTGAACTTGTTCGCCACCCAGGTGGCGTCGAATTCGAAATCCTCGATGCCGACCCGCGACGCGTGCGCAAGATCAAAATCCATACCCGCCAACGTCCTGCTCGTCAGCGGCGTTCCGAAACCACGCCAGCCGAATAGAGCCGGACAAGGTCCATGCTGCGAAAAATTCGGTCTGGCGGCCCGCACCAGCTGTTCTGGCGAGCGCTGCTGCCATTTGCCGCCGGGCTGCTTGGGTCGTTGGCCCTGCCACCGTGGCACATTTGGCCTGCGCTGCCAGTCGCCTTCAGCTTACTGGCCTGGACGCTCGACAAGGTCGCTTATTCGGAGCCGGCCGTGGCGCGCCGATGTCGGCCGGCAGCATTGGTTGGCTGGTGTTTCGGTTTCGGCTGGTTCGTCTATTCATTGTCGTGGGTCACCGAGGCGTTTCGCGTCGATGCGGCCATCTTTGCCTGGATGATCCCGTTTGTTGTTACCTTCCTGCCGGCGGGCCTCGCCCTCTTTTGGGCCGCTGCCACGGCAACGGCCATACGCTGGTGGAGATCAGATGCCAGCGGTATTCTGGTCCTGGTTGCCACATTGTCGATTACCGAATGGCTACGCGGCCATCTGTTTACGGGGTTTCCCTGGAACCTGCCCGGCTATGTGGCGGGTACAAGCGATGCCTTGGCACAGACAGCCAGCATCGTCGGCATATATGGCCTGACGACTTTAGTGCTCTTGTGGTCGATGTTGCCGGCGATGCTGTGGAGGCGCGGCGGAACGCCTTCCTATCGCCTGGCCGGATTCTCAATTGCTTCTTTCGCCCTGTGCTGGGGTCTCGGCGGCTGGCGGCTGGCGGCGGCGGGGCCGGGATCTCATGACGACATCACCGTATCCATCGTCCAAGCCAGCATTCCTCAGTCTATCAAGTGGCAACAGGAGCGCCGGGCAGATATTCTCAGCCGCTATCTCGAGTTGACCGCAAAGGCCGCAGCCAATGACGTGCCGGGTCACCACATCTTTATCTGGCCCGAGACGGCCCTCCCCTATCTGGTAGCCGAATTGCCCGCTCTGCGCCATCGTGTCGCAGCAGAACTTCCGCCGGACAGTTTTCTCGTGCTTGGCGCGATTCGCCGCGAACCGACGGCCCCCGCTTCGGACACTTCTGTGCGCGTGTTCAATTCGATCTTGGTCATTAACAGGAACGGAGACGTCACTGCGACCTACGACAAGCGTCGGCTCGTTCCGTTCGGTGAATTTCTGCCGTTCGAAGGAATTCTCGGCCCACTGGGACTTCGAAAGCTTGTTCCCGTGCCACTCAGTTTTTCGGCCGGGACGACAACTGCGCCGATATCGATCGCTGGTTTACCGAGTTTCGCCCCCCTTGTTTGTTACGAGGCAATCTTTCCGTTGTCGATACCGGCCAGAGGATTGCGGGCCAAATGGATTGTCAACGTAACAAACGATGCCTGGTTCGGGAGCTCGGCCGGGCCAGTGCAACATCTCGAACAAGCTCGCTTTCGCGCCATAGAAGAGGGTCTGCCTTTGGTCCGCGCCGCCAACACTGGCATCTCCGCGATCATCGATGCCAGAGGCAATGTGCTCAAGCGCCTCGACACGGGCGCGGTCGGAATCCTTACGGCACCACTTCCCCGACCGGTCAGCAATACATTGTACGGACGATTCGGCGATCTTTTCTATGCGCTGCTGGTCGCCAGCCTGCTGGGCGCAGCCGTGGCAAATGTCAGGAAGCTCGGCCTAAACCGATCTTGACTTTGGATCATCTTCACTTAAGGTCTCACGCGGCAACCAAAATTCAACTTGCGCTCACTAACGTTTGTCCTTGCGCCTTACGGTACTAGTGTCCTAAATGCTCTCGTTTTCGATAATCGTCGAGTATACGCTAGAGGCTGGTTCCTGTTTCTGGCGCCTGGGTTTCAGATCGGGGGCTTACGATCTGAGAGATGAAAAATGACTAGACGGACACCCAATCCAATTGACGTCCATGTAGGCAATCGGGTTCGCATGCGGCGCATGCTGATCGGCCTCAGTCAGGAGAAGCTCGGCGAAAAGCTGGGCTTGACCTTTCAGCAGGTGCAAAAATATGAAAAGGGCTCGAACCGGGTAAGCGCCAGTCGCCTCTATCAAATGGCCCAGATCCTTGAAGTTGAGGTTCAGTTCTTTTTTGAGGACCTTCCCGCTGACATTGAGATGCCAACGGCGGGCGGTTTTGCCGAGCCGGGAGAACAGGAATCGATCATGGGGTTCCTGAATTCGTCGGAAGGTTTGCAGTTGAACCGTGCTTTCGGTGAAATCGCCAATCCCGACGTTCGACGCCGGGTTGTCGACCTGGTCAAAGCGCTTGCAGGCCAGACCGATTAGTGCGTGTCGCGATTTTGTTTCTCAATGACAGTTTGAAGCGATCTTGACGGGCTGGTTCTTGCCTGCCACTAGTGCGCTAACTTTGCACTTCGGCTGAGGGGCCGTCGGTTTTATTGGAGCATTAGCCGGCACTTGCCGGTTCCGTCATGAAGGAAGATGTACGTGCCGCGCAGCAATTACCTTTTCACCAGCGAATCCGTTTCCGAAGGGCATCCCGACAAGGTCTGCGACCGGATTTCCGACGAAATCGTTGATCTGTTTTATCGTGAAGCGCCGAAAGCAGGTCTCGATGCCAATCAGGTTCGCGTAGCTTGCGAGACATTGGCAACCACCAACCGGGTGGTTATCGCCGGCGAATATCGCGGCCCGGAAAGCGTCGACAAGGACGCTATCGTCGAAACAACCCGCAATGCCATACGCAATATTGGCTACCAGCAGGCAGGCTTCCACTGGCAGAATGCCGAGGTCGAAGTGCTGTTGCATGGCCAGTCGGCGGACATCGCGCAAGGTGTCGACGCGGCCGGCAACAAGGACGAAGGTGCCGGCGACCAGGGTATCATGTTCGGTTATGCCTGCCGGGAAACTCCGGATTTGATGCCGGCACCCATCTATTATGCCCATCGCATCCTGCAACGCCTAGCCGAGGCACGGCACGCCGGTACCGAGCCTCGGCTGGGGCCAGATTCAAAAAGCCAAATCACCGTTCGCTATCAGGACGGCCACCCGGTCAGTGTGCGTGAGATCGTGGTTTCTCATCAGCATGTCGACGAATCCATGTCGTCCAGTGACGTCCGCTCTCTCATCGAACCCTATTGCCGTGAAGCACTGCCCGAGGGCTGGGTCGGTGATGAAACCATCTGGCATGTCAATCCAACCGGCAAGTTCTTCATCGGCGGTCCCGACGGTGACTGCGGATTGACCGGACGCAAGATTATCGTCGATACCTATGGTGGCGCGGCGCCCCATGGTGGCGGCGCCTTCTCCGGTAAGGACCCGACCAAGGTCGACCGTTCGGCAGCCTATGCGGCCCGCTATCTGGCCAAGAACGTAGTGGCTGCCGAGCTTGCAGAGCGTTGCACAATTCAGCTTTCCTACGCCATTGGCGTCGCGCGCCCACTGTCTATTTACGTCGACCTGCACGGAACTGGAAACGTTGATGAAGAAAAACTCGAGCGCGCCTTGGGAGAAGTCATGAACCTCACGCCGCGCGGCATTCGCAACCATCTAAATCTCAACCGCGCCATCTATGCCCGCACTTCAGCTTACGGGCATTTTGGCCGTACACCTGACAGCGACGGCGGATTCTCCTGGGAAAGGACCGACCTCACGGACGACCTTCGCAACGCCGTGTGCTAGAGCATGATTCGAAATGTGCGTGCACTTTTCGAATCATGCTCTATCTTGCTGAAATCGCTTAGGTTTATTATTCTGTACCAACTTGGCCAAAAGTGATCCCGAAATACGATCTGTTGAGTTTGGGGCTGGAGGGATCCCGTGATTCGCACATGACCGCCGATGAGAATACCGGCCCCGACCGGTTGAGGCTTTATGGGCGACGGGTGGGCCCCAAATTGCGGCCAAGACAAGCTGCCCGCGTCGCGACGGCTTGGGCACAACTGGATCTTACCGCACGGCCTCTGCGGTTGAGGGATCCTCTCCACCTTTTTGACCATGAATGCCGCTCGGTATGGCTGGAAATCGGATTTGGTGCCGGTGAGCATCTTGCTTGGCAAGCGCGGCATAACCCCCGAATCGGACTAATCGGCTGCGAAGCATTTCTCAATGGCGTCGCAAAAGCGCTTGCCGTCATCGATCGCGAGGACCTAGGCAATGTTCGCGTTCATTATGGTGATGCCCGGGAGCTTATCGATCTTCTGGGGGACGGAACACTAGATCGGGCGTTTCTGCTTTATCCCGATCCCTGGCCCAAGCGGCGTCACTGGAAGCGGCGGTTCGTCAACGCCGAGACTGTCGCCGGCCTCCACCGAGTGTTGCGCCCCGGTGCTGAACTGCGCGTTGCCAGCGATATCGCCGGCTATATAACCTGGACATTGGAAGTGTTTGCTCGACACGGAGGCTTCGAGACATTCTCGGACATCGCCGGGGAGCGGAACCCACGTCCTGCAGATTGGCCGCCAACACGCTACGAGCAAAAGGCCCTTGCGGCGGAACGTCGTCCATCCTATCTCGTGTTTCGCCGCCGGAACGATTGATGCCGGCTGGCAGGTCTTGCAACCTTCCGATGGTAGCGTGTATAAGCCGGGCGAAGAGTTCATTCTCATATAACCCTGCCCTATGCGCTTCTGCTTAGATCAGGATGTTGAGGGTGGGTCCTGCGGGGCCCGCTTTTTTTGTTACCTGCAGTCAATTGCAGGATCAAAGAGGACAACAGGCGCGTGACCCAGGATCGACTGGCGCGAGAAACAGGAATTGCCCATCGGGTGGCCGATCTGATCGAACCAGTGCTTGACGGACTTGGATATCGACTGGTCAGGGTCCGTATGACTGGCCGGGATGGACACGTCCTGCAGATCATGGCCGAGCGACCCGACGGTTCGTTTCTGATCGATGATTGCGAGAAGGCCTCCAAGGCGATTTCGCCGCTGCTGGATGTTGAGGATCCCGTAGCTGGCTCATATATGCTCGAGATGTCCTCTCCGGGCATCGACCGTCCGTTGGTGCGGCCAGAAGATTTCGAGCGATGGGCCGGACATGAAGCCAAGATCGAGATGTTGACGCCGATCGACGGTCGTCGCCGCTTTCGTGGCGTTCTCGAGGGTTTCGCGGATGGTGAGGCGAGGCTCTTCCTGCCAGCGCCTGAAGCGGGTGGCGAAGTCATTCTTGTCGGACTTTCCTTCGACAACATCGCCGAGGCACGTCTGGTGATGACCGACAAGCTCATCGACGACGTACGCAACAATGTATCGCCTGCCCCTAAAGATGGCAGCGAGTGGACGACCGAAATTGAAGACGCAACCACGGATGGGAGTTTGACCGATGGCTGAACCTGCAGTTAGCGCAAACAGGTTGGAGTTGTTGCAGATCGCCGATGCGGTAGCGCGCGAGAAGTCAATCGAGAAATCGCTGGTCCTGGCCGCGATGGAAGATGCGATCCAACGCGCAGCTCGTTCGCGCTACGGCGCCGAAAACGATATTCGGGCCGAAATCGATCCCAAGACCGGCGCCATTCGCCTGGCTCGATTGCTCGAGGTAGCCGAGACGGTCGAGAACGAGGCGACCCAAATCACGCTCGCCGAAGCCCGTCATCGTAATCCGGCCGCACAGGTGGGCGATTTCATTTCAGAGGCGTTGCCGCCTGTCGATTTTGGGCGCATCGCTGCCCAGAATGCCAAGCAGGTGATCGTTCAGAAGGTGCGCGATGCCGAACGCGAACGCCAGTATGAAGAGTACAAGGATCGTATTGGAGAGATCGTCAACGGCGTCGTCAAGCGGGTTGAATATGGCAATGTCATAGTCGATCTCGGACGCGGAGAGGCCATTGTACGTCGGGACGAGTCGCTGCCGCGGGAGAATTTCCGCACCGGTGATCGGGTCCGTGCCTATATCTACGATGTCAGGCGGGAGCAGCGTGGCCCCCAGATCTTCCTTTCCCGCACCCATCCCGAATTCATGGCGCGATTGTTCCGTCAGGAAGTGCCGGAAATATACGATGGCATCGTCGAGGTGGTTTCCGTTGCCCGTGACGCCGGCAGCCGCGCCAAGATCGCGGTCCGCTCCAAGGATTCGTCCATCGATCCTGTCGGCGCGTGCGTCGGCATGCGGGGCAGCCGCGTGCAGGCCGTGGTAAACGAGCTGCAAGGCGAGAAAATCGACATCATCCCGTGGTCGCCCGATGCCGCAACCTTTATCGTAAATGCACTTGCGCCAGCCGAGGTCGCCAAGGTTGTTCTCGACGAGGACGTCGAGCGCATCGAAGTGGTGGTTCCCGACGAACAGTTGTCCCTAGCCATCGGTCGTCGCGGCCAGAACGTGCGCCTGGCCTCTCAACTCACGGGTTGGGAAATAGACATAATGACCGAGGCTGAAGAGTCTGAACGCCGGCAGAAGGAGTTTGCCGAGCGCACCGAGCGGTTCGTGGCTGCGCTTGATGTCGACGAGATGCTTGCCCAGCTTCTTGCCTCGGAGGGCTTCGATACAGTCGAGGAGCTGGCCTATGTCGATGTTGAAGAAATCTCATCCATCGATGGCCTAGATGAGGAGACCGCCACGGAGCTCCAGACCCGAGCGCGCGAGCATCTCGACAAGGTGGCGGCCGCGCAAGAAGCTCGGCGCAAGGAGTTGGGCGTGGAGGATGCCGTGGCAGCAATCGAGGGAGTTACCCCCGCCATGCTTGTGGCTTTGGGCGAGGCGGGCATTCTCAGCCTCGACGATCTCGCAGGCTGCGCCACAGATGACCTGATCGGTTGGAGCGAGCGCAAGGACGGTGAAATAACTCAGCACCCGGGGGCCTTTAGCAATCTCGATGTTTCCAGTGCAGACGCCGAGGCCATCATCATGGCCGCGCGGGTCGTTGCTGGCTGGATCGAAGCTCCGTCGGAAGACGAAATCGGTCAGAGTGACGACACTGAGGTAATAACTACAAGCGAGGAAGGTTGACCAGTATCGGCACCCACAAGACTGCAACTGCGGATGGCGAGTTGGCAGAACGCACCTGCATCGTTCTTCGCCAGGCTATGGATGAAGCGGTGTTGCTGCGTTTCGTGTGTTCACCGGATAACCGTGTGGTACCGGACCTACGCCGCAAACTCCCGGGCCGCGGCGTCTGGGTCAGCCTTTCGCGAGAAGCGGTCAACGAAGCCTGTCGGCGTAAGTTGTTTGCACGGACACTGCGCACTTCCTGCGTGGCGGATGAATCCCTGCCAAATCAGGTTGAGGAATTGCTTGAACACAATGCCATCAGCCTGTTGGCACTCTCAAACAAGGCTGGTCTGGTGACGCAGGGCTTCGGCAAGGTGGAGGATGCTATCGGCCGCGGAGGCGTGCGCCTTCTAATGGCGGCCTCGGATGGAGCGCGAGATGGTCGCCAGAAGCTTTCGGGTCGTCTTCGATCGGCCTGCACTGCTGGCGAAGTCATCGACTGCTTCAATTCGGAGCAATTGGGTTTGGCATTGGGCCGGGTAAATGTGATACATGCAGCCGTGGCTGCGAGCCCGCTTGCCGAAAAGCTCGCGGCGGCAGTGCGCAGGCTGGAGAAATATCGGAGCCCTTCGCGCGCTGAGGTGACAATAGAAGAATGACAGAAACGAACGATACCGAAGACCGCAAGCCCGGCGTGGCCGGACGCAAGCTAAATCTCAGACGCTCGACGACCGAAACGGTTGGACGGGTGCGGCAGAATTTTTCGCATGGACGCACGAAACCCGTCGTCGTTGAGACAAAGCGAAAGCGTAGCATTGGCCACCTGCCCAGCAAGCCGGTGGAAAGCGCTGCCCAACCGCAACGTGAGGCGCCGCGTTCGGAGGTGTCGCAACGTCCAGAGCCGCAACAGGCCGCCCGGCCAGGTATGGTACTGCGCACCCTTACCAATGACGAGAAAGAGGCCCGCGAGCGTGTCCTTGTGGAAGCGCGGGTCCGTGAGGCAGAGGATCGCAAGCGTGCCGAAGAGGAGGCCCGCCGTCGCACCGAATTGGAAAAACGCGATTCAATCGCACGGATTGCCGCAGAAGCGCGCAAAGCCGAAGAGGACTCTCGCCTACAGGCTGAAGTAGAACAAAAACGCAAAGCCGAGGATACCGCGCGTCGCGTCGACAAGACAGCCACCGTGGCAACGGAGCCGGACGAAGATGGAGAAAGTCGGGCTCGCAAGGCCCGCCGCGACGTCAAAACGCAACAGCCAGCCAAGGCACGGACCGACGCCGAGCGCCGTCGAGGCAAGCTGACAATCTCCAATGCCCTGAATGAAGATGAAGAACGCGCCAGATCGCTGGCGGCAATGCGGCGGCGCCAGGAGCGCCAGAAAAAGCAGGCGTCGGGCTTCCAGCCTACCAAGGAGAAGATTGCCCGGGATGTGATCATACCTGAAGCGATCACTATTCAAGAGCTTGCCAATCGAATGGCTGAGCGTGCCGTCGATGTCATCAAGTTCCTGATGAAACAGGGCGAGATGCACAAGATCAATGATCTCATCGAAGCCGATATGGCGCAACTCGTGGCCGAGGAATTCGGTCACACGGTCAAGCGTGTTTCCGAAGCTGATGTTGAGGAAGGCTTGATGGGAGATGCGGACGAGAGCGGCGATTTGCAGCCACGATCACCAGTCGTCACCGTAATGGGGCATGTCGACCACGGAAAAACGTCTCTTCTGGACGCCATCCGCCACGCTAACGTGGTTTCGGGCGAGGCCGGCGGCATAACCCAGCATATCGGCGCTTACCAGGTCGACACGCCGGGTGGTCCGGTGACGTTCATCGACACCCCCGGCCATGCCGCGTTTACCGCCATGCGCGCCCGCGGCGCCAAGGCTACGGATATCGTGGTGTTGGTCGTGGCCGCCGACGACGGTGTTATGCCGCAGACCATCGAAGCAATTAACCATGCCCGTGCGGCAGGTGTGCCGATGATCGTGGCCATCAACAAGATTGACAAACCGGCCGCCAACCCTAACCGCGTGCGTACCGATTTGCTAAGCCACGAAGTCGTGGTCGAAAGCATGGGTGGCGATACGCTTGAAGTCGAAGTATCCGCCGTCAAGGGCACCAATCTCGACAAACTACTCGAAATGATTGTCCTGCAGGCGGAAGTACTGGAGCTCAGGGCCAATCCGAAGCGCCCCGGCGACGGTATCGTCGTCGAGGCTCAGCTCGACCGTGGTCGCGGTCCCATCGCAACCGTTCTGGTCCAGCGGGGGACATTGAGGACCGGTGACATCGTGGTCGCCGGCACGGCGTCAGGTCGGGTGCGCGCCCTCATCAACGACCGGGGTGAGCATGTAAAGGAGGCTGGCCCCTCGGTGCCGGTGGAAGTCCTGGGTCTTGACAGCGTACCGGAAGCCGGTGATCACTTGGTGGTCGTCGAATCTGAGGGCCGGGCACGCGAGATCACCGACTATCGTGATCGCAAACGTCGCGAGCTGCGCGGTGCCCCGACTGCGCGCTCCTCGCTCGAACAGATGATGAGCCAGTTGAAGGATGCCGGGCGCAAGGAGTTTCCGGTTCTCATCAAAGCCGACGTCCAAGGCTCGGCTGAAGCTATCGTACAAGCCCTCGACAAGCTTGGCACCGACGAGGTACAGGCCCGGGCAATCCACTATGCGGTGGGCGGCATCTCCGAAAGTGACGTGCAACTGGCCACAGCCTCCAATGCAGTCATTCTGGGATTCAACGTCCGTGCCAACGCTCAGGCCCGCGAGGCGGCTGAACGATCCGGTATCGAAATCCGCTATTACAACATCATCTACGATCTCGTGGATGACGTTAAGGCGGCCATGTCGGGCCTGTTGGATCCGACGCTGCGCGAGACGTTCCTCGGCAACGCGGAAATCCTTGAAATCTTCAACATTTCTAAGGTCGGCAAGGTGGCGGGCTGTCGGGTCACAGAAGGTGTGGTGCAGCGTGGCGCGCGGGTTCGGCTGGTACGCGACAATGTCGTGGTGCACGAGGGTACCCTTTCGACCCTCAAGCGATTCAAAGACGAGGTCAGGGAAGTCTTGGCCGGCCAGGAATGCGGCATGGCTTTCGAGAATTATCAGGACATGCGGGCCGGCGACGTCATTGAGTGCTACCGCGTGGAGAAAGTGCAGCGGACACTTTGACGTCACATCGGTGTCGCCCGATCCAAACTGCCTGAGCATGCCATGTCGAAATCATCCGCTCCGAGCCAGCGCCAACTAAGGGTTGGCGAGCTCATCCGCCATGAACTCTCAGCTGTTTTTTTGCGTGGAGAGATCATCGATCCCATCGTCGAGCGGCTCGGCGTCACCATCTATGAGGTCACCGTCTCGCCCGACCTCAGGCATGCCATGTGCTGGGTGAGGCCCTTCATGGCAGGTGAAGGCGAAACACTCGTCAATGCGCTCGATCGCCATCACCGCTTTATCCGCGGTCTACTGGCACCACGCCTCAAGCTCAAGTTCATGCCCGACATTCGCTTTCGGCTCGACACCTCACTTGATTATGCCAGCCACATCGACAAGCTGTTCGAGGATCCGGCGGTCAAGCGCGACATTCGCGGCGATGGAGAGGATCACTAGCGATGGCCCGCACCCGACGCGGCCGGGCGGTGAACGGTTGGCTTGTTCTCGACAAGCCGCTAGGCATGACATCGACAAAAGCTGTGGCGGTGGTCAAGCGGGCATTCGAAGCCACCAAAGCCGGCCATGCAGGAACGCTCGACCCGCTGGCCACCGGGATCTTGCCCATTGCCTTTGGCGAGGCAACCAAGACCGTCGCTTATGCCATGGACAGTGCCAAGATCTATCGTTTCACCGTCCGTTGGGGTGCCGAGACCACGACCGACGATGCTGAAGGCGCGATCATAGAGGCTTCGTCTCGACGACCGACTTTATCCGAGATTACAGCTCTCCTGCCGCAGTTTACCGGCACCATCAATCAGGTGCCGCCGCAGTTTTCCGCAATTAAGGTGGCCGGTGAGCGGGCCTACGACCTGGCACGCAGTGGCGAGGCGGTGGAGCTTGCGGCGCGTCCGGTGATGATCTCCACTCTGCGACTGGTGGAGGTGGGTCAAGATGACTGCACTCTGGAAGCCGAATGCGGCAAGGGTGCCTACGTGCGCGCCATCGCTCGCGACATGGGTCGCGAACTCGGCGTTTTCGGCCATGTGGTTAGCCTGCGCCGAACGCGCGTAGGGGCGTTTGGCGAAGCCCAGATGATTTCGCTGGAAAAGCTCGATGAGTTACGCCATAAAGGCGCCGGCTGTAAGGCCATTGATCAGGTGCTTCTGCCTGTCGCGACCGCGCTGGACGACATCCCGGCGGTGGCCGTTGCCACGGCAGATGCGGCGCGTTTGAAGCAGGGACAAGCTGTCATCCTACGAGGAGCAAATGCACCGGCCGAAGTAACGGCCGTGCTCGTTACCTGGCAGGGTGAGGCAATTGCCATCGGCGAAGTTGCTGGCGGGATGTTGCGGCCCAAGCGCGTCTTGAGTGTGAATTGAGCGGCGCGACCGCAAGAGCCAGAAGGAGTTGACCGATGTCGATTACACCAGAGCGCAAGGCGGCGCTCATCAAGGAATATGCCACAGCCGGCGCTGATACCGGCTCGCCAGAGGTTCAGGTCGCTATCCTGACTGAACGCATAAAAAATCTGACGGATCATTTCCAGACTCACAAGAAGGACAATCATTCACGCCGGGGACTCCTCAAGATGGTGAGTCTGCGCCGCAAGCTTCTTGACTATGTCAAGGGCAAGGACACCGCGCGTTATCGTTCGCTTATTGAGCGGCTGGGTATTCGCCGCTAATTTCGGGCGTCCTGACTGCAGAGCGGAATCCATCCATTCGCTTGCAAGTACGCCATTTTCCGACCATCAGTTGCTACAATTTCTTCGGCCTCACGGAGCCGGTTGCGGCAACAACGGTCGACAAGGCTTTAACAAGGCCGGGCAGGCAGCGACAGGATCGCGGCTTGCCAATCCCCCATACGGTGAGCGGCAATGGGGCCGCTTGTCTTAATGGCCCAAGCGGGGATGCCGCCCAGATATGGTTGACGCGAACAGTGCGGCGAAGGGCGTTCGGAAGGAACGAGAATGTTCGATATACATGTAGAGGAAATTGAGTGGGGCGGCCGCCGGCTGCGCCTTGAGACTGGGCGTCTGGCCCGCCAGGCTGATGGCGCGGTGCTCGCTACTTATGGCGAGACCACGGTTCTCGCCACCGTTGTTGCCGAACGGGCGCCCAAGCCCGGTCTGGACTTCTTCCCGCTGACGGTGAACTATCAGGAGAAAACCTATGCCGCCGGCAAGATTCCGGGCGGCTTCTTCAAGCGCGAAGGTCGCCCGTCAGAAAAAGAGACGCTGGTTTCGCGCCTCATCGATCGACCGATAAGACCGCTATTTGCACCGGGCTTCAAGTGCGAGACCCAGGTCATCGTGTCAGTATTGTCGCATGATATGGAGAACGATCCTGATATCGTCGCCCTGGTAGGCGCCTCGGCAGCATTGACGCTGTCAGGCGTTCCATTCTTCGGGCCGGTGGGTGCTGCCCGTGTCGGTCTCATTGAGGGCGCCTATGTCCTCAATCCGACACTTGGCCAGGTCAAGGAAAGCGATCTCGATCTGGTTGTCGCCGGCACAAGCGAAGCCGCACTAATGGTCGAGTCCGAAGCCAAGGAACTGACCGAGGAGACCATGCTCGGCGCTGTTGTCTTCGGCCAACGTGAATTCCAGCCGGTTATTGATGCGATCATTCGCTTGGCCGAGCGCGCTGCCCGCGAGCCGCGCGAAATGGAAGTCGCAGACGACACCGCCACGCTCGATGCCATGCGCAAGCTGGTTGGCAAGCAGTTGCGCGATGCCTATGCCATTCCAGGCAAGGAAGAACGTCGCGACGCGGTTGCGACGATCAAGAATCAGGCCATCGCCGAGTTCTGCCAGCCCGATGACGCGGATGCTCCCGACGCCATCAAGGTGAGCGGGATCTTCAAGACGATCGAAAAGGAGATCGTCCGCGGCAATATCATCGACACTGGAAGCCGCATCGATGGCCGTGGCCTTGCCGATGTCCGCCAGATCGTCTGCGAGGCAGGTGTTTTGCCGCGCACTCACGGCTCGGCACTGTTCACCCGCGGCGAAACCCAGGCCCTGGTTGTCACGACCCTGGGCACCGGCGACGATGAGCAGTTCGTTGATGCGCTGGAAGGCACCTACAAGCAAACCTTCCTGCTTCACTACAACTTCCCGCCGTTTTCGGTGGGCGAAACCGGCCGCACCGGATTTACTGGGCGCCGCGAGGTGGGGCATGGCAAACTTGCCTGGAGGGCCATCCATCCGATGCTGCCTGCGAAAGACCAGTTCCCCTACACAATCCGCGTTGTGTCGGAGATCACCGAATCAAACGGCTCGTCATCGATGGCCAGCGTATGCGGCGCTTCCTTGGCGCTGATGGACGCCGGCGTGCCGCTGCGCCGGCCGGTGGCGGGTATCGCAATGGGCCTCATCCTCGAGGGCCAGAAGTTTGCTGTGCTGTCCGATATCCTTGGCGACGAGGATCATCTCGGCGACATGGACTTCAAAGTGGCGGGGACGGATGAGGGCATTACCTCGCTGCAAATGGACATCAAGATCACCGGCATCACTGAGGAGATCATGCGCACCGCCCTCTTCCAGGCAAAGGACGGGCGTATGCACATTCTCGGCAAGATGGCCGAGGCCTTGACCGAATCGCGGCCCGCTCTGGGTGAATATGCACCGCGTATCGAGGTGCTTACCATCCCGGTCGACAAGATCCGCGAGGTGATCGGTACGGGCGGCAAGGTCATCCGTGAAATCGTCGAGAAGACCGGCGCCAAGATCGATATTTCCGATGACGGTACTATCAAGGTCGCGTCTTCTTCCGGCACGGCCATCGACGCGGCGATCAAATGGATCAAATCCATCGTCTCAGAACCCGAAGTCGGCGCCATCTACGAGGGTAAGGTCGTGAAGGTCGTCGACTTCGGCGCCTTCGTAAACTTCTTCGGTGCGCGTGACGGTCTGGTGCATGTCTCGGAATTGGCGCCACGGCGTGTCGCCAAAGTGACCGACGTGGTGAACGAGGGCGACATCGTCAAGGTCAAGCTCGTTGGCTTCGACCAACGCGGCAAAGTGCGCTTGTCCATGAAGGTTGTCGACCAGGAGACAGGCGAAGACCTATCCAAGAAACAGCAAGACGAGGCCGCCGGAGATCAGCAAGCGAGCTGAACATTCAGCCCGGAGAGTGCCACGTCGTTTAGAGAGGGCGCAATCAACCGGCGCCCTCTTTTTTAGCATGGCTCAACCAACCATATTATTGACTTGGGTGGAAAGATACCGGATTGCCCGTCAAGTGCCCAGAGCCAGCGGTTCGGAATTTCTCGCCCATAGCGGTCATGTGCTTGTTCGATATTGCGCTGCACCAGCGCAAGGCCATGATGAAGCTGCGCATATTGGAGCTCCGTCAGCTTTCCTGCCTGGCCGCGGAATGAATGGAATGCCCCCCATGAAGTGGTCCACCCACTGGGATAGATTTATCCCGTCAAG
>CAZMSA010000063.1:0-18727 GCA_964568825.1 uncultured Rhizobiaceae bacterium | reverse complement strand
CGGGTGCGGTCCTTGAACGAGCGGCGGATCTGGGCGACGTCCTTCAGCGTCACCACCGTGTTGCCCTTTACCTTCACCGGCAGCGACATGACGTCGGCGGCGGTCGAGAAGATGCCGGGCACCTTGAGGGTGAAGCGGCCGTTGCCGCTGTCCACCGCGCCGGCCGCCACCAGGCGGTTGTTGCGCTGAACGACGCTGAGCAGTTCGGCCTGCGAGACGCCGTAGGATTCAAGCTTCTGCTTGTCGATGATGACTTCCAGCAACTCGTCGCGCTGGCCGGTAAGGCGCGCCTCCAGGACGCTCGGCACCGTCTCGATGGCGCCCTGCAACGCCCGCGCCCGATCATACAGGGTGCGCTCGGGCACGTTTCCCGACAGCGCGATGACCAGCGTGGGCTGCAGGCTGAGATTGACCTCGTTGACAGTCGGCGGGTCGGCCTCGGCGGGTAGCAGCGGCCTCGCCTCGTCGACCTTGGTGCGTACATCGGCGGTGGCCTTGTCGAGATCGGTCCCGGTGAGGAACTGCACCAGGATGCCGGCATGGCCTTCGGAGGCAATCGAGGTCATTTCCTTGACGCCGTCGAGGCCGCGCAGCTTTTCCTCCACCGGCTTGGCGAGCAGGCGTTCTGAATCCTCCGGCGAGATGCCGGCCAGCGGAATGGAGATATAGAGCACCGGCACCTTGATGTCGGGGTCGGACTCCTTGGGGATCGCGATATAGCTCCAGATGCCGCCGATGAGCATGGCGAACATCAGCACCAGGACGGCGCGCGGCCGGCGCAATACGGCATCAAGCATGCCCTGCATCAGCCAGCCCCTGCGATCTCGGGGTGGGGCTCGACCGTCTGGCCGTCGATCACGTAGTCCTGGCCGACGGTGATCACCGTGACGGTGTCGGGCAGGCCGGTGACCCAGGTGCCCTGGCGCTCCTGCGAGAGGACGGTTACCGGCATGAACTGCGCCTTGTTGCCTGGGGCGATGATGCGCACCCCGAACTGTCCGGCATCGTCGAGTGTCAGCGCCGAGGGCGGCAGCAGTTGCGCCTTCACCGGCGGCAGCGGAACGTTCAGTTCGGCGGTCACGCCCTCGCGCAGCTTGCGGCCGGGATTGGCCACGGCCATCTCCACCCGGAACGTGCGGGTGGCGAGATCGGCCGCCGGTGCGATGAAGCTCACGGTGCCGCTCACCGTCTCGCCGGTGGCGAGGCGGGCGCTGGCTTGCATGCCGGTGTGGATGGCGGAGATGTCACGCTCGCCGGCCTGCGCCACGACGTTGATCGGATCGAGTACCGACACGGTGGCGCACAGATCGCCGGTCTGCAGATAACCGCCCGCCTCGGCCGGCTTGGAGACCAGGACGCCGTCGACCGGGGCGGTGATGCGTGTATAGGCGATGTCCTCCACCATCTGCTCGCGTTCGGTGGCGGCCAGATCGAGGCGGGCCCGGTCGGACGCCAGCTTGCTTTCCGAAACGAAATCTTTCAGCGCCAGCTTGCGGGTCGCCTCGTAGTCGCGTCTGGCGCTGGCGAGTGCGGCTTCGGTCTGGGCGAGTTGCGTCTTGCGGGCTCCCATGTCGAGCTGGCACAGCACATCGCCCTGCTTGACGCTGTCGCCCTGGGAAAACGGCGAGGCGACGATCAGTCCCTTGGTGCGGGCGCGCACCGCCACCTGGCGCGAGGCTTCGGTATAGCCGCGCACCGTCACCTCGGCGTGGCGGTCGTGCGCCTTGAAGGTCTTCACCTGGACGGCGAATGGCTGATCGGCGGTCGTCTTGCTTTCAGCCTTGCTGGTCGTGGCGGGCGAGGGGATGACATAGCCCGACCCGAGCCATGCCGCCACCGCGATGCCGAACAGTCCCGACCAGATATAGGAGCGACGCATGGCTCAACTTCTCCCTGCTTGCCTGCCCTTGCGCCTACTCGGCCGCCTGACGACCGGTTGCGTCGGCTATCGTTTCGTTGCGCACGTCCTGCATGTAGCGAACCGCCGCCGCCAGCACGGCGCGGCCATAGCCGTTGACGAACCGCATGCCGGGATGATCCGCAGCACCTTGTGCGCACGCTTCAACCCGCTGCAACTCGTCTTCGAGACGATGAAGCTGGGCATCGTAGACCTGGGCGATGTGACGGCTGTCGATGTGGCCGCCCAGCAGCATCTGGAACAGGAACTCCGACTTGAACTTGTCGTGGGCCGGCATGACGAGCAGTGCCTCGCCCAGCGCGTCCCTGCCTTGCGGGGTTATGGCATAAACCTTCTTGTCCGGGCGGCCGGTCTGCTCCTCGGCCCTGACGGTGACCAGATCATCCGCCAGCATCTGGGTGAGGGCGGGATAGATCGAGCCGTAGCTGGCGTCGATGAAGTGGCTGAACATGCCTTCCTCGATCATCTTCTTGATCTCGTAGCCGGAAGCCTCATGGAAGGTGAGGATGCCCAGACACAGCGTTTTGACGTTCATGCCGCCGACTCCGTTTTGTTTCGAACCGATATATATCGAGCCGATATACACGCAATGGGGCGGCAATGTGACGCCGCAATCAGCGACAACTTGTCATCACGACCTGTGCAATTCCACGGCACGCAAATTTGCTTTAGCTTGCGGTTTGGGCGGCCGCGCGGGAATATCCGGCCGGGGCGTTCGGCGGGCGCCGGAAGGGGGCAGAATGCCTTTTGATTTCAACACGTTGACGCGCGATCATCGAGGCATGGCGTTTGGCGGGTACGAGGCCCATGCCAATCCACGTTTTGCGGCGGCGGTAAAAACCATCGGTTTCAGCCGCATCTCTTGGCGCGCCAGGCATTGTTGTTGCCATGTCGAGGCCGGCCGCCAATATCTCGACATGCTCTGCGGCTACGGCGTTTTCAACGTCGGGCGCTATCACCCCGCGGTCAAGCAGGCGATGATCGATTTCATGAATGCCGACAAGTCGTCACTGGTGCAGATGGAGATCCCGGTCCTGAGGGGAATGCTGGCGCGCGCGTTTGGGCAGCGCACCGACCAGGCAAGAGTGCGCGCCACCGATCGGGTTGCCATCGAATGAGGGCGCACAATTCGCTTGCGGGGTTGGCCGCGGCTGCCTGTGCACGGCTTGCAGCCTTCTGCGTGCGCCGGGCGGTGCTTGTGGTGCTGGTCTATGCGCTTTTGGCCGGCGGCTCGCTATGGATTGCCGCCACTCGATTGGCGGTCGACACAAATCCCGACGAGATGATCTCCACGAGCTTGCCATTTCGCAAGCAGTACTACGATTTCCTCAAGGCCTTTCCGGCCATGGAGGGCAACTTCGTCGTGGTCATCGATGCCGCCAATGGCGCCGAGGGCCGCAAGGTGGCACATGACCTGGCCAAGGCGTTCGCCGCGCGTCCCGACCTCTTCAGCGACGTCAACGCTCCCGGCACCAGTCAGTTCTTCGACGACTACGGCCTGCTTTATCTGCCGCCTGACCAGATCCGCAAAATCGTTGGCAACATTCACGACGCCTCGCCGATGCTGAAGATGCTGGCCCGCCGGCCCAACATCACCGGCATGGCCAAGCTGGTGGGCGGCATCAACCAGGCCGCTTCCGCCGATGCCGCGCCGCCCGGCACCGAGCGTGTCCTCAAGGAGATCGCTGCCAGCGTCAACGGCGAGGTCAGCGGCCAGCGCAAATTCCTCGACTGGTCGGCACTGGCCGGCGGGTCGGGCAGCGATCTGCCCAGGCGCTGGTATGTGATGGCAACCCCGGTGCTTGATTTCAGCGTCCTTGATGCCTCCGCCGGCCCCTACAACGAGGCCGCAAGGCTGGTGGCCGATCCGCAGTTCTCCCACGGCGGCCAGGTCAAGCTCAGCCTGACCGGCGAGGCGGCCATGAATGCGGAGGAATTCCACGCCGTGGTTGCCGGCGCCAGCATGGCGGGGCTTGCATCGCTGGTGCTGGTTTCGGTCATCGTGTTTTTCGGCTTGCCGCTTTTGCGGCTGAACGTTGCTGCGCTGGCGCTGTTGATCTTCGGCTTCCTCATCAATGCCGGCTTTGCCACGTTGGTGATCGGCCATCTCAACATGATTTCGGTCGCCTTTGCGGTGCTGTTCATCGGCCTCGGTGTCGATTATGCCGTGCACATCGTCCTGCGCTTTTGTGAGGAGGTTCGCGCCGGCGTGGAGTTGATCCCGGCCGTGGTGAAGGCCGCCGGCAGCGCCGGACCGGCGCTGGCCCTGTGTACGGCCACCACGGCACTGGCGTTCTTGTCGTTTGCGCCGACGGCGTTTTCCGGCATGGCGCAATTGGGCGTCATCGCCGGCGCCGGCACGGTGATCGCCTTCTTCGCCAGCCTCACGCTGGTCCCGGCGATTCTGGCGCTGATGCCGTCGGTGGTGCCGGCGCTGCGCGCCAGGCCCGCCCGCACCTGGCGCTGGACCCGGCGCATAACCGGCGCGCTCAGGTTGCCGCTGAGCCTGTCGATCATCGTGCTTGCCCTGGCAGGCGCCCTGCTGTTGCCCGCGGTGCGCTTCGATGGCGATCCCGTCGATCTCAAGAACCCCAAGGCGCCTTCGGTCATCGAGTTCAAGAAACTGGTCGCCGAGAACCCCAGCCTTGCCTATCCCGGCGAGGTCCTGGTCAAGCCCGGTGCGGCGGCCGAAAAGCTGGCGGCGGCCTTGAAGGCGCTGCCGGAAGTGGCCCGGATCGAGAGCCTTCGGACCTACATCCCGACCGACCAGCCGGCCAAGATTGCCCTGCTGGGGCCCCTGCGCAAGGCGGTGCCGACTGATCTGGCCCCGCTCGGGGCGCTCGATGCCACGGCACTGTCGGCGGGGCTTGACCAACTCAAGGCGAATGCCGCCGAACTGGCCCAGTCGACCGACGCCAGTGCCGAACTGCGTGCCGCCGCTGCCGAACTGGTCAGCGCGATCGACAGTTTCCGAAAGGCGCACGATTCCGACCCGCAGGCCCTTGCGAAGCTGGACAACGCCTGGTTCGCGACTTTCCCCGCGACCGTGCACCGGCTGGAAAAGATGGCCGCACTTGAGCCGGTGACCGAAAAGACCATCGACCCCAACCTCAGGTCCCGCTTCATCGCCCATGACGGCCGCGAGCGCCTCGAAATCGTGCCGCAAGGCGACATGCGCAACCAGGCCGACCTCTACAGGTTCGTCGATGCCGTGACCAAGGTGGTCCCCACCGCCGTCGGCCCGCCCATGGAGATCGCCGGCGCCGCGCGCGCCGTGTCGGCAGCCATGCGCTGGGCGGTGCTGGCAGCGCTGGCGCTGGTGGTGCTGGTGGTGGCGCCGGTCCTGCGCCGGCCGCTCGACATCGCATTGGTGCTGGCGCCTCTGTTTATTGCCGCCGCGCTGCTGTGCGGCTACACGGTGGTCTTCAATGCGCCGTTCAACTTCGCCAACGTCATCGTCCTGCCGTTGCTGCTGGGTCTCGGCATCGATTCGAGCATCCATTACGTGATGCGGGCGCGCGAGCACCACGAGAATCACATCGTCGATACCTCGACGCCGCGCGCCGTGATGGTTTCCGCCCTCACCACCATCGGCTCGTTCGGCACCCTGTGGCTTTCGCCCCATCTCGGCATGGCCTCGATGGGCGAACTCCTTACGATTGCCATCATTGTGACGTTGATCACCACGCTAATCGTTCTACCCCAGCTCATCGCCTGGGCGGACCGGTTGTTTCCGCCTCCCGGGTCTTGACGCCGGCGCAACCTTGCGCCTAACCATGGCCAGGCCCCAACCGCCAGGAGATTTTCCCCCGTGTCCGTTCCCATGATGCAGCAAATTCGTGTTGCGCGTTACATCCTCGGCCAGAAGCTGAGGGGCAACAAGCGCTATCCGCTGGTGCTGATGCTCGAACCGTTGTTCCGCTGCAACCTCGCCTGCGCCGGCTGTGGAAAGATCGATTATCCCAAGCCCATCCTCGACAAGCGCCTGTCGGTGGCCGACTGCTTGCAGGCGGTGGACGAGTGCGGCGCCCCCATCGTCGCCATTCCGGGCGGCGAGCCGCTGATCCACAAGGAGATCGGTGAGATCGTCGCGGGTATCGTCGCGCGCAAGAAATATGTATCGCTGTGCACCAACGCGCTGCTGCTGGAGAAAAAACTCCACCTGTTCACGCCCTCGCCTTACCTGTTCTTTTCCGTCCATCTCGACGGGCTGAAGGAGCATCACGACCATTCGGTGTGCCAGGACGGCGTGTTCGACCGGGCCGTGTCGGCCATCAAGGCCGCCAAGGCGGCCGGTTTCCAGGTGAACGCCAACGCCACCATCTTCGATGGCCATGCGCCGGACAAGATCGCCGCCTTCTTGGACTTCACCACCGAGATGGGCGTGAATGTGTCGATCTCACCGGGCTATGCCTATGAGCGGGCCCCGAATCAGGAGCACTTCCTCAGCCGTCGCCGCACCAACGAACTGTTCCGTGACGTCTTCCGCCTCGGCAAGGGCAAGAAGTGGATGCTCTCCCACTCGGCGCTGTTTCTCGATTACCTCGCCGGCAACCAGCAATACATGTGCACGCCGTGGGGCATGCCGACGCGCAACGTCTTCGGCTGGCAAAAGCCCTGCTATCTGTTGGGCGAAGGCTACGCCAAGACCTATGCCGAACTGATGGAGACCACCGACTGGGATGCCTACGGCACCGGGCGCTACGAGAAGTGCGCCAACTGCATGGCCCATTGCGGCTATGAGCCCACCGCGGCCAGCGATGCCCTGGCGCATCCCATAAAGGCCATGATGGTCGGCCTGCGCGGCCCGCGCACTGAAGGCGACTTTGCGCCCGCCATCGACATGTCGCACCAGCGCAAGGCCGACTACGGCCTGCATGAGGAAATGGTCGCCAAGGTCATGGACGACATCCACAAGCCCAAGATCGCCGCCGAATAGGGGCGGGCAGACAAGCCCAAAAGTGTCATCCTCGGGCTTGACCCGAGGACCCAGGGCCGCAATCCCTTCCCTGTCATCCTCGGGCTTGACCCGAGGACCCATGGCAACACGCGTGAACCTTGCCGTATGCCCCTGGGTCGTCGGGCCAAGCCCGACGATGACACCTACGAGGTCACGGCAAACGCTTCGTATCAGCTGCCACAAGGCCTTGAGCCATGCGTGCAAGCGTCGACTTCGCAACCCCCATCGCCCTTCCCAGCGCAATGAGCGCGCCGATATCGCCGGGCCGCTGCAACAGCGCGGCGAGCGTTGCCCATGGCCTCACGCCACCTTCGGCATCGACACCGGCCAGCGCGGCATCCGGCAGTGACTGCCCTGCATCATCGGCAATCGCCCTGACCACCAGGAACGGCAACCTGCGTTCGGCGGCCAGTCGACCGGCGATGGCGCTTTCCATGTCAACCGCGACCGCACCTGTATCGTTGAACAACCTGGCCTTGGCGGCGGGCGTGGTGACGGCCTCTTGAAGCGTCAGCATCCCTCCGCCGATGCAGGCGCTGCGCCCGGCCATCGCCTGCCGCCAGTCAGGGTCGGTGGCAATGCTGCAACCGTCCGCCTGATCGATCACCGCTTCGGGCAACAAAAGCGTGCCGGGCCTCAGCGCCGGATCGATCGCCCCGGCGATGCCGAAGCTGACCAGGCAGTCCGCGCCTGCCTTTATCAGGTCTTCCAGCCGCGCGCGCGTGGCAGCGGCATCGCCCTGGCGGGCGATGGCGATCAGCGGGGGAGGCGAGCCGCCGGCCCTTTTCAGGATGGCTGCCTCGAAACCGAGCCCGACGAGAAAGCCCGGTCGCATTACCAACCGTGACCCAGCGCCTCGGCCCGCTCGCAGAAGCGCTTGCCGGTGTCGCCGCCGGCCAGCGATTCATAGAACATCTCGATGCGGCTATCCTCGACGCCGCAATAATTGGCAATGCCGACCAGCGCCTGGGTCTTGATTGCCTCGAGATAGCCGCGCTTCAAATAGCTTGCCTCGTCGTTGGCGGCGAGCCCCAGCCAGTCGATGCGCTTCAGCGGCACCTTGGTTGAGCCACCATAGGCAAAGCCCTGGTTGAACACCCGGTCGATATAGCCCTTGGTCATCGCCGGC
The DNA here is from genome assembly GCA_964568825.1 of uncultured Rhizobiaceae bacterium. Classification (GTDB taxonomy): domain Bacteria; phylum Pseudomonadota; class Alphaproteobacteria; order Rhizobiales; family Aestuariivirgaceae; genus CAVVDT01. Next base: position 10,720 of record CAZMSA010000063.1, on the reverse strand, counting down.
AGGCCCCACCACCACACCGGAAAGACGAACGCCATGGCATCCACGGCGCGAATGCGGTCCATGTGGGCCTCGGCCTCGGCGCTGTAGGTCTTGGTCATGTCGTCCCAGTCCGGCTCATCGGCCGGCGTCATGCGCGGATCGAAATTTTCGGCATAGAGATCGAGCGTTGTGACCGCGTGCCCGGCGCGGCTGAGGCCGCTGCGGAAGGCATCCGCCACCGCGTGGGTGAGCGAAGCCGGACGCGGATGGTCGACGACAACGAGAACTTTCATGTGCGGCCTTTGCTATTACATGCCCCAGGCGACGTCGCGGGAATTGCTTTTCTTGAGGCTGGCATAGCGCCCCAGCGCCCAGGTGGGGAAGTAGGCGCTGTAGCCATGATAGCGCAGGTAGAAGACCCGCGGGAACCCGACGGCGGTGTACCACGGCTCGGTCCACTTGGCGCCGTCGCGTGGGGCGGCGATGATGTGGCCGATGCCGCGCTCCACCGCCGGATGATCGCATTCGCCCGCTGCCAACAGCCCGAGTACTGCCCAAGCGGTCTGCGAGGGGGTGGAGGCCTTGGTCTCGGCGCGCCGCTCTGTCCAGTAGGTCGCCCCGTCCTCGCCCCAGCCGCCGTCTGACTGCTGGCGGGCGATCAGCCAGTCGACGGCCTTGCGCACGTAAGGCACAGCCATGTCCTCGCCCACCGCATTCAGCGCACACAGCGCCGACCAGGTGCCGTAGACGTAATTGGTGCCCCAGCGCCCGAACCACGAACCGTCGTCTTCCTGTTCGCTTTTAAGGAAGGCGACGCCGCGCGCCACCACGCGATGGTCCATCTTGTGGCCGACCTGGGCGAGGAACGACAGGCACCGCGCCGCCACATCGACGGTCGGCGGATCGAGCAACGCGCCGTGGTCGGCAAAGGGTATGGAATTGAGGAAATCGGCATTGTTGTCGATGTCGAAGGCACCCCAGCCGCCGTTTGACGATTGCATCCCCTCGATCCACGTCACCGCCCGCTCGATGGCCTCGCCGTAGCGCGCGGCATCGACCCGGTGCAGCAGCATGCCCACCACGGCGGTATCGTCGACGTCGGGGTAATAGTCGTTGGCATACTGGAAGGCCCAACCGCCGGGCTTGAGGCCGGGGTTGTTGATCGCCCAGTCGCCGGCCACCTTGAGGATCTGGCGCTCGGCCAGCCAGTCACAGGCCTCGGTGATGCGTTGATCGTCAGCCGGTGTTCCCGCCTCCAGCAGAGCATGGGCGGCAAGGGCCGTATCCCAGATGGGCGATACGCAGGGCTGGCAATAGCGCGCCCGCCCGCCGCGCTTGTCGGCGCCGTCCACCAAAAGCTTCTTCACCGCGCGATGGGCAATGATGTAATCGGGATCGTCGGGCGAAATGCCCAGCGCATCGAAGGCCATGACGGTATTGGACATGGCCGGGAAGATGGCTCCCAGCCCGTCCTCGCCGTTGAGGCGCGGGCGGATGAAGGACAAGGCGCGTTCGATGGCCTTGCGCCTGAAGGGCAGGCGGGGAAAGAGATGCCGCTCGGCCGGCTGCAACACCTTGTCGAGTTGCAGGAAGAACTCCCCCCACAGCTTGCCCGTCGGGTTGGTGTTCCACCGCTTGCGCACCTCCGGCGCCACCTTGAACAGTTCGCGACAATCGACACCGTGCGGGTTCCTGGCCACCGGCTTCAGTGCCGCGAGGATGAGGAGCGGGGCGATGACGGTGCGCGACCAGTAGGCGAACTTCCACACGTTCACCGGGAACCAGCGCGGCATCAGCATCAGTTCCACCGGCATGGCCGGCACGCCGCTCCACGGCAGTTGTCCAAACAGCGCCAGCGCATAGCGGGTGAAGACGTTGGCGGTCTCGGCCCCGCCATGATCGAGGATCGCCTGGCGAGCCCGCACCATGTGGGGGCTTTGCGGATCGTCGCCCACCAGCTTGAGGGCGTAATAGGCCTTGACCGAAGCGGAAATGTTGAAGTCGCCGTCGTAAAACAGTGGCCAGCCGCCATGCTTGTGGCTCTGCTCGGCGCGGATGTAATCGGCGAGCTCGGCCTCCAGTTCAGGTTCGAGGCGGTCGAGGAAGTGGTTGAGGAAGATATATTCCGACGGGATGGTGGTGTCGGCCTCCAGCTCGAACAGGAAATGCCCGTCCGGCATCTGCATGTCGAAAAGGCAGTCACCGGCTTCGCGCGCCAGTTCATCGGCGGTCGCGGCCATGTTCTGTCGGCTCGAGGGCTGTAGTGCCGGCTTCATCTTGTTCTCTGTCATCGTCATGTCGGCCGCCCCGGGGAGGAGCAAGTGGCAAAGCTGCAAGGGAATGTCAAGCCAGCGCCGCTGCGGCCTTCTCGCCGGAGCGCATGGCACTCTCGATGGTGGCGGGCAGGCCGGTGTCGGTCCAGTCGCCGGCCAGCGCCAGGTTGCGCCATCGGGTGGCGGTCCCCGGACGCCGGGCGATCTCGGCCGGTGTGGCCTCAAAGGTCGCCCGCCGCTCCTTGATGACGCGTGCCGCCGGGGTCTTGCCGGCATCGAGGTCAAGGGCCCGCGCCACCTCCGCCCACACCCGGCGGACGATCTCTTCGGCTGGCGTGTCGGCCAGTGCATGCGCCGCGCTCACCGTCACCGAGGCCACGTCGTCGCGCACGAACAGCCATTGCGCCGTGCCGCCGATGAGGCCAAGCAGCGGCTCGCTTCGAAGCGGCGAACGCGCCTCGTCGATGCGCAGATGAACGTTGACGATGGGCGCAAACTCTTGCGGCACCTGAAGGTCGGTGATCAGTTCGCCCGCCGTCCATGGCGGCACCGCCAGCACCACCTTGTCGTCCGGCCCCAGCGGTTCGGCGCCGCGCGTGGTGAGAAGGGCGTTGACGCGATTGTCGTCGCGCTCCAGGCCGGTGATGCGGCGCCCGAGCCGTAGGTCGCCGCCGTGGCGGGCAAGGAAGGAAAGGCCCGGATCGACGAAGGTATCGCTCAGGCCCTTCCTGGCGATCAACGGGCGCGAGCGTTCGGCGCCGCGCGCCAGAGTCTCGCGGATCACCGGCACCAGAAGGCGGGCGGCGGCTTTCTTCGGGTCGGTGTTGAGGACCGCCACCGCAAAGGGTTCCCAGAAGCGCCGGTACATCTGCCCGTCGCCGCCGAACAGGTCGTGGACCGTGCGGTCACCGGCGGTGAGCAGTTTCAGCCCCGCCAGATAGTCGCCGAGGCTGGTGCCAGGCACTCGCCGCTTGCGCGACATGAGCCACAAGGGCACCGGCCCGCGATTGAGATCGACGCTCCAACGCTCGCCGGTTTCGAGGTCGAGGAAATCGAAACGTGCCCCGTCCGGTCCGATGAGCCGGTCCGAGGCGTCCACCAGCCCCAGATAATCGAGCGCGGCGCGATTGCCCGACAGCAGCAGATGGTTGCCGTTATCGATCAGCCGGTCGAGCAGCGCATCATGGAAAGAGCGAGCCCGCCCGCCGGCCTCGCCCGCCTGGTCCCACACGACGACCCTGGCGCCGCTTTCGGCGAGGCGCACAGCCGCCGAAAGCCCGGCCAGCCCGGCACCCACCACATGCACCGTAGCCATGATCTAGAATATCCCGTAGCGCAGCGCGATGGCCAGCTTGGTCCATTTGCCCACCCGGCGCTTGGAGACCTGGGGATCGGCGATGGCGGCATCGCTGAGCGCCAGCATGCGTTTCAGGTTGAGCCGGTAGACCTCGGCCATGATGCGGGCCGGACGCACCTTCGCTGCATCGCAGGCCTTGAAGGCTTCATCGGCCTTGGCGAAGGCGGATTGCGCCAGCCCGGCAAACTGGCGCCACACGGCGGCATAGGCCGGATGCCGCATCACGGCCCCAGGGTCGTTGGTGTCGATGCCATGGGCCGCAAGCAATTCGCGCGGCAGATAGCAGCGCCCGTCTTGGGCGTCCTCGGCCACGTCGCGGGCGATGTTGGTGAGTTGCAGAGCGCGGCCGAGATGATAAGCGAGTTGTTGCCCTGCCTCGCCCGGCTCGCCGAAGATGCGCACGCATGAACGTCCGACGGCGGCTGCCACGCGGTCGCAATAAAGATCGAGGGTGGCGGCATCGGGCGCCACGATGGGGCCGGTTGCGTCCATCTGCATGCCGTCGATGACGGCGATCAGGTCCTCCGGCTTGAGGCCGAAGGCATCGCCGGCAGCAGCCAATTCGGCGCTCACGGCATCGTTGGGCTTGCCGGCGAAGGCGGCATCGATTTCCGAGCGCCAGCCGTCCAGCGCCTTGATCTTGGCGGTTACGGCGCCCGGCTCATCGGCGATATCGTCGACCTCGCGGCAAAAGGCATAGACCGCGAAGATGGCGCGCCGCCGCTCGCCGGGCAACAACCGCATGCCCCAGTAGAACGACGACGAAGCCGCCTTCACCCTTCGGGCGATATCGGCATCGCTCAAGGGTTGGCTACCGGCATTAAGCGTGGTCAAGCTTTGGCCTTGAGTACCGCCGCCTTGCGATCGAGCTTGAGGGCGGTGAACACCTCGGCCACGATATGATGGGCGGTGAGGCCGGCGTCCTCGTATTGCTCGCCCGGCGCACCATGGGCGACGAAGCGGTCGGGCAGGTACATGGGCCGGACAATGGTGCCGTTGGACAACAGGCCCTCGGCTGCCAGAAACATCATCACCTGCGTGGCGAAGCCGCCGATCGAGCCTTCCTCGATGGTGATCACCACAGGGTGCTCGTGCACCAGCCGGGTGATCAGTTCGAAATCGATCGGCTTGGCGAAACGGGCATCGGCGACGGTTGCCGACAACCCGTGGGCGGCCAGTTCATCAGCCGCCTTGAGGCATTCCCCGAGGCGCGCGCCAAGCGACAGGAGCGCCACCGAATTACCCTCGCGCAGCACCCGGCCCTTGCCGATGGTAAGCGGCACGCCGTGCTCCGGCAACTCGACGCCCGAGCCCTCGCCGCGCGGGTAGCGAAAGGCGATGGGTCCGTCGTCATAGGCGGCCGCTGTTGCCACCATGTGCACCAGTTCGGCTTCATCGGCGGCTGCCATCACCACGATGCCGGGCAGGCAGGACAGGTAGGCGACATCGAAGCTGCCGGCGTGGGTGGGGCCGTCCTGGCCCACCAGGCCCGCCCGGTCGATGGCAAACCGCACCGGCAGGCCTTGCAGGGCGACATCGTGCACCACCTGATCGTAGGCGCGTTGCAGGAAGGTCGAATAGATGGTGGCGAACGGCTTGTAGCCCTCGGTCGCCATGCCCGCCGCGAAGGTGACGGCATGCTGTTCGGCGATACCCACATCAAAGCTGCGGTCGGGGAAATGCTCGGCGAACTTGTCGATGCCGGTGCCCGATGGCATGGCGGCGGTTATGGCGACGATCTTGGGGTCCTTTTCCGCCTCGGCGATCAGCGCCTGGGCGAACACCGAGGTGAAGCTCGGGGCATTCGACTTGGACGACGCCATCTCGAAGGTGACGGGGTCGAACTTGCCGACCGCGTGGTACTTTTCCTTGTGCGGCTTGGAGAAAGGATGGCCGTGGCCCTTTTCGGTCACCACGTGCAGGAGGATCGGCCCGAGAGTCTTGTCGTCGCGCAGGTTTTCCAGGATCGGCACCAACGTGTCGATGTCGTGGCCGTCGACTGGGCCGACGTAATAAAAGCCCAGTTCCTCGAACAAGGTGCCGCCGAACACCATGCCACGGGCATATTCATCGGCCTTGGCGGCGGCCGTTTGGAAACTCTTGGGAAAACGCTTGGCCAGGGTCTTGGCCAGGTCGCGCAAGCCGAGGAACGGCCTGGAGGACACCAGCCATGACAGGTAGTTGGTCAGCGCGCCGACGGCCGGCGCAATCGACATGCCGTTGTCGTTCAGGACCACGATCAGGCGGGTATCCAGCGCGCCGGCATTGTTCATGGCCTCATAGGCCATGCCGGCGCTCATGGCGCCATCGCCGATGACGCAGATGACATTGTTGTGCCTGCCGTCGAGATCGCGCGCCATGGCCATGCCGAGACCGGCAGAGATGGACGTCGAGGAATGAGCGGCGCCGAATGGGTCGTATTCGCTCTCGGTGCGCTTGGTGAAGCCATAGAGGCCGTTGCGCTGGCGGATTTCGCGAATGCCGTCACGCCGGCCGGTGAGGATCTTGTGCGGGTAGGCCTGGTGGCTGACGTCCCACACCAGCCGGTCCTCGGGCGTCTTGAACACGTAGTGCAGCGCCACCGTCAGTTCGGTGACCCCCAGCCCGGCGCCGAAATGTCCGCCCGATACCGCGGCGGCGTCGATGGTTTCGGCGCGTAATTCGTCTGCGAGCTGCCGCAACTTGTCATGGCCGAGCCGGCGCAAGTCGTCGGGCGTGGTTATGGCATCGAGCAAAGGTGTGGAAACGGGCATTGTGTACCGTGGTGTTAAGGCTCGCCACCGAACTGCCCGAACGCCTGGGCTCCCCGTACGCAAGCTGCTTCTTCGTAGCGTCCCAATCTAGCAAAGCGTTGGCGCGACGCAAACCCCTAGTCTCGCCGGCCCTGAAACGCAAGCATAGGCTCATCTTTTCGTGACAACATTACGGCCGCGCCAGCGGTTGGCGCCCCCGCTGTGATAGGCAAGGGCCGAAGCCACGGTCATCGCTCCGTAGAGCAGGCTGGTGGCGGGCAGCGCCATTGCCCAGATGCCGGCGAGCCCGAAATGACGCACACTCGGCCGGTAGGTCCACACCATGAGACCCCAAGCAAGGCCTGCCGCCAGCGCCGCGACGATGTTGCCAGCCGCCAGTCCGCCGAAGGTCAACAGCGGCGGGCCGACGAATGTCAGCACCAGACCCATGAGCGTACCCGCCAGCAGCAGCGGCGAAAACCCGAGCTGGGTATAGGCCGAGCGCTTGACCATGGCCCAGAACTCGCCCAACCGCTCGTAGTGCCTGAGTGAATGGCTCTGTTGCCCCAGTCCAAGGGCAATGCGCCCGCCTGATTGCTTGACCGCCCGGGCCAGCGCACAGTCGTCGATGACGGCGCCGCGGATGGCGCCGAACCCACCGATCTTGTCCACTGCCGAACGGGCGACCAGGACCGAGCCGCCGGCCGCCCCGGCGATGCGGCTGTTTGGGTCGGCTACGGCGCGGAACGGGTAGATGAGGGCAAAATAATAATTGTAGGCTGGCACCAGCAGCTTTTCCCATACTGTCTCGCACCTGAGCCGGACCAGTTCGGAGGCAAGGTCGAGACGCCCAGCCTCCGCGGCGGTCACCAGATGTTCAAGGACCGGCGGTTCGTGGACGATGTCGGCGTCGGTCAGCCAGTAGTAGTCCGGCTCGCCGGCTGCTGCCGCCGCCTCGTTCAGCGCCCACAGCTTGCCGGCCCAGCCCTCGGGCAGCGGCCGGGCATCGATGACGCTGACCGCCGGGTTGCCGGCGGCCTCTGCACGGGCGAGGGCGGCGGTGTCATCTTCGCTGTTGTCGTTGGCCACCACGATGCGCAATGAGCCGGGATAGTCCTGCTCGATCAGCGAGGCGAGCGTCGAGGCAATGGTGAGGGCCTCGTTGCGGGCCGGCACCAGCACGCACACCGAGGGCCACCGGGCGGGCGCCGGGGCATTGCCGGGGAGCCTTGTGCCGCTGCGCCAGAAGCCGTGCCAGCCAAACGCCAGGCCGAGCCATATGATGAGGGTCAGGACCGCCAGTCCGGTCAGCATCGTCAATCACCCGCCCAGGCGTTGAAGCACGCCCCCGAGGCCGCAGGTGAGCAACTGCCAGCGGTTGAGCTTGACCCGTTCGGCTAGCGGATCGCGCTGCGAAAGCTGATCGGTGAGTTTCAGGGCGATGCGGTGGATGACGGCTGATTCCATGCCCAGCCGCCGACTCTTGAGGCCCCCGGCAAGGGCGGCCGCCTCGCGGTTGAGGGCGCGGGTGGCCTCAAGGCAGCGGTCGGCGACGCGGCGCAAGGCGGGGGTGAGGGTGCGCCCTCTGAGGTCTTCGCGCTTGGCACCTTCGTCGTCCATCCAGTCTTCCGGCAGGTAGACCCGGTCGAGCGTTGCGTAATCGTCACCTATGTCCTGCAGATGGTTGATGACCTGCAGGGCGTTGCACAGGGCATCTGAGTGGCGATAAAGCGCGGTGTCCTCGCCGTGCAGCGCCAGCAGGAAACGCCCCACCGGGGCGGCGGAGCGGTTGCAGTAGTCGATCAGTTCGGCCCACGAGGCATAGCGCCCCTTCACCGCGTCCTGGCGGAAGGCTGAGATCAGATCGAGCCCGTGGGCAAAGTCGATCGAGCGCTCCTGCATGGTGGCGCGTAGGGCGTGAGCCTTGGCGAGGCCCGGATCGCCGGTGCCGGCGCCTTTCTCCAGCGCCTCGGCCATGCGATCGAGGCGGCGGATCTTTTCGCCCGGTTTCAGTTCGCCGCTATCGGCGATATCGTCGATGGCGCGGGCAAAGGCGTAATAGACCGCCACATGCGGGCGAAGCGCCGGCGCGATGAGGAACGAGCCGACGGGAAAGTTCTCCGTCGTCGCGTCCTTGCCGGATGGTGCCTCAATGGCGGTGGGCTGGGCGATCATGCGGCGTCGCACAATCGCGCCAGTGCCATGGTCATGGCGCTGTCGGGCCGGGTGAGGGCGGCGATGACGGTGAAATGGTTTTCACCCTCGGCGATCACCGACTTGCATCCGACACCAGCACCCATCCAGGCGGCTTCCAGACTGAGCGACTGGCGCAGGTATTCCGCGCTTTCCTTGCCCCCCGCCCAAGCCTCGAAGCGCACCCCGTGGGGTGCTGGCCAATAGAGCGGGCTCGCCGCCAGGGCTGTTGCCGCGTCGAGCTTGAGCGCCTTGTTGATGCTGGTGGGAATGAGCGGGCGCAGGTCATAAAGGCCTGAAATACCCAGACCCGCCGTCACCAGATGCGCCGGACCGCCCAGCGCCTGCCAGTCGGTGGCGGCCATGCAGGCGGCCAGGTGCCCGCCGGCTGAATGCCCCGCCACCACCAGATGGCGCCCCGAGCGCTCCCATAGCCACAGGCAGAATTGCTGCATGTCGGCGATGATCTCGGCAACGCTCGCTTCAGGGCACAAGCGGTAGGATGGCACTGCCATGGGGATGCCGTGGAATTCGAGCCCTTGTGCCATATGGCTGAATTCGTCGCGGTCGAAGCTTTGCCAGTAGCCGCCATGGATGAACACCGCGTGCGCCCCGCCGTGGTCCTCCTTGGAGCGGAAGATGTCGACCTTGTGGCGCCCGTGCGGCCCGTAGGCAAGACCCAGTTCCCCGCCCGCGGCGTCGCGGAATTGTGCCGCGTCGGCCTTCCAGGCGGCGAAGATCGCCGGATGTTCGGGCACCCGGGCGCGATTGCTGTATTCGGCTTCGAGATCCATGCCGGGCGACAATGCCAGAGCCGCGTCGATTTGTGGAGTCCGCGATCGAGGTTGCGCCGACACATTTTCGGCAAACGGCGCACTTAGTTATCTTGGGTAAATAAGGAGATTGACCATGAAGTTGAAGCCAGCACCATGGCGCCTGTCATTGCTGCGCATGGCCGCCGCCGCCGTCATCGCCGTGGCCGCGCCCATTGTGGCAACCCTCATCCTTGCGGCGCCGGCCGCGGCCGGGGTCAGTGTCGGCATATCGATCAATTTCGGCAGTTTCTATGATCGTCTGGCGCCTTACGGCGACTGGGTCCAGTACCGCGGCCGTACCGTGTGGGTGCCAACCAGGCGGCCAGCCCACTGGCGGCCTTATGAGCTTGGCCATTGGGTCTACACCGACCGGTACGGATGGTTGTGGGTATCGGCCGAGCCGTTCGGTTGGGCGACCTATCACTATGGCCGTTGGGGCTTTTCGCCCGAAATCGGCTGGTACTGGGTGCCCGGCTACCGCTGGGCACCGGCCTGGGTGTCGTGGCGGCGCTCCGACGATTATGTCGGCTGGGCGCCGATGCCGGTCGGTTATCCCGACAATGGCGGTGTCAACGTCACCATTGGACCACTGCCGGATTTCTACTGGCAGGTCGTGCCATCGCACGCCTTCCTTTCGGTCAACCTGGCCGCTGTCATCATCCGCGATCGCCACCGCGCCGATCCGTTCTTTCGTCATGCCCGGCCGGTGGGTCATGTGAGGATCGTCAACAATGTCGTGATCAACAATGTCATCGGCGTATCCATCGTCGAAAGGTGGACCCACAAGAGGGTGCGGGCCTACAGGGTCCGGGAGGGCCGCAAGCCCGGCATGCGCGCCCGGCGCCAGGGCGGCTTCATCGAAGTCTACGCCCCACGGGTTCACAAGGGCGGCAAACACAAGCCCAGAAGGCTCAAATCCCTCAATGAAGTGAAGGCCTGGCACAAGAAGCACGGCGAGAAAATGCCGATGCAACTGCAGAACCAGAAGGCCAAGCAGAAGCAACTGCAGAACCAGAAGATCAAACAGAAGCAACTGCAGAACGAGAAGCTCAAGCAGAAACAACTGCGGAACCAGAAGCTCAAGCAGAAGCAGTTGCAGGAGCAGAAGGCCAAGCGGAAGCAACTGCAGAACCAGAAGCTCAAGCAGAAGCAGTTGCAGAACCAGAAGGTCAAACAGAAGCAACTGCAGAACCAGAAGGCCAAGCAGAAGCAACTGTGGAACCAGAAACTCAAGCAAAAGCAGTTGCAGGAGCAGAAACTCAAGCAGAAGCAGTTGCAGGAGCAGAAGGTCAAGCGGAAGCAACTGCGGAACCAGAAACTCAGAGCGTGTTTGAAAAGTGCGTGTGTCACGGCCAGCGCCTGATAAGTGTC